>NZ_JACOOB010000019.1:0-64828 GCF_014287315.1 Bacteroides sp. NSJ-39 | reverse complement strand
AGGCAGAACTATTCCTTCAGTAAGAATGGCAATGCGTTGCTTGAGCCGTGTGAGGGGAAACTCTCATGCACGGTTCTTAGAGGGGAAAGCCCCAGCAATGGGGCTGACCTACTCGACACGAAACTGATTTACGCCATCGGTGCGGTGGTCGGCTTGATCGGCGGGGTGAAAGTGTACGGGAAGTTCAGCGCCGGCGATCCGGACGTGAGCAAAGTCGCCGCAAGCTGGTTCGGAGCCTGCATCTTCCTGATCGTGGCGGCTACCATCCTCCGTTCGTTCTTCCTGTAAAACAGCGGACTATGGACTTGGAAATCAACAAGGGGATCGGCAGGAACGTGGAGTTCAAGGGGCTGGAAAGCCAGTACCTCTTCATCTTCTGCGGCGGTCTGCTCGCCGTGTTCGTGGTGTTCGTCATCCTGTACATGGCGGGCGTGAGCCAGTGGGTGTGCATCGGCTTCGGCGTGGCTGCGGCTACGCTGCTGGTATGGCTCACCTTCCGGCTGAACGCCCGGTACGGCACGCACGGGCTGATGAAGGCAGCCGCCCGCAGGCGGCATCCGAGGTACGTGGTGAACCGGCTGAAAATCCCCCGATTATTCACCTTTAAACACTGGCAAGAATGAGAAACGTAATGAAAGCGGCGACACTCGAAAGCAAGTTCCCGCTGCTGGCGGTGGAGAACGGCTGCATCGTGAGCAAGGAGGCGGACGTGACGGTCGCCTTCAGGGTGGAACTGCCAGAACTGTTCTCCGTCACGGGGAGCGAGTACGAGGCGGTCCACTCGGCTTGGCACAAGGCGGTGAAGGTGCTGCCGGAGTATTCCATCGTGCACAAGCAGGACTTCTTCATCGAGGAGAAGTACCGGCCGGAAACGGACAGGGACGACCTTAGCTTCCTGAGCCGGAGCTTTGAGAGGCACTTCAACGAACGCCCGTTCCTGAACCACTTCTGCTACCTGTTCCTTACCAAGACGACGAAGGCACGGAGCCGTCAGGAAAGCACGTTCTCCACCCTCTGCAAGGGCAGGCTTGTCCCCAAGGAGATCGAGGACCGGGAGACGGTTACGAGGTTCCTCGAAGCCGTCGGGCAGTTCGAGAAGATCATGAACGACAGCGGTTTCGTTACGCTGCGCCGCCTCACGACGGACGAGATCACCGGTACGGAAACGGCGGCGGGCATCGTGGAGAAGTACCTCTCGCTCTCGCAGCACGACACGACGGTGCTGAAGGACATCCAGTTGAACCCGGAGGAGATGCGCATCGGCGACGACATCCTCTGCCTGCACACCCTCTCGGACACGGAAGACCTGCCGGGCAAGGTGGCGACGGACAGCCGCTACGAGCGGCTCTCGACCGACCGCTCGGACTGCCGCCTGTCGTTCGCCGCCCCGGTGGGCTTGCTGCTGGACTGCAACCACTGCTACAACCAGTACATCTTCATCGACGACCACGGGGAGAACCTGAAACGCTTCGAGCAGACCGCCCGGAACATGCACTCGCTCTCCCGCTACTCCCGCTCCAACCAGATCAACAAGGCATGGATCGAGGAATACCTGAACGAGGCGCACTCGAAAGGGCTGACCTCGGTGCGCTGCCACTGCAACGTGATGGCGTGGAGCGACGACCGGGAGGAGCTTAGGCGCATCAAGAACGAGGTGGGCAGCCAGCTCGCCCTGATGGAGTGCAAGCCGAGGCACAACACGGTGGACGTGCCCACGCTCTTCTGGGCGGCGATACCGGGCAACGAGGGGGACTTCCCCTTCGAGGAGAGCTTCTACACGTTCATCCCGCAAGCCCTGTGCTTCTTCACCGAGGAGACGAACTACAAGGACTCGCTCTCGCCCTTCGGCATCAAGATGGCGGACAGGATGACGGGCAGACCGCTGCATCTGGACATCAGCGACCTGCCGATGAAGAAAGGGGTGATCTCGAACCGCAACAAGTTCGTCCTCGGTCCGAGCGGAAGCGGCAAGTCGTTCTTCATGAACCACCTCGTGCGCCAGTATTACGAGCAAAACAGCCACATCGTGCTGATCGACACGGGCAACTCGTACCAAGGGCTGTGCGAGCTGATCCACCGCAAGACCAAGGGCGAGGACGGGATTTACTACACGTACACGGAGGAGAAGCCCATCAGCTTCAACCCCTTCTTCACGGACGACTACAAGTTCAGCGTAGAGAAGAAGGACAGTATCAAGACGCTGCTGCTGGCGCTGTGGAAGGGCGAGGACGAGAAGGTCACGAAGACGGAGAGCGGCGAGCTGGGCAGTGCGGTGTCGGCGTACATCCGCCGGATACAGCAGAACCGGGACATCGCCCCCTCGTTCGACACCTTCTACGAGTACATGCTGAACGATTACCGGAAGGAGCTGGCGGCAAGGGACATCAAGGTGAGCCGGGAGGATTTCAACATCGACAACTTCCTGACCACGCTGCGGCAGTATTACAAGGGCGGGCGCTACGACTTCCTGCTGAACTCGAACGAGAACATCGACCTGCTGCACAAGCGGTTCATCGTCTTCGAGATCGACGCCGTGAAGGACAATGCCGAGCTGTTCCCCGTGGTTACGATCATCATCATGGAAGCCTTCATCAACAAGCTGCGCCGCCTGAAAGGGGTGCGGAAGATGCTGATCTGCGAGGAGGCTTGGAAAGCCCTTTCCTCGCCGAGTATGAGTGAGTATTTGAAGTACATGTGTGCGCCCGTAAAGGTTGCATCGTAAACATCTCTTTGGCAAGAGATTAGGAAAGTGTTCTTTGAAAACAACCTATCATCAGCCGACTTATCTGTTTTCGGGAAAACTTAACCGAGCAGGGAGTGTAGCATGTCGGAAAAGTTATAAGTCAGTTAGTTACCAAACTGCGACTGAATAGCGAGATGAAAAGATAGATATGAGGATAAAGTCCGAATTGATTGAACGATAGTCCGAGTGGTCCCCCTTGAGGCTATGGCGTAAGGTAACTATCAATCGCCATATCGTGATACTACTTCAGTGTACAGGTATGAATGTAGCAAGAACTTATCACGACACAACCGCAATAAGCGAGTAAAGGACGGAAGTCGTATCCGACAATCTATCATGCCAATAGTTACGATGTGATAAACGGGGATTACCTATCCCGAAGTGCCGAAAGGCTATTAGGTTCGACCTATGAAAATTCGGAGTGGTAACGGAGCTTCCATAGTAGTTTGAGCAAGGTAACGCCTTGTACATGGCGAAGGGAAGCAGCTAATTATTAATACAATTAACGGAAAATGTGAGAGACATTATGAGAAGTCCAGAAAGAGTATTAAACAGTCTATCAGAACACAGTAAGGATGCAAGCTATAAGTTTGAACGTCTTTACAGGATTTTGTTCAATGAGGAAATGTTCTACGTTGCCTATCAGCGCATTTATGCCAAAGAAGGTAACATGACTAAAGGTTCGGACGGTCAGACCATTGACAACATGAGCCTGAAACGAATTGAAAAGTTAATTGATACGTTAAAAGATGAAACGTACCAACCCCAACCGTCAAAGAGAGTGTACATACCAAAGAAAAACGGTAAGAAAAGACCTCTTGGCGTACCGACTTTTAATGACAAGCTGATACAAGAAGTAGTAAGAATGGTATTGGAAGCCATATACGAGGGAAGTTTTGAATACACCTCGCATGGTTTCCGTCCCAATCGAAGCTGCCATACTGCATTAGCCCATATCCAAAAGGAGTTTAATGGTGCAAAATGGTTTGTAGAGGGAGACATAAAAGGCTTCTTCGATAACATAAACCATGATGTACTGATAAATACCCTCAAGGAGCGCATTACGGATGAACGTTTTATACGTTTAATGCGCAAGTTCTTGAAAGCGGGATATATTGAAGAATGGCAATTCTATAATACTTACAGTGGCACACCGCAAGGTGGTATCATTAGCCCGATACTGGCTAATATCTACCTTGACAAACTGGACAAGTATATAAAGGAATACATTGTCAAATTCGATAAGGGGAAGAAACGAAAATTCAGTAGAGAAAGTTTGGACTTTGGCAATGCAAGAAAACGTATTGTGCGAAGATTGAAGTCCGTAAAAGACGAAAGGCAAAAGGCAAAGCTAATCCTTGAACTGAAAGCAATAGAACAAGGACGGGCTAAATATCCCAACGGCGAAGAAATGGATGCCGATTACAGGAGAATGAAATATGCGAGATATGCAGATGATTTTCTCGTGGGAATTATCGGAAGTAAACAAGATGCGCAACAGATAAAGGAAGATATTAAAAACTTCCTTGCTGATAAACTGGCATTGGAACTGTCCGATGAAAAGACACTTGTCACTCACACGAAAAGACCTGCCAAGTTTCTCGGATATGAAATCTCTGTAAGAAAATCCAATGAACAAAGACGGGATAAACGAGGCAGATTGAGAAGAACCTATGGTAAAAGGGTCTGTCTGAATGTCAGTTCGGAAACTGTTCGTAAGAAACTTTTCGATTTGGGAGTCTTGGAAATGGCGAACCGTAACGGAAAGGAAATATGGAAACCGAAATGTAAATCGGGACTGATATTTAATGATGACCTTGAAATCCTTGACAGTTATAATCGAGAAATCGTGGGTTTCTATAATTACTACTCCATAGCCAACAACTGTGCCCATGCCTTGAACAATTTCAGTTACATCATGGAATACAGCATGTACAAAACGTTTGCAGGCAAATATAAGTGCCGCACACGTAAAGTAAACAAGAAATATCGCAAGAACGGTAGGTTTATCGTAAAGCACATGACTAAAACAGGGGTAAAGGAAAGGTACTTTTACGACGGTGGCTTCAAACGAAAGAAGCCTACCTATAAATCGGAATGTGACATTATGCCACGAACAATTTATACTGCGGGGCGGACAAGTCTTGTTGAAAGACTGAAAGCCCGTGAGTGTGAATTATGTGGAGCGACAGACGACCTTGTTATGCACCATGTAAGGAAACTAAAGAACTTGCAGGGAAAGGAAAGCTGGGAACGACACATGATTGCCCGCAAACGCAAGACGATTGCCGTGTGCAGGAGTTGTCACAAGAAGATACATGACGGAAAGATAGACTGAAATTAGTGGAGAGCCGGATACGCTGAGAGGTGTAAGTCCGGTTCGGGGGCGAGCATTTGGAAACCTGTCATAGGAATATGATAAGGCGCTGGGTGCTTAGCCTACACAAGACCGTCAGGAAATATTTCGGCGAGGCGATTGTCGTCACGCAGGAGGTGGACGACATCATCTCGTCCCCCATCGTGAAGGAGGCTATCATCACCAACTCGGACTGCAAAATCCTTTTGGACCAGAAGAAGTACATGAACAAGTTCGACGGCATCCAGTCGATGCTCGGTCTGACGGACAAGGAGAAGTCGCAGATACTCTCCATCAACCTCGCCAACCATCCCGGACGGAAGTACAAGGAGGTCTGGATCGGTCTGAACGGGGTGCAGTCGGCGGTGTACGCCACGGAGGTGTCGGCTGCCGAGTACCTGACCTATACCACCGAGGAGAGCGAGAAGACGGAGGTGTTCGCACTGGCGGAAGAGCTGGGCGGTGACTTGGAGCTTGCCATCAAGCGGCTGGCGGAAACGAAGTATAAATAATGTGCCGATGCGCTGACGGGGAGCGGCGGACAGGTTGCCGGACGGGTGGTTGATTGACCGGACGAACGGCTGAAGGGTCGGATGGTTGACCAAACGGCTAAACGGTCAAACGGTTAAACGGCTGGATGTACAAACGGCTAAACGACATGGAGAGAATAAAATTTTGTAAAACTAAAAAAACGGAATCAAGATGAGACGATTGAATTTAATCCTGCTGCTGTCGGCGGTGACGGCGGCGCTGGCGTTTGTCATTTCCTGCAAGGAGACAAATGCGGAACGGTTGGAAAAGATGTGCGGCGAATGGGTCAGCACGGGCGGAAAGCCGCCCTTCACCCTCTGGGAAGAGGACGGCAGGTACCGTGTGACGGTCATGCACAGGAACCACAAGGGCGGCAGTGAAGCGGAGACCTACCTCGTCCGGGAAACGGAAGGGGTGCTGTTCATCGAGACGGGCTTCGCCGTGATGATGGACTATGACCGGGAGAAAGACCGCATCCGGCTGTCGCCGGGCGGAGAGTACAGGAGAAAGAGTGACGGAACCCTAAAACAGTAAGGACATGAGAACGATAAAGGCAATCATCGTGGGCGTGGCGTGCCTGACGGCAGGTGCGGCCAACGCCCAGTGGGTCGTACACGATCCCGGCAATCTGGCGCAGGGCATCATCAACACGACCAAGGAGATCGTGGAGACCTCCGCCACCGCACAGCACACGCTGGACGGGTTCAAGGAGACGGCGAAGATATTCGAGCAGGGACGGAAGTATTACGATGCGCTCAAGGCGGTGCATGACGTGGTGAAAGGCGGCGTGAAGGTGAAGAAGTCCATCGAGATGGTGGCGGACATCTCGGAAATCTACGTGCGCAACTACCAGAAGATGCTCGGCGACCCGAACTACACGCCGGACGAGCTGTCAACCATCTCGTTCGGGTACGCCAAGCTGCTCTCCGAGAGCGCGGACATCCTGCAAGATTTGAAGAACGTGGTGAACGTGACGGGGATGTCGCTCTCGGACGCCGAGCGGCTGGCGATCATCGACCAGAGCTACAAGCGGCTGCTGGAGTACCGCAACCTCGTGCAGTATTACACGGACAAGAACATCTCGGTGAGCTACCTGCGGGCGAAGAAGAAAAAGGACGCCGACCGGGTGGTGGCTCTCTACGGGGATGCGGAAGACCGTTACTGGTGAGGCGGGCAAATATATAATAATGTATGCGTACATATAATAAAAATACAGGACTATGTTGTTAGCGATAGACTTCACGAACCTGCACGAGATATTGCAGGCATTGTATCAGGACATGATGCCGCTCTGCGAGAAGCTGACGGGTGTAGCCAAGGGAATCGCCGGGCTGGGTGCGCTGTTCTACGTAGCCGCCAAGGTGTGGCAGGCGCTCGCCCGTGCCGAGCCCATCGACGTGTACCCGCTGCTGCGCCCGTTCGCCATCGGGCTGTGCATCCTCTTCTTCCCCACCTTCGTCATCGGCACGATCAACACGGTGCTCTCGCCCGTGGTGAAGGGCTGCCACGGGATGCTCGAATCACAGACCTTCGACATGAACCGATACCGGGAACAGAAGGAGACGCTGGAGAGGGAGGCGTTCCGCCGTGATCCGGAGAAGGCGTATCTGGCGAGCAAGGAGGACTTCGACAAGAAGCTCGACGAGCTGGGCTGGTCGCCCAAGGACTTGAAGACGATGGCGGTGATGTACATTGACCGGACGGAGTACAACATGAAGCGGAACATCCGGCTGTGGTTCCAAGAACTGCTCGAACTGCTGTTCCAGTCGGCTGCGCTGGTCATCGACACGATACGGACGTTCTTCCTGATCGCCCTCTCCATCCTCGGTCCGATAGCGTTCGCCCTCTCGGTCTATGACGGGTTCCAGAGCACGCTCACGCAGTGGATAACGAGGTACATCTCCATCTACATGTGGCTGCCCGTGAGCGACCTGTTCAGCTCGGTGCTGGCACGCATCCAAGTGCTGATGCTCACCCGTGACATCGAGGCGATGAGCGACCCGACCTTCATCCCGGACAGCTCGAACACGGTGTACATCATCTTTTTAATCATCGGGATATTCGGGTACTTCACCATACCGACCGTCGCCAACTGGATCATCATGGCGGGCGGGGTGAGCCACGCCAACCGTGCGATGAACCAGACCGCCACGAAGGTAGGCAACGTTGCCGCCGCAGGTGCGGGCGCAGCCGTGGGGAACATCGCCGGAAAAATCATCAAGTAGCGGCGGATGTCCCAAGAAAATGAGTCATAACGAATAAAAAACCGGAAACATGGAATTTAAAAGTTTGAAAAATATCGAAACGAGCTTCAGGCAGATACGGCTCTTCACGCTGGTATTCGCCAGTCTGTGCGCCGTGGTGACGGGCTTCGCCCTGTGGAAGTCGTACAGCTTCGCCGAGGCGCAGCGGCAGAAGATCTACGTGCTGGACAACGGCAAGAGCCTGATGCTGGCGCTCTCGCAGGACGTGCGGCAGAACCGCCCGGTGGAGGCACGGGAGCACGTGCGCCGCTTCCACGAGCTGTTCTTCACGCTCTCGCCCGACAAGTCGGCTATCGAGGGCAACATCAGGCGTTCGCTGCTGCTGGCGGACAAGAGCGCCTTCAACTACTACAAGGACCTCTCGGAAAAGGGGTACTACAACCGCATAATATCGGGGAACATCAACCAGATGATAGAGATAGACAGCCTGCGGTGCGACTTCGACAAGTACCCGTACAGCGTGCGGACATTCGCCCGGCAGATCATCCTTCGGGAAAGCTCTGTTACGGAACGCAGCCTTGTAACCCGCTGCCGCCTGCTGGATGCGGTCAGGAGCGACAACAACCCGCAGGGCTTCATCATCGAGGGCTTCGAGGTCACGGAGAACAAGGATTTGCAGACCCTTAAACGCTGACGGCTATGATAAGGAAATTCATCGTAAAGGCGCAGGATTGGGCGGACGGGAAGCTCCGCCGCCTCGCCGGGCGTATCTCGCCCGACATGCGTGTGGCAATCATCCTCGTGATGCTGGCGGCGTTCGGCGCACTGTCGGTCTATATGACCGTCTCCTCCATCTACCGTATCGGCAGAAACGACGGGAAGGAACTGGGGATAGAGCATATCAGGCGCCTGCAATTGCCCAATGACAGTATTATCAACCCTTTTGAAAGCGGACGGCATGGGACTGGCGGAGAAGTTGAGTGAGTGGCTGCTCCGCCGCCGGGAGCGGCAGGAGGAGCGGAACATGAGGCAGGTGGCGGCGTATTTCGGGAGCCTGCTGAATAAGAGGCGTGCGGATGCCGGTGCAATCCTCCAGTCCGTCAGGGACTACCGGGACTGCCCGGAGGTGACAAGGAAACAGGCGGAGCTGCTGCTGGAACACAGGTTCTTCCGGTACGTGTACCAGACGGGCTATCCCGAATGGCGGGCGGTCATGGACGCCCTGAAAGAGACCCGTTACGGGATGCGTGAGGGGGCGGCAATCCCCCGGAGCGTGAAGGAGGCGGCGGAAAGCCCGATGCTGCGTCTGTCGGCGCAATACAAGGTGCTGGAGCACGAGTACACGAGGCGCAACGCCCCGCAGCCGCTATCCCCCGAAGCGCAGGCGGAACGGGATGCGGCGCACCGGCTGCTGAACTGCTGCATGAGGGAGGGCGACCTCGACGCACTGAAAAGGCTTGCCCTGAAAGGCGAGAAACCGGACGACTCGGTGGCCATCCGCCACGGGCTGGCGGAAGGCTACCGCAGGCTCGAAGAACTGAGCCGGGAATGGAGCGAGGAGATGCGGGGCGACAACCACACCGTCATGGAACAGATCGAGTTGCGGGAGGCGGACGAGCGGGGAAAGCTGATGCGGCAAGCCGCCGCCCTTTACGAGAGGAAGACGGGCGGCAAACTGCCCGGCGACTATCTGGAAGCGGTGAAGGCGGAACGGGCATTGCTCCACGGGCTCGCCCGCCACGGCTGGGACGGTCAGCGGGAAGTCCCGAAGGAGACGGTGGAGAAGTACGGGCTGACGGAGGACTTTGCCGGTATCGCCCGGCTGAGGTGGGACTACCACCTGAGCGAGGACAACGGGGACCTCTCCCGGGACTACCCGGAAGCCGCCATCGGACGCCACAACCGTGCCATCCGGGAGCGTGCGGCGAAAGAACTGGCAGGGCTGGAAGCGAGGCTGTTCCCCGAAAAGGCGGCAAGCCGGGAACGGAAGGCTGCGCACCTGCGGGCGGACAACCGGGCAAGCCCCACGGCATCGCTCAAACGGGAACGGAAGGAGCCGCCCGGCAAGCGGCAAACCGGAGAGACAGGCAGAAGGAAGCCTCCGGGGAGAAGAATCAGAATGTAGGACAACCATAAATTTTTGACATGATGGAAGAACAGAACCAAGAAAAAGCAACGGCAACGCAGCACGTAAAGGCGGCGGATGCCGCAGCCCCGGAGATGGGGAACGGAAAGAAAGAGGACAAGGGCGGCGGAAAAAAGGAGAAGAAGACAGCCAAGCCGCTCACGCCGAAACAGTTGCAGCAACGGAAGAAGCTGATGGTATATCCGCTGATGGGCTTGCTGTTCCTCGGCTCGATGTGGCTGATATTCGCGCCTTCGGAAGAGCGGGAGGTGAACCGGGACACCGTGGGGGCGTTCAACGCCGACATCCCCCTGCCGGAGAACGACGGGATCATCGGCGACAAGCGGAAAGCCTACGAGCAGGCGCAGGCGGAAAGGCGGCAGGCGGAGAAGGTGCGCTCGCTGGAGGACTTCGCCTTCTCCGGGGAAAGCGATGCGGACGGGGTGGAAATGGAACTGCCGGACAGCGAGCCGGAACGGGAACCGTTCAGGGACTACTCGGGCAACGGCGGCAGCCGCTCCTCCGTCGCCGCCTACCGGGACATTAACCGGAAACTCGGCTCGTTCTACGAGGAGCCGAAGGTGGACGGGGAAAAGGAGGAGTTGAAAAGGCAGGTGGAGGAGCTGACCGCCAAACTGGAAGAAAGGGAACGGCAGGCGGGCGGAATCGACGATCAGGTGGCACTGATGGAGAAGAGCTACGAGCTTGCCGCCAAGTACATGGGGCAGAACGGGCAGGACGGCGCAACCGTGCAGGCACCCGCCACCGGGCAGGGCGGCAACGGTCTGGGACAGCCCGCCGTGGCGGTGCAGGCGGCACGGGAACGGACGGTATCGGGGCTGCAACAGCCATTGAGCGATGCGGAGTTCATGCGGCGGTACAGCCAGCCGAGGAACTACGGCTTCAACACGGCGGTGGGCAGCGGGTACGCCCTCGGGAAGAACACGATAGCCGCCTGCATCCACCAAGACCAGACGGTTATGGACGGTCAGCAGGTGAAGCTCCGGCTGCTCGAACCGTTGCAGGCGGGAAACCTGATTATCCCACACAATACGGTGGTATCCGGTACAGGCAAGGTGCAGGGGGAACGGCTCGACATCACGGTATCGTCCGTCCAGTACCAAGGTAACATATTGCCGGTGGAATTGGCGGTCTATGACAACGAGGGAATGAAAGGGCTGTGCATAGAAACCTCACTGGAGCGGGAAGCGGCAAAGGAGGCGATGGCGAACATCGGCGGCGGGCTGGGAACGAGCATCTCGTTCGCACGGAGCGCCGGGCAACAGGTGGCGATGGACATCACCCGTGGGCTGATGCAGGGCGGCAGCCAGTACCTCGCCAAGAAATTCCGCACGGTAAAGGTGCACCTGAAAGCGGGTGATCCGCTGATGCTCTACGCCAAACAGCAATAAATCAACAAATTATAAAACCATTAAAAAGTAAAGACAATGAAAAAGATTTTTGGATGGGTCGCCCTGCTTGTGGGCATGGTGACGGGTGCGAACGCACAGGTGAACGACACGATACAGCGGACCACGGGCAACGACCTGTATCAGGGGATTACACGGAAGCTACCCTACCGGCAGATGGTTACGCCCCACGGGGTGCAGGTGACGTTCGCCAAGACGGTGCATATCATCTTCCCCTCGGCGGTGCGGTACGTGGATTTGGGAAGCGACCGGATTATCGCCGGGAAAGCGGACGGTGCGGAGAACGTGATCCGGGTGAAGGCGACGACCGAGGGGTTTCCGGGGGAAACGAACTTTTCCGTCATCTGCGAGGATGGGAGCTTCTATTCGTTCAATGCCCGGTATGCGCATGAGCCGGAGATGCTGAACATCGAGATGAAGGATTTTTTGGAGAACGGGGACACGACGGACTTTTCGCATACCCGCATGAACATCCATTTCCGTGAGCTGGCAGGCGAAAGCCCGCTCTTGGTGAAGCTGATCATGCAGAGCATCTACAAGGAGGACAGGCGGGAGATCCGGCACTTGGGCTGCAAACGCTTCGGGGTGCAGTTCCTCCTGAAATCCGTCCACTCGCACAACGGGCTGTTCTATTTCCACACGGAAACGAGGAACAGGTCGAACGTGGCTTTCCGGACGGACTTTATCCGGTTCAAGATCGTGGACAAGAAAGTGCCGAAGCGCACCGCCATTCAGGAGCGGGTGATCGATCCGGTGCGCAGCTACAACGAGGTGCTGGTGACGGAGGGGAAAAGCGACGTGCGCACGGTGTATGCCGTCCCGCAGTTCACCATACCGGACGACAAGCTGCTGGTCATCGAGCTGTTCGAGAAGGACGGCGGCAGGCACCAGACCATCCGGGTGGAGAACGCCGACCTCGTGGCGGCAAGACAGATTAACGAACTGAAAATCAAGTAAGCGATGAAAAGGTTACTGTTCATTATCCTGCTTTTCGGGGTGTGCCTGCATGTGAACCAGGCACACGCCCAACGGTGCCTGCCCGGAATGAGGGGCATACAGCTCACGGGCGGGCTGTCGGACAACATGCGCTGGAAAAACGGCGACGGCTTCGGCTACCACGCCGGGATAGCGGTGAGCACCTACACGAAGAACGCCCACCATTGGGTGGTCGGTGCGGAATACTTGGAGAAGCGGTACGGCTACCGGGACTGCCTCTATCCGGCGAGCCAGTTCACGGGCGAGGGCGGCTATTACCTGAACTTCCTGTCAGACCGGAAGAAGACGTTCTTCGCCGCACTGGGGCTGTCCGCCCTTGCCGGGTACGAGACGGTGAACTGGGGCGAGAGCCTGCTGCCGGACGGCTCCCGGCTCACGGATGAGGACAATTTCATCTATGGGGGTGCGCTGACGCTGGAGCTGTCCGCCTACGTGACGGACAAGATTGTCTTGCTGGTAAACGGTCGCCAACGGGTGCTGTTCGGCGGCGACTGCGGGAAGTTCCACACGCAGGTCGGCGTGGGAATACGTTTTATGATTCGATAACTGCTATATTATAATAATGTATATATGAGGACAATGATTTATAAAATACTCACGGGCTGCTACATTGTGGCCGCCCTCGTGCTGGTCGCAGCCTGTAATGACGGGCTGGATATTCAGACGAAATACCCGTTCACGGTGGAGACGATGCCCGTCCCGAAGGAGCTGAAAGTGAACGAGACGGCGGAGATACGGTGCGAGCTGAAACGGGAAGGACGCTGGGAGGACACCCGGTACACGATCCGCTGGTTCCTCTTCGACGGGGAAGGCACGCTCAAACTGGACGACGGCACGGCGTTGCTGCCCAATGACCGCTACCCGCTGGAGAAAGAGACGTTCCGGCTCTATTACACCCCGCTGTCGGACGAACAGAGCGGCTTCACCGTCTGGGTGGAGGACTCGGACGGTCAGGTGGTCGAACTGGAGTTCGACTTCAATGCGGACAACGACAAGGAGGACGGGTATGGAACGGAATGATCTGGTTCTATACCTCGACATACCGGAATTTTCCGAAGCCCTGCATGCCTCGAAGTGGCGGACGGACATTGTCCTTCCACAAGCGGGGGACAATATATGTCCGGAAAACCTGCTGTCGGAGAAAACGCTCGCCATGCTGGAGACGGTTTCCGCCGGGGAGGTCTGGGAAGACATGAAGGACGACTGCCGGACCATGCGCCGGGTCGTGGAGCACGAGCTGTTCCGGGTGACGGAACGGGGATTTCACCTGCGCAGGGACGGGACACCGTGCTGCACGCTGACGCTGCAAAGATACCGTGTGCACGATGCCGGAAGGCGGATGAAAACAGAAGTGCCGCCACCTTGTCCAGCCCGGGGCGTGGAACGGAAAAGCGGGAAAATCCGGTTTTATTTCCGGAAATACTTTGTGCATATCGACGTGCCGGACACGCTGCCGCAATACCCGGAGGTACGTGAGTTCGTGAACATAAAGTCGCTGCTCTCGGAGGCGGATAAAAAACTGCTGGCGGAAACGGAATGCGATGAAGCGGAAAGCCTGCTGGAGTGGATAGAGAATGAAGGCTATTGCCATGTCCGGGCGAGGTGCTGGACGCCGGACGAGGAGAGCGGCGGATGGATGTGCGTGTTGTCGGTGGATGTTTAAAGGGGTTTATAACAAGAAAAAATGTAAAAACATGGAACGAGAAGAAAGAATGTATCAGGTGCCTCTGGAGATGATATGCAGGCACGACCGCACGGCGGAGGTCTGCCGTGCCGCCGTTGAAGAGGACGGCTGGCAGTTGGAGAACGTGCCCGAGGAGATGAAGACGCCGGAACTGTGCCGGAAGGCGCTGGAAACGGAAGCGGGGTTCGGGAACGACTTCCACCGGGGGCTGGTCCAGCATATCCCGTCCCCGGAGGTGTGCATGGAGGTGCTGAAGGAGTGCCGGGAGAACAACCCGGAAGAACTCTACGGGGTGGCGGTGGCTATCCGCCCGGAGGTGATGAACGGCGAAATGGCGGACTTCCTGCTGCCGCTGGACGGCAGGTGCATCAGCATCCTGCCCGTACACCTGCAAACGCCGGAGCGGGTGCGGGTGGCGGTGGAAACGTCGGGGATGTCCGCCGTCGGGCGTGGCGGAGTGCCGAAAAGCCTGCTCACGCCCGATGTGTATGTCAGGTGCGCCGCCCACAGCCGGGAGTCGCTGATGATGATCCCGTGGGCGGAACGCTCGCCGGAGGTCTGCCTGATGGCGAAGACGCTGTACCCGGACTGGGTGAGGAATCACCCGGAGTTCGTGCCGGAGAGCGTGCATAACCAAGACAGCGTATATACGCTGAACAGCCTGATGGAAAGCCTGACGGGGGAAAAGTTCAGCTACCGGCAAATGACGGACTTCTACAACGGGAAACCGCTGAATGTGAAACGGATGGAGACGCCGGACGGCGTGCAGAAGGACAAGTCGGTGAAGTTCGACAAGGAGACGGGGAAGTTCTCCTTCTCCGACATCCGGCAGGAGCGGAAACGGGGATTGAAGATGTAGCGTGAGCTGTGCAGCAGACGAAATGGAAAAGCATCCTTTGGGATGCTTTTCCTATTATTTTAGAACTAATAGATGTTTAATCGAAATAAGCAGGACTTAATTATGGAAATACATATACCTTTATTATCTTTGCAAAAGACGGAATATCTAAACGGTAACTGTCTCAAAATGAAATTAATTGTGATTGTATGTCAAGGCTGTATTATATAAAGAATTTAGTTGTATGAATAAAGATATTAAAAATTATTTCAATTCTATTTGGAGTAAAAATCATCAAGTAGTAGTTGCACCTCCCCAAAGTACAGATTTTGCTAATTTTACATATTGTGGTTGTGGATTTGTTGTACAATATAAAGGCTATAAATTTTTTATAACAGCAGATCATGTTATTCATGGAGAACATTTTGAGGCTGATGAAAGGAATGTAGAAGATAATGTTGTAGGTGTGTTACAATGTAAAAATGATATGGAATGTTATGCTTCATTAGTTGTTCCTCTTGGGGGAATATATGATTTTACAAAATATCAAATACCAAAATCAAAAGATGATTTAGTATTTCCAGAATTAGTTGATGTAGCTTTTTGTAAAGTAGATGAGGAGTTAGAAGCATGTGTTACAATAGAACTTCGTATAGAGAATGAGATAATTGTGTCAGCAGGAGAACCCAAAGGATTTATAACCACAGAGCTGTTTCTTGAACATCCTTCTAAAGATGAATTATATGTAATTACTGGTACTATTTTGAAAGTACATCAGAATGGTATTCGTTTTTCCCCATTAAACGCTGTCTATTGTGGATTAAAATATATAGAAACTGAAAATAATTTGTTTCATCTAAAATACCCCCAAATAATAGATTATCAACAATGGGCAGGATTGAGTGGTTCACCTGTTTTCAATAATGAAGGGAAATTATTAGGAATGTTACTTAGAGTAGAAGATGGAGGACATGCTGTTTGGATAAAACCAATTAGTGAGATTGTTAAATTATTAGATTATAGTTTAACCATAGAAAAGCTCGATTTAGATAACAAAATACAGTAAATTGAAATTATTACAGTTATGTTACAAGATTATAAATTGGAAATAGGATTTGATAATTGTTCATACGATAGTCCATATTTAGTAGAAGGCTGTGCAAACAGCTGTATTACATTAATTATAGATTCTGAGAAGTTTCCGACACTTCAGTCTAAAAAGAATGTTCAGGAGGAACTGCAAAATGTAATAAAAGCGGAATTAGCAAAAATTAAATGGATTATATACAATGATGTCAATCTTGAATTTTTTTGGTACTTTTCATGTTTGCGCAAAAAGGAGTCAGATAAAATTGGAGATTTAGACAACCTGATAAAACCCATTATTGATACATTTTCTGGCTGTAATGGAATATTCATAGATGATTCTCAAATAGGTTCAATAAATAGCTTATGGATGTCCAGAGATGTTAGTTCCTCTCGAAATTCTATTTTAAAACTCTGTATTCATTTCAATAATGATGATTGCTGTATAAAAGAGAATATGCGATTTGTTCAGATAGAAAAACAAATGTATGCTGTATATAATTTTGATATAAATAGCATTAATGATTTGCATTGTATATTAATATTGCATCATATACAAAGAAAAAGAAGAAAAAATTTCGAGAAAATGTTGCAGGAAAATCCTAATATAGAAACGTCTTTAACAGATTTCAATTTATTTCATAGAACCCGGTTAAAGGATATTCCTAATAACCAAATCTATACATTGGATAAGTTTAAGCAATTATGTATTGATGCAGGATTAAATTTCAAGGAATTAATTAAAAGAGAGCGAATAAGATTGCAGAAGAGGTAATTTGTTGATCTAAATTTATTCTTATTTCAATTTACATTATTTTTTCACTCGTTAAAAGAAAAGAAGTGTAAAGTAGCTGGCGAACAAAAAAGGGGGTGCTTAAAGCATCCCCTCGTCCGTGTAGCTGAGGTAGGTGTCCTCGGTCAGTATGATGTGGTCCAAAAGCTGTATGCCGATTGCCTCGCAGCCTTTCTTCAACTGGCTGGTCAGGTTGTTGTCCTGTGTGCTTGCCACCGTCGAGCCGGACGGGTGGTTGTGCGAGAGGATGATTCCCGAAGCATGGGAAACGAGAGCCGTCTGGAGGACGATGCGTATGTCCACCACCGTACAGTCTATCCCGCTGCGTGAGATGCACGAAACGCCCAGCAGCTTGCCTGCCCGGTTCAGGTACATCGCCCAGCACTCCTCGTGGTGCTGCATACAGTCCTCGTAGAAGGGCTTGAGGATGTCGTAAGACTCCTTGGAAGAGCGGATTCTAACTCTCTTGGATGCGTCAGCGTCCTTGTAACTTACGGTGATTTGAGGAAAAGACAGTGTATTCATAATGCAAAAAATTAAAAGTGAAACATTTATTTTTTGCTTTGGGGCACGGGGAAAGAACGGACTTCATGCAAGGCTTTTGCGTGGAATACGACCCGAAGGTGTGGAGATTGCGCGCAAAACCGTCAGGTTCAGCCTTGCTGCTTGTCCGTTTTTCCCCGTAGGTTTGCTAAAAAATGAGTGTGGAGCTTGGCTAAAAATCCGGTGGGTCAAAGGGGTTCTTTTTGCTTCTTTCTCTTTTCCCGCCCACGGCTCACCGAAAGAAAAAGAAGTGCGTCCGAAAATCGGGTCAATCCTTTCCCACGGGCGGGTAAAAAAAGAAGTCCGGGCGGATCGCTACCCGTCCCGGACTTCCGGCGATGAAACACAAGGGGGGGATGTTATGGCGTGATTTCCCCCGTTGCGATTAGGTTTCCGTCCGAATAATACGCTATCTTCCCGTAGGTAAACCCCATGTCGGGAATGGCTACGAAAGCGATATAGTCCGAATACTCCCTGCCTTTGAGGTTCTTTCCGACAAGGTTGTTGAATATCATGGGGATGCTATGACCGTCCCCGCTGTAAAGGACGGTTTTCCCGTTCTGTCTGATTTCCTGCTTCATGCCGTTTCCTTGAAAAGTGTCCCGTCGATAAGGTACTCCCAATTATTCCTGTGGCTCTCGTCCGTGAAATATTCCTCGCTCTCGCAATACTCGCAATCGTCTCGGCACGAGCGGAAGAAGTTTTCCAGACAGTCACGCATGAGTTCCTTGAAATTCCGTGTGTCGGGCGAGCGCATGAAGTCCATGAGGGGTTGCAAGATGATTTCGTCCGACACAACGCCCGTGAAGGGGCATTCGCAAGTGACGGAGATACGGCTCCTGCGCCTTTTCTTGCGGTCTTTCGTCCAATAGACCTTGGGCTTGTACAACCCCGCATGGAAGTTGTTATAGAGGTAAGCCAGCAAGCGGACGCCTGAAAGTTCCTCCGTGTCCGCCTCGTGCTTGGTATAGAAACGGTAAGCGTATGTGCAACTGTCGTAACGGTAGTTTGTGCAGACGATACGAAAAAGATTGCAGAAGGCTTCGAGCGTGTCGCAGTTCTCGGAAGCATACGGGTAATCGTTTCCCTTGGCAAGCCAGTCGGTATAGGCTCTCTGACGGGCTTCGTCCTCCAGTTCCGCAATGCCGAATAGTGTATAGGTTCTTTGTACGGTTCGCATAAGTTTGAAAATTTGAAAGTTTGAAAATCGGTTTCTTTGCTATCTTTCTTTTTCGCTACGGCTCACGAAAGAAAGTAGCGGGCGGATTTCTCCGCCCTGCCCTTTGTCCTTAGGCTGCAATCTCTTCGGGTTGCGGTTGTTCCTCGGGTTGCGTTACCTTGCGCTCCCTTGCCCGTTCCTGCACCAAGAGGACGGCTTTCTTTTCCTCGATGCGCTGGTGACGCTTCTCGTACACCCCGTTGTACTCCCTTTCGATGTTGGCGAGTTCCTCCGGCATGTGCCTGCGTGCGAAGTCAAGCAAGAGGGTCGCCACGGTGTTGTTCCCGTACGCTCCCTTGAAGTTGGCTACAAGGAAGTCCCTGCGGATGATGGTCTTCATCCTCACGGTGAGGTTGCCGATAATCCCCATCTTGTCCTCGTCCGTGATATACTGCTTGTCTTCCGCAATCCCCACGGCTGCGAAGTGTTCCTTTCGGAGAGAGGACAGAAGGAAGAAGTACAACATGGTATCTTCATCGGCACTGAACTTACCGCCCGTGATGTCGGCTTCGAGGATTTGCTTCTTGGTGTCCTCCACCGTGCGTTCGAGTGCGATTTCCTTGTTGCGCTCGTCCTGCTTCTCCAATTTCTCCACGGGTGAGAGCGGTGCGGGTGCGGGCGTTCCGTCCGCTGTCTGCGCTTCGGTCATGTTCTCCACGTAACAGAATGTAATCTCCTTCTGCCCGATTTTGGCATAGACGGTGATTTCCCCCGTTCCGCTCCTGCGGGTGATTTCCTCCTCCTGCTCCATGTAGTCCGCCCATTGCTGCTCGTAGCGGGTGCGGGCTTCCCCGTAGCGTTCGGGGTCGTTGAAATTTTCGGCTTTGGGTTCTTTCGGGCAGCTTGGAAAGGCGGTGTACCTGTCAAGGGTCTCCACCTTGTAGCCCGAAGCGGTTAGCCGTTCTACCACCGTCTCGTTGGCGGTGTAGCGGTCACGGCAGAGCGACACCTCCGGCTGGTTCCGCATGATTTGCACGGCTCGCTCCATGAGGTAGGATGCGTTCATCTCGGCAAGGCACGTGCGATTGGCGCAATGCCCGCACCCGCCATCATGGAACAACAGCAAGTTATTGGTGTTGTGTGCGCACGTGGCGCACTCGGTCTTGTCGAAGCGGTAGTATTGCAGGTCGGTGGTGAAGTTCTGCTCGATGCGCCTTGCGACATCGGCGGCTTTCAGTCCCCGCCAACTGTTATACGTTCCCTCGTCCTGCAAATGCTTCTCGTACACCTCACGCTGAATGTCCTCCCCGTATCGGCAGATTTCAGCCGCCACGCTGATGGTGATTTCATCCGCATCCAAAAGGGCGGCGATTTCGGGGATAAGGGCGGTGAATTTCAGCCGTGTGCGGATATAGTTCTCGTTCTTTCCGAAGAGTTGCGCCAAGGTCTGCACGGTGTGGCGTCCGCTCTCGATAAGCCGCTGATAGGCTGCGGCTTCCTCCACGGGTGTCACATCCTTGCGCTGCAAGTTCTCGGTAATCGCCATTTCCTCGGCTTCCTCGTCCGACAACTCGGTTACGATTGCGGGAATTTCGTCCCTGCCCGCAATGACGGACGCACGGTAACGGCGTTCCCCGAAAACAATCCCGTAACGGTCTGTCCCGTCAACGGGGCGCACGGTGATGGGCTGCAACACGCCCTGCCGCTTGATGCTCTCGGCAAGCTCGTAAAGGCTCGTTTCATCGAAACGCTTGCGTGGGTTGAAACCGCTCGGCTGAATGTCTGCCAACGCTACCATCGTGATGTTTTTCTCTGCTGCTGATTGATTTGCTTTTGTCTTCATAATCTGTTATTTTTAAGTTGATTGTTTATAGTTGTTCTTTTTGATTTTTGACAAACCGTCCCGTTCGGGAAATCGGTTTCTTTGCTATCTTTCTTTCCCCGCTCCGGCTCACGAAAGAAAGTAGCGGGCGGAAAATCCGCCCTTGCGGGGCTACCTGCGGTTATAGCATACGTTCGCGAACTTCTTCTTTTGCTCTACCGCCCGTTTGAGGGTGTAGAACGTACCGCCCACGGCTACCGCATCGTAATAGACCATCAGAAAAGCGGAGTTTTCCAAAAGGTAGTCGTTACGGCGTAAGAAACAGCCCTCGGTATATCCGTCCTGCAAGGTTACCACTTCATCGGCTTGCGCCAAAATGGTGTCGTAACGCCGCTTGTCGGCTTGGGTGTACCGCTCGGCTTGTCCCTTGAAGGGGACAACGCATTTCAAACGGATATGCGGGTATTCCTTTTTGAGGTTCAAGACTTCCTCTGCTGCGATAAGGTCGAAGCCCTCGCACATTCCCGACAAAAAGGTGTCGTAGCCTTTTTTGATACAATAACTTTCGATGGCTACAAATGTGTCGAACGCCACCTCCCTGAAGAGTTTCTCACGGTCTGCCGTGAACTTGGCTATACGGTTGGTGCGGTGTCCCGAAAAGGTTACCGTCTTTTCCTTGCTAACGGGTGTTCCGTTTTCTGTCCATGTCCTTGTTTCCATATCGGTAAATTTTAGAGTATTAAAAGAATGATTATCAAGATGAACACGAAACCGACAAACAGACGCCACGCAAGGGCGAAAACAAGCCGTGCCACGAAGTAAAACAGAGCCACGACAAGCGACAAGGCGAAAAACCGCCCTGCGGTGGTGGTGAGGAAATAAACCATCGAAGCCCAAAGGATTAGGCGGTATATCAGTTTGTAAACGGGTGTCGTTTTCATGTTCTTTGGTATTGTCGGGCGGATTGCTCCGCCCGTGGTTCTTTAACAGTTTCCTTTCGGGATATAGCGGTTATCAGCCAACAGCCGGAAAGTGTCGTAATCAGCCGTTCCCCGATAACTTAGGGACAGTTCAAAGGAGAGGTGTCCTTTCTCTATGTAGAAAGTGAAGCGCAAGCCGTTGCGGGTTATCGTCCCTTCCGCACGGTTTCTCCCTTCCCATCTTACGGGTTCGTTCTCGATACTTTTCAAGAAGTCGGCTACCTTTCGGGCGTTCTCCGCATTTTCCTGCTCCACCTGCCTGTATATCTGCGTGCAGTAGTTTATCCAATCGTTTATTTTCTTGGCGGTGAACACACCGATATTGCACGGCTTTTCGTATTGGTTGCCCGCCCTTTCGATGTCGTAGCGGTTGACATACTCAAAATGCCCCATGTCGGCGGCTATCCTGTATTTGTTCTCTTTGTTTATCCTGTACACATGGAAACGGATGCCGTTGTACGTGAACTCTATGCGCACGCCGTAAAATGCGGGGTATTCACCGCTTACCACGTGGTAGCCGTATTCCGCTTGGGGTATGTACTTCCTTACCTCCTGCATGAGTGGAGACAGTTCTTTTTTTGCCTGTTCCACCTTCTCGGTAAACATAGCTTTTATGTTTAACCCGTTAAATTCCTTTTCCGATAATGTTTTCATCGTCTTATGTCTTTAGTGGGGCGGACTGCTCCGCCCGTTGGTTTATACTCTTGTTCCTTTGCCGTCCCGCTTAGGCTGCTGCGGGTTCGTTTATCGGTTCGGTTACCTTGTCGGCAATCATCTTCGCCGCCTTGTTCACGTCCCCCAATATCTCCACCAAAAAGGCGGGTTCTTCCTTTAGCTTGGTGAGCCAGTGTTTCAGATAGGCGGCGTTGTTCTCCTGCGGTGCGGCTGCGTAGCCGAAGAACGCACCGCAAAGGGCTGCGGTAAGTTCCGCCACAAGTTCCTCACGGGCATAGAGCGCATCCCCGAAGAAGCTGCCGAACGTGCGGTTCAGCCGTTGGGGGCTTCCCGTGCTGTGCGCCATCTCGTGCAGGAGCGTGCCGTAATATTCCGCTCCCTGCGGGAACTGCTCACGCTGCGGGCAAATGATATGGTCGGAAGAGGGCGAATAGTAGGCACTGTCCGAATACTGCACCTTGATGGGGCAATACCAATTTTGCAGATAGACAAGCTCGTCCAACGCCTCGTAAATCATCCCGTCCGAACAGTCTTCGGGCTGCTCTCCCTTTTTCATGCGCTCGTAGCGTTCGGGCTGCTTTTCGGCAAAATCGGTCTGGTCGATGTTGAAGACATTGTAATACTTCATCTGCGGGATGACCTTGTAATTTTCCTGCTCGGTTGCGGGCAACTTGCGGTATTCCTCGTACTTGATTGTCTTTTTCGTTTCCTTGTGTACCACGAACTTAAACCAATAATAGACGGGAAACGAGCGTGCGCCCTTGCAAACACTTAAATCCTCTTCCTTCGCTTGGTTGAACGTGAGGAACACGGGCAAAGTGAATTTCATGAACTCGGTGTAGAACAATAACATCAAGACATTCCCGCCGTTATAGAGCGTCCCTCTGATGTTGCGGGGCAAACCTTGTTCAAGGCTCGCTATCCACGGTTTTTGCCAATCCGTTTTCAAGCACTCGATTTTCTTGATTAACAAATCGGTGAACATCGGTGCAATCTTTTCGATGGTGCTGTTCGTTGTTGCCATAACTCACAAATTTTAATCGTTATTACTCTGTTTTCATCGCTTGTCGTCCCAACCAATTTTTTTCCCTTGGCTGATTGGGAAGAACATTGACCATCATTGATAGCGGAAAAGGTGAATTGCAACCATCTGAAAAAATGGTAAATACTACCCGCAGGGTGGAGATTTGGCATTTTTTGCGGATTTGCTTTCACCTCCGCCTACCTTCGTCAATGTTTTTCCAATCAGCTTAGGGAAAAAATGCCCTGTCAGTCATTCCAGTCAATGGTAAGTTACTTGCCGGGTGCAGGAAAAAGAAGCCTTCCGGAGAGCCGGGAACGCCCGTTTCCCAAGGCAAGGAGATACGGGCGGGAGAAGTATATGTGAGCACGGTCAGGTTCCGGCTGCCGGACAAACACCGGGGAACTCTTTCGGGCGGGACGGACGGATGTGTTCCGTTTGTCCTTCCGCCCCGATGTCCGGCTTCGGCCATGCAGTCTCACGGAGTGGTCGGAAACGGACGCCGGGACGGGACAGCCCGTGCGCCAAGGTGTAAGCGCAAGACAGTGAAAGCCCTTTCACCCACGTTAGGGATTGCAGGGGAAAGCCCACAGCATAGCGAGGACTTGCAGCGGAAAGCCCGACCCGAAGGGGAACGCCCAAACAACCACCCGCAAAAACTGCTTTTAAGCATACCATAGAAAAAAAGGAAGACCGAATATTCCGAAGTTTCGCCCTTATGATATATATTTGTAATTGAGCGAAGATAATAGCGGAAAACGTGGATAATTACATATTACCGTTCATAAAAAATAAATGGAATGAATAAAATAGAGTCATTTAAATATATTCGCCCAATTTCTCCGGGTACAACATCATGTTACTCTGTTGGAGATATTCTTCCTATTGAGATTTCATGGGAATGTAATGGAAAGGTGTATAATCGGAAACAAGAAAAAGGTGGTTTGTGCGCTATTTTATTAGAACATGATAATGTAGTCGGTGTTGTTGAGAATCCATATACAGGTGGATTCAATTTAGCTTATGTATTGAACGGAGCAAATCAGGTAGTTTGGAATGTGTCTGATTTGTTTATTGCTACTTACGGGAATCTATATTATGGTAGAGCACTACATTTCGTTGATGTGAGAGTTGAAAATGGAATTTTATACTTTTTCATCAATATATCAAATTGCGATTTTCGCTTTTCAATTAATGTAAAAACAGGAGAAATAGGGCAATTAATAGAAACAAGATAACAGAACGATAACAATCGGCTAAACCTCCCTTAATGGTCGGTTAGCCACCGGACATTATCAATCAATAGAAATTTATGAGCATTGGAATTGTAAATAAATTAGATACTCCTTGGGGATTTACAAAAGATATACAACAAGATAACTGGCATATTCAATACACAAATTTGAATGAAATATGCCAAGGTGGTCCTCTGGTTGGCAATCTTATCGTAAATGGGCAGAAAGTCTTTTGTGACAAACGCTTTGGAGGTCCATTATTGTATCACGAAAATTTAGTATTTATTCCAATGTATATTCGTAAATTTTGTATTTCAGGATTTATGCTATCTGTAATAGAACTTAATTCCATGCGATTAATACGGGTAAAAGACATTTATGATTTAGTATATCTTGATAGTATTAATGAAAATGAAATACTATTCTATAAAGATATAGATAGAACTAAATTACATAGAAAGAAGATTGATAACAAATGGCTTAACATCTAAATAATAAGTTAGACACCGAACATTATAATAAATAAAAATCAAAGCATTATGGCAAAATATGAGTTGGGGGCAATTTATAAAATTAATGGTCGAAATGGTGAATTATATTATGTAAGACTTTTGACAAACGAATGTTATGGCGTTTTTTCATCATTAGAAGGCGAACTGAATGAAGAGACATTTGCTCAAACCCATTATCGTCTCTATTTTAGCTGTAACTCTTTTCCTATAAAACGAGGTATATGGGGAAAAGTCGTATCATCTCCAGACAGTACAGATATTGCGCGGTGGCAACGCCCTCAATATTTAGCTAATTTTGCTAATTTCAACATGAAATTATTTCTTGATCAATGCAGAGTTTTTCATGAAGATGGGAACCTTTATCAATGTGAAAGTAAAGAGGAGTTTATTAGATTAGTAAAATCTGGTAAGATTTTATTTTGTTTTAATACTTATAAAATTATACCAGACTTTCTAATGAGGTATTACAAGGATTTCCCTAATAGCTATATTGTAAATAAAGATTTTATCCATAGTGGAACTTTAGAATACCAAAAAGAACAAACAAATGTATTAAAAGAATTAGGCTTTGATATTGGAAACTTATTATAACAAGCGGCTGAACATTCCTATAAAGGTTAGTTAGCCACCAAACATTAGTGTTTAACATGATGAATGAAAAATTACAAGATAAAGTCGTTGCTATTGAATTGGCTGGAAATAATATATTTATAGCCAATGATAATGACAATTTTAAGAATGAACTTATCAGTATTGGATTTGAAAAAGTAGAACCATACTATTCTATTTCAATGCCTACTGGCGATGTAGAAAAGCGAGCAGTTCTTTTTCAAAAGTTAATAGAAATCGGAACATTATTTTCCGATGCCAAGGATTGGTCGCCCTCTGAAATAGTTAGACATTACCGTGATAAAGGTTTAATAAGAGGTAATTATCTTAGGATAGCATGGAGAAATAAACAAGATCTTAATATTACTACTGAATAGGTTCTTAAAATTACAAGGAATAAATAATATGAAGTTATGATTGCCGACAATAAAGAAATAAAAAAGAGGATTATAGAGCTTCAAGCAAAGCTCAACATTATTTTTCCGCAACTTTACATTGATTTTCTGGCTAAAATCAATGATGGTGATGTGTATGAAGTGGATGATTCGGGTATATGTCTGTATTCATACTCTGATTTAGAGGAAAGAAATCAAACATATCAAATAAAAGACTTTGAGCCAAATTATTTTATGATAGGACAAGATGGGGATTTAGGGTACTTCATAAATGTCGGTAACCCCACTGATAATTCTATATATTCAAATGATTTAGGCGCTTTGGGTTCTTTGGAAATGGAAAAGGAATCAAACAATATCTTTGATTTCATAGGTCAAAATGAAAAATAAATACTAACACGCACCTCAATTGCCCATAAAGGTCGATTAGCTGCCAGACATCATGAACTCTAAAAAAACAATAATATGAGAACTGAAATTTTACAGTTGAAAGATTTAGGTCGTATGCCTAATGAAAGCATCAATGATCCAGATAACATTGTTGAAGTTATACGTTCTTATGATGAATTATTAAAGCGAATACAACTCCCCATATCATTTGATGAAGCTGAAGTATTGGTACAAATTTTTCCCGAGAGTTCTTTTTATGATTTGCAGTGGGACTTATTAAAACTGGGGGAATCTGTCATACGTATTGATGATGGCGACAAATATATCCAGTTAATAAACGCCTGTCCAAGTCAAGAATGGAAAGGTGTTCTAAACATTCGCTATAAAAATTATAAAAAGGAGAATATGGAATTTTAAGACCTACAAAAGCCCGCCCGAAGGGGAACGCCCAAACAACCACCCGCAAAAACTGCTTTTAAGCATACCATAGAAAAAAAGGAAGACCGAACGCTCCGAAGTTTCGCCCTTATATATATATTTGTAATTGAGCGAAGATATACAGCGGAAAACGTATATAATTACATGTTATCTATTTAATAATAAGCATAAAACTATGAGATTCTTAAAAACTATGGGAATATTTACTTCTATCTTAAGTTTATTGAGTTGCGGGCATGGGAATAAACGAGTGACGCAAAACGACGGTATAAACTCCAATATCCCGGTTGCTGCCCGGATTACGATAGACAAACTGCCGGATGTATTGAGAAACGTGCAGGCAGGAAATACTGATTATGATTTTATAGGTATTTGTTCCAATGGTGTGGACTGCATCTACTTTGTGCTGGAGAACGGAAAGTTTTACATAGATTTTGAAGCTATGGGTAAAGAGCAGCTTCCCTACATAGATACCTTGAAACAGTTCGCAAAGGAACATAATTATCCTATTGTCGAAACAACCTATAACAATACTCCGGTCGATTACGAACATCGGAAATACGCTCCCGTCCTTAGCCTGAAAGTCAATGCGGACATAGACAGTATCGTAAAGGTCGGAAGCCAGATTGAGCATACCATTTTCAGGAACAATGAGCGAACCGTTTACGAAATAGTGCCTTGATTTTGCCAATAAAGACATTAAGATTTAGATAACAAACAGCACTGCCGCTTAAAGCGAAGCGCTGCCAAGCATCATCTACATAAGAATATGAGAACATTCGCCATAATCCTGCTTTTAGCAAGCCTGTTTGCCGCAAGTTGCGGAGAGCCGCCCATGCCGCCGAGCGACGAGGAAATGATACGCCACTTCGCCACGCACGAGGCGGCGTTCCGCAAGGTGTACGAAATCATGGCAGAGAGTTCAGAAGGCAGTTTCCACTATCCGCCGCTTTCTCCGGAAGAGGTCATTATACTTGATTCAACAGAGCAAAGCGATACATCCCATGAAACGAATGACGAACAAGACCTCCCGGTATATGGGCTGCTGAAGCCAGACCGAATACAGCTCGATTCCTTGTTGTCAGAGATTGGATGCGGTCTTGTCCTTGTTGACCGCAGGGAATGGGAAACGGCGGATTCGGTATATGTGAGCCTCGTTATGCCGTACTATTCCCACGGCATCGTGGATGCGGGAACGTCCAAGAGTTTCATTTACGATCCCGGATTGGAAAGCCGCCGGAACATCCGTATCACCGAACACGGCGACCTGAACGAGATCTATCGCAGGACGTACAACGACACCACGCTGTACAAGCCCGTCAGGGAAGGCTGGTACATTGAGTTAGACCATTCACGATAACCTGCAAAGAGGGACGCATGAGGATATTCCAATACATGCGCCGATTCTTCCAGATGATGACAAGGATGCGTAAGGTCATCCATATCGTTTCTATGACCTGTCGGCATGAACAACGCAAGAACGGGCTGGTTCCGGTGGAATCCTACAAACGGGAAACAGACCGGAATCTCTGGATACGCAGCATAGGAACCCGTCATTCCACACGGTACAGCATCGTTCTTTTTACAGCTGGATGATGGTATTGCAGCCGCCCTTTGGACTTCCCGATCTGAATGACATTCCGGGGACACCAGTGTACGCAAGCATGGCAAGCCTCGCAACCGGTTCCCCACCGGGGCACTCCGTTTTTCAGCGTAATATTGTTCACGGGACATACACGTTCGCAGACACCACATCCCATACAACCATTTTCCAAGGAGAAGTTCAAGTGCGAGCGACTGAAAAAAGCATTGAACAGCCCTTTGTGCAACAGATCCGATAACCTGCAATACGGGAAAGGCTTTTTCCGTTTGCCTTTTTTCAAGTCGTCGATTATTCGTGAAGTGTAAAGCTCCGCCCGTTCCAGTATCTTCGTCCTCCTTACTGAAGATACCTCGTATTCCTTCAGGCAGTTCCCTACGGTGGGCAGGTTGTAGCCATAGTCCAGACGCACGCCTTTGCCGGACATGATTTTGTCCACAACGGACACCGCACAGCCCTTGTACGTGTAATATGTGCCTATGGAGAAATAGTACACGCCTTTCCTGAACGGATAACTTTCCAAGAACCGGCGGACAATGCCGGGCAGTCCGCCCATATATACGGGGAATATAAAACCTACGATTCGGGAGTCCGATGCGGTGATTCCAGCTGACGGTGTCATTCTGAACAGCCCGGCTCCTCCAAAAGCCGCCGCAATATCCTGCGACAATTTCAGGCTGTTGCCTGTGGCGGAGAAATAATAGATGGATATTTCTTTGTCGTTTGCCGTTTTGCTTTTATAGTCCATAACATTTATTTTTGCGACAGCAAAGTTAGTAGGTCTCTTTAAAAAAAAGAAGAACTGTCTTGGTTATCAGTAACTTACATTTAGGTTAGTTTTCCTGTATATCAATTTGTTGGATAAAAGAAAAATGAGAAAAAAGTTAGATTACGATTATTGTTCTGCTTCCCCTATACTGGAATGGCTGGGTGACAAATGGGCTTTAGTTGTCTTATTGAAGCTACATGAGAATGAAGTAATACGTTTCAATGAACTATACAAAACAATCCCCTCTATATCGGAAAAGATGCTATCTACTGTTTTGCGGTCATTGGTAACGGACGGATTGGTAAATAGAAAAATATATCCCACAGTTCCACCCAAAGTGGAATATTATGTATCTGAATTTGGAGAAACTTTAATCCCTTATTTAGAGCAGTTGAAACAATGGGGGCAAGAAAATTTTGAAACGATAATGGAAAATAGACGGAAAAATAAGTATTGAAATTTAGTGCAAGGTACAAGTATATATTTATATATAGCTTGCACCTTGCAATAACCTTAAAATGTTTATTTTCAACGATTTGCATAATCCAAAAATAATGCGAACATCTGAACCCAAGATGTTGGCAGACAGACACCGGACAACAGCAGATAGCTTTTAAGGACTAAAAGCGTGACGGATGCAAAGCCAAAATTTCAGAAAGTGCTGATATTTAGGAATAAATAACGCTTAATTTATAATCCAAGCGGCACGATGCCTGTTCTCCTGAATCGCCCGGATACAGCTGCCGGAATCAAGCCTGTACATGAAGCCCGCCAAGTTCCCGCTCTCGTACAAGCCCATGCCGATGGTCAGGCGGCTGTTGAAGTCGGTCTGGCTGACGACGTACCAGCCGCACCGGGCGAAATGCTCCTCGTAGCCGGAACGGGTTTCCAGCAGGAAATAGAACTTGCCGTCGTCCTCGAAACGGATGACGTACTCGCAACGCAGGCGGCGTGCGATCTTGCCCAAGATGCGGCTCTCCTCCTCGATGACCGCAGGAGTGGCAAGGAAGGTGTATTGCGCGATAAAGACAGCCTCGTCCATAGTGATGATGTTTGGTCGGTTACAAATATGCGAAATGTCCGGCACACGGCAAGCGGAAGAGACGGGAAATATGCGGAAGGGCGTGCGGATATGTAGAGCTTCTCCCTGCTTTTCACCGCCCGGAACGTGACAAGGCTACAAACGTGAAGCAAAACGAGGACAAGCGGTACGGTTTTGATACACGGACATATACAGACCGGTATATTTGCAGGGAAGTATAACAATAAAAACGTATCGGGACAATGGAAATAGTAAGCATCGAGAGAAAGACCTTCGAGGAGATGAAGGAACGGTTCGGCAGCTTCTCGCAGCACGTGAGGGAGCTTTGCGCCCGCTACCGACCGCCCGAAAAGATGAACTGGATGGACGGGGCGGACGTGTGCGAGAAACTGGGCATCAGCAAGCGGACATTGCAGACCTACCGTGATCGGGGGCTGCTGCCGTACAGCCAGATCAACCACAAGATTTACTACCGGACGGAGGACGTGGAGGCGTTCGTGGAAGCCATGAGCCGGGAAATGACGGAGGACGAGTGAGATGGAAGTGATCACAAGGGACACGGAAGAGGTACGGGCGTACTTCGAGGCACTGGAGGAAGGCATGAGGTACCTTGACACGGTAACGGCGCACTTCCGCCCGGCGATGAACGGCGAGGTCTATCTCACGGGCGAGGACGTGTGCAGGCTGCTGCACATCACGCCGAGAACGTTGCAGGACTACCGCACGCAGCGGCTGATCCCGTACATATCGCTGCCGGGCAAGACGCTCTACCGCCAGTCGGATCTGCTGCGTATGCTGGAGGAGAACTACGTGGACATGCGCCCAAAGCGCAAACGGGGGAAAAGTCCAACATAAACGCACGGGGGTGTGCATCGGGAAATGCAGCAAAGGCAGGGACACCGCATCGGAAGTTCCTGCCTTTGCCGCATTCTGCACCGGGGGAAGGCGTCAAGCCGTTTCCCGGAGGGAGCGGCGCACCCGCTTCCCGTCCTGTTTCCTGTCCTTCTTCTCCAGCACGCTCCGCTGCATGGCGGCGAGGTTGCCGGAGATCGCCCGGAAATCGGAGCTTACCATCCTGTTGGTCACCTCGGCGTAGATCTGGGTCGTGGAAATGTGCTTGTGCCCGAGTATCTTGGAGAGCGCCTCGATGGTGCCTCCGTTGCAGAGATAGACGGTCGTGGCGAAGGTGTGGCGGCTTAGGTGGAAGCCGATCTCCTTGTGGATGCCGCAGGCTTTGGCTATCTGTTTGAGGTGCCTGTTGCACACGCTGTTGCTGGGCATGGGAAACACGAGGTCGCCTCCGGCAAGCCCTTTGTAACGTTCTATCAGCTCCTTGGCAATCTCCATGAGGGGGACGTTGCTCGACACACGGGTCTTGGTGCGCCGGGTGATGATCCATTCCTCGCCGTCGAAGTCCATGCGCTGTATCTTGTCATGGGTGAGCGTCTTTATGTCAATGTAGCTAAGCCCGGTGAAACACCCGAAGAGGAACATGTCCCGCACGAGGCTGGTCTGTTTCTTGACGAACACGGCGTTAGCCAAGGTACGCAACTCCTCCTCCGTGAGATAGCCCCGATCGGTCTCCTGCATCTCAAGGCTGTACTCGCCGAAGGGGTCGGTGCGGACGATTCCACGCCGCCACGCCTTGTCGGTCAGGCTGAGCAGGGGCATGGTGTATATCCAGAGGGTGTTGGCGCTCAATCCCTTCTCCACCCGCAGGTACTTGTCGAAATCGGCGATGATCTCCTTGGTCAGCTCCTTGTAAGCCATGTCGGTGCGCTTCTTCTTCTCCCAAAGGAAGGTCTTGAAATGGTTGTAAACAGCCAGATACTTGTTGTAGGTGGACTTGGCTCGCTGCCCTTTCTCCACCATCGCCCCGAACTCCTTGTTCATATTCTCGAAGTCTTTCAGTATGCAGTTCTCCATCACGCCGACACCGAGGAAGGCGTTGCGCAGCTTCTCGGCGGTGACGAAATCCTCTTCCCGGAGGATGCGGTGGTAGTGGTTGGTGAGCCGGGCGGAGACCTCCTTCAGTTGCCCGTTTATCTCGTTTGCCTCTGCGGACTTGCCTTTCGCCTTGCCGTTCTCCCAGAGGTCGGGAGTGACGAACAGCTTGGTTCCCACTGCCTTGTCATCCCCGTCAACGGAGATTTTCACCATGATGGGGGCTTTCCCGTCCCGGTTTCTCACTGCGGATCTCTTGATGTAGAACGAGGTCGCAAACGTACTTCTCTTTGTTTCCATAACTCTAAAATTTTCGTTTCTAAAGGTAGTTACTTATTTCTTACCAAGAGCTATGCAAAACAAGGCAAAGCGATGAAACAGAACTTGTTATGCCGTATATACCCCGTTTCGGAACCGGTAGCTGTTTAGTAGCCGAACTTTGTCCGAAAGGGGTGTTTTCAGGCTTTTTATGCCGAAGCCTGCTTCCACCCGCTCTGCATACAAGATGCTGACCTGCATTTATTTATGTAGAACTTTGCTTTTCTTTGCGCCTTATGCCGATTTTTTATTCAAAAACAGTCAAAAGATACACTATAAATAAACTTATTGACAATCGTTTCTTTAAAAGGAATAACCAGTTCCTTTTAAAGGAACGATTCATTGATCGGTGAGAAACACTTTATTCCTTTAAAAGGAGCATATAAAACTTTATTTTAAGTGCTATCCCAAAGCTAACCCTACACCTGAAACAGCCAACACTCCACATATCAATTTGAGACAAAATAAAGGCAAGTTCTATACATCTATTCTATAAAAGACACAGACTAAAACAAATTATTCCAAAACACAATCGATTTATTTCTTTTCTAAATTCGTAAACAGCAAATCCTTCTCATTTTCAACTCATGCCTAAATATATCCTGCATATATGGAATTATACAACGATAAAATATACGTTTTTTCATATATTATCGCCAAAACCGTATATACTTATCTTTCTCACGATCCAACGCACATTCATCAACACAATCATCCAACCGGAACCATGAATGTTCTATCAATGAGCCTCTCTTTTTAACAGACTTATCCCAGTTTCCTATCACTTGTCCTTCATGAAGAACAATCGGATAAAACAGACCATTATTGGTAAATGCTTTCGAGTAATGCTCTTTAGGTAAAACGTCTGTCCGGTCTTTATAGCCAAGCAAATATTCATCATAAGAAGGAAGAAGATGCAAACTGCCGGTAACTTTTCCACGAGTCCGGCAATCTTCATGAATATACCATGTCTGTCCATTCCATTCTTCTGCCGTTAATTCCGAATCAATCAAATAAATAGCTTGACGTGCATCTGTAATAGGCAGCCCCGACCACCAGACAAAATCTTGCAAAACAGCAGGAGCATGACTACGAAAATAGCTTCTAGCCAAACGAGCCAAAGATTCATCTTTGGTCAATTCCGGCATCGGCGGAACACGCTCTTCCAAAAGCGCATACGTACATTTACTTCCTTTATCTTCCCCACTACATACAATCCCCACCTGCTCCGCACGAGCCATAAAGCGGGTCATACGATGATTATCCGCTACAATCCCCGAACGGTTAAAATGTTCGGCAATCTCCTGCCTCGTCAGGTTTTTCTTCCCACAAAGAATTTTCTCCAACAGATTATGACTTTTCGTATAGAGTTCTTCAGAAATTTCCAAGTCATGCCCCTTCGCATAAGACTCATTAGCAGATATAATACGCCCGGCGGAAAGTTTCAACATCCACCGGATATCTTCTGCTGCTACGAGATGCCATGTCGGACGCATTACATGAGTCCGCAGGATTTCACCATCACGCAGTGCTTTTTCCACAGTTTGAATCGTTGCTGACTTCAAACGCATTCCTACTGCCCATTTCACCATGGAATAATTCTGCGCCTGCATAGCTCCCATCCAGGACACAAGTTCTTTGGGTTGAGAGAAAAGGGGACTTAATAACTGTTGGTTGAGTAAACGTATATTCGGTATTCTCATTTTAATTTATTGCTATTTTATCAATATAAAACAATAAGGCACACAACGATTTTAGTTTCGTGAGCTTATTATTAGTATATTGCAAATATAAAATTTCTTTCCATACAAATCATTGTTAATGATAAAAAGAATAAATAAGAAGATACAGATATTGCCTCAACTCCCTAGCCAAGAGTCAAAACCAGTTGGAAGTCTCCGAATAAATCTCTACTTTTGTACTCCATAACAAAGAATAGATCAAGAAATGATGCTCTATAAACTCATCCCTCCTTCAGTAGTAACAGCAACTATCCAGTTGCCGACTTCTAAAAGTATCAGTAATCGTGCATTAATCATCAATGCGCTGGGCAAAGGTATTTATCCTCCTGAAAACCTGTCCGATTGTGACGATACACAGGTGATGATAAAAGCTCTCACCGAAGGGAAAGAGACGATTGACATTATGGCTGCGGGCACTGCTATGCGTTTCCTTACCGCCTATTTAAGTGTGACTCCGGGGGAACGGACAATCACAGGAACAGCCCGTATGCAGCAACGCCCGATACAGATATTAGTCAATGCGCTCCGGGAATTAGGAGCTGAAATAGAGTATGTCCACAATGAAGGATATCCTCCCTTATGTATCAAAGGTGCAGAGTTGAAAGGAAATGAAATAACCTTGAAAGGAAATGTAAGTTCCCAATATATATCTGCTCTATTGATGATAGGTCCGGCACTCAAAGACGGTTTGACTTTGCATTTAAGCGGAGAGATTATTTCCCGTCCTTATATCAACCTTACATTGCAACTGATGCAGGACTTTGGAGCCAAAGCCGCATGGACTTCTCCCAGTAGCATTTCCGTTGCTCCACAACTCTATCAGAGCATTCCTTTCAAAGTGGAAAGTGACTGGAGCGCAGCTTCTTATTGGTATCAGATTGCCGCCTTATCTCCCAAAGCAGAAATTGAATTATTGGGGTTGTTTCCTAACAGTTATCAGGGAGATAGTCGGGGAGCAGAAGTTTTCTCACGCTTAGGTATAACTACCGAATTTACATCGCAAGGTGTGAAACTGAAAAAAACAGGCAAAGCGCCGGAAAGACTGGAAGAAGACTTTGTCGACATTCCGGATTTGGCACAGACATTCGTTGTTACCTGTGCCTTGCTGAATATCCCTTTCCGTTTCACCGGATTACAAAGTCTGAAAATAAAAGAAACTGATCGTATTGCCGCATTGCGCACCGAGCTTAAAAAGTTGGGATATGTTATTGAAGAAGAAAATGACAGCATATTAATGTGGAATGGCGAACGATGTGAACCGGAGGAAATTCCGGTAATTGACACTTACGAAGATCATCGTATGGCAATGGCATTTGCTCCGGCAGTTATCTGTCATCCTAATTTGCTTATTGCCGATCCGCAGGTGGTCACCAAATCATATCCCGGATATTGGGGGGATTTGAAGCAGGCCGGATTTCAGGTGATAAACGAAGGGTAACCTTCGGACATTATAGTCTGTCAGCAGGCTAATAAAGGATTATAATTACCCCACTGGCTGATCGATACTATCTAAATAAAAACGAGAGCATATATGAATACTGATTTCATAAACTTAACAGCAGAAAATCTTTCTTATGAGCATTTATGCTGCATTATCCGTAGCAAGAAATCCCATCCGGGCATTGAAGCAAAACAGCAATGGCTTTCCGACCGACTGAAGGAAGGTCATGTTTTTAGAAAGTAAAATGCAAAAGCTACAGTCTTTATTGAATATGCTCCTCTCGAAAAAGCTTGGGTTCCGATAATGGGAGATAACTACTATTACCTCTATTGTTTATGGGTTTTAGGTAGTCCCAGAGGAAACGGATATGGAAGTTCGTTGATGGAGTACTGTATAGCCGATGCCAAAGAAAAAGGTAGATCCGGCATTTGTATGCTTGGAGCAAAAAAACAGAAGAACTGGCTTTCTGATCAATCATTTGCAAAGAAAGTTGGTTTTAAAGTTGTTGACACTACTGATAACGGATATGAATTGCTTGCTCTTTCTTTTGACGGAACAGCACCGGAATTTGCGTCAAATGCCAAGAATCTGAAAATAGAAAGTGAGGAACTGACGATTTATTATGATATGCAATGCCCCTATATCTATAAATACATTGAAATGATCAAACAATATTGTGAAACAAATGATGTCCCTGTTTCTTTTATTCAAGTAAATACGCTACAGAAAGCAAAAGAGTTACCTTGTGTTTTTAATAATTTTGCTGTATTTTATAAAGGAAGTTTTGAGACAGTGAACTTGCCAACTATCGACTATTTAAAAAGAATACTTAAAAAATAAGAAATACAATCCTGACTTTTCCCGTTAATTATCAGAATTATATTTTATCTGCCATTAAAAAGACTTCTCATTTGCCATCCTCCACATATAGAGAAAAAAGGCTCTGGTGGTTTGTCGTCAATACTTTACTTATTTTCAACTATCCAGTTCTTATCATTCAAGATACTTCTATTACAATCATCTGCTCCCGGATTATCATTAAAAGAAATCCGATATTGGCGGAGAGAAGTCGGATAATAAATGGCAGGGTTCACCACTTGCCCCAAGGAATCAAACAGCGTATTCAGGGCATCCTCATCCAATTGATTTGAGTGACAATAAAGATGTTCTAACAAACTTCCTTGCGGTACCATTAAACGAGTTAGCTGATTATGTTCACAACGCAACTCACTGATATTAGAGCAACCGGATAGATCAAGTTCGGTCAATTTATTATATGAACAACTTAATTCCCTTAAAGAAGAACAACATTTCAATATATCAGTAATTGATTGGAAAGCACATCCTTGTATCAATATCGCAGAAATTGAAGTCTCCTCGTTCAATTCCAGACGTGACAATCGTTCATTAGAACTTAAATCAATATTGCGCAATGCCGGTAAGTTTTTAAGGGAAAGGGAAGAAAGGCCATTATAAGAACAGTATAAACTTTCCGTTTCCGGATGACTGCCAAACTCTATTGAAGTTAATTTTGGATTAGAATAAATTTGTATAGATCGCAATCGGGAGCAGTTCCCAATCTCCAGACGCTCCAAATCTGCGAGACTACCGATATTAATACTTTCCACGTTGGGACAAAAGGTATTCAAGTCCAATTTTCGGGTATCAGAAATGCTATTCAAAGCCAGAGATTTCATTCGCGGCATATTTCCCAAATAAAGATTACTCAAAGGAAGAAGCAAACCACTTATATCGATAAGCTGCAGCTCTTCTGCCCAAATCTTCACTTCGTATGATCCCTTATTTCCATATCTATATACCACTCCGCCAGTCATTGAAGAAGGGTCTTCTATTTTCTGTATACGACCGTTTCCCCAATCTATCACCATTCGTCCTCCACTTGCCACAATGTCCAATTGCCGCCAGTCTCCTACAACATTTACTGTAAAGCGAATCGTGTTTTCATCTGTCAACGCCGGAAAATCAAAATCATCTCCAAACACTCTGTTGTCTGTATCTTTACAGGCAGCAAGAGTAATGAATAAGATAACCACACACATACTCCGAACGAATAATATACTCTGTCTTTTCATGTTATATTTAAGTTAGCAACATACAAAAGTAAGAAAAGAAATAGATACCATACTCAATAGAATGAAATTTATAAGTAACTTTGCACAAATTTGATTCGTAATTGTTAATTGGTATGTGGATACTCATTATAAGTCTGGTACTGCTGGGTGTTATCGCGCTGATAGCCGGAATCATCCGCAACAAAAGACTAGAAAAGAAAATAGAAAAAGGCGAACTGGATCGTATGCCGGAAGTGAAAGAAGTAGATGCGGAATGCTGCGGACAACATGAAGTATGTGAAAGGGATAGTTTGTTGGCCGCTGTCAGTAAAAAGATAGAATACTACGATGATGAAGAGCTGGACCAATTCATCGGCAGACCAGGAAATGCATATACGGAAGAAGAGACAGATATGTTTCGGGATGTACTGTATACAACATTGGATATAGAAGTAGCCGGATGGGTACGTAGTCTTCAACTCCGTGGCATCGAACTGCCAGATGACCTCAAAGACGAAGTCTTTCTGATTATCGGAGAAAGAAGAAACGGAAACAGTTGAGAGTTGACAGTTGAGAGACGATAGTTCGTTGCTGTGATCTGATTACGGTCTTTAATTTTTAATCTTTAATTTTTAATTTACTTGGATTTACTACAATATACATTCTTTCAACACGCCTTATTGGGTAGTCTGCTGGCAAGCATTGCCTGTGGGATTATCGGTACATACATCGTTACCCGCCGCCTGGTATTTATCAGTGGAGGAATCACTCATGCTTCTTTTGGCGGTATTGGGTTAGGATTGTTTGCCGGAATTTCCCCGATACTCTCGGCGGCTGTATTCTCTGTTTTATCAGCCTTCGGTGTGGAGTGGCTTAGCAGACGGAAAGATATGCGTGAGGACTCTGCCATTGCAGTGTTCTGGACGTTGGGGATGGCACTCGGAATCATGTTCAGCTTTTTGTCACCCGGATTTGCACCCGACTTATCAGCTTATCTTTTCGGGAATATCCTGACCATCAATCAAATTGACTTATGGATGCTCGGCATATTGGCACTCATACTAACCGGATTCTTTTATCTGTTTATCCGCCCTATCGTATATATTGCCTTTGACCGTGAATTTGCACGTTCGCAGAAGATTCCGGTAGAGATATTCGAATACGTGTTAATGATGTTCATCGCATTGACTATTGTAGCATGCCTGCGGATGGTAGGTATTGTGTTAGCCATATCCCTTCTCACCATTCCACAAATGACGGCTAACCTCTTCACTTATAGTTTCAAGAAAATCATCTGGTTATCCATCGGCATCGGTTTCTTAGGATGCTTGGGCGGATTATTTATTGCTTATCATTGGAAAGTCCCCTCGGGAGCTTCCATCATATTCTTCTCTATTCTGATTTATGCTGTCTGCAAAATCGGAAAGAGTTGCTGCAGGAAAAAGTCATCATAATAGATATAGTATATGGAAATCAAAATTCAATCACTGGAAAGTATCCATGAAGCAGTCCGGGAATTCATCGCTGCCATGGGAGACAACACTGTATTTGCTTTATACGGAAAGATGGGTGCCGGTAAAACCACATTTGTGAAAGCACTCTGCGAAGAATTGGGTGTAGCCGATGTCATCAGTTCTCCGACTTTTGCTATTGTCAACGAATACCGTTCGGACAAAACCGGGGAGTTAATCTATCACTTCGATTTTTACCGTATCAAGAAACTAAGTGAAGTGTACGACATGGGATATGAAGATTATTTCTACAGTGGTGCTCTCTGCTTTATCGAATGGCCGGAACTGGTGGAAGAATTACTGCCGGGTGACGCCGTAAAAGTAACGATTGAAGAACTGGAAGACGGAAGTAGAGTGATTAAACTATGACCGGACAATATATCGTACAAGGAATCTTTGCGCTGGCAGGAACTGTCTCCCTGCTGGCGTCATTGCTTAACTGGGACTGGTTCTTTACAACACGTAATGCGCAAACCATTGTCAGAAATGTAGGACGTAACCGGGCACGACTCTTCTATGGGATATTAGGGATTATCATTATAGGCATGGCTATCTTCTTTTTTGTAGAAACACGAAAAGTCATGGGATTATAAGCTTTATAAGAAATAAAGAAAAGTCAGACCATTATTGATTTATATTACAATAGTTGCCGTGCTTTCATCTCCAAATATTTATTAATCACATCAATTGAAAGATTTTCCGGTGTGGTCAACAAAGAATAGATCCCGTGCTGCTTCAAAGTAGATACGATGAGCCGTTTCTCGTAAGCAAACTTCTCTGCAATCACATGGCGATAATAGCCTTCCGTATCTTTTGCCGGTTGTGCAATGTATTCCTTCAGATCGGCATCCTCGAAAAAGACCACGAGCAAACGGTGACGGTGATTCAGCTGTTTCAGATAAGACAACTGGCGATTCATGCTGCCTATACTCGAAAAGTTGGTATAGAGCACTAACAAGCTCCGTTTACCAACGTGTTTGTTCAGATGCACACAAAGAGCCGAGAAATCCGTCTCCCCGAAAGTAGTCTGCTGACTATACAGATTCTCCAACAACGTTTGCATATATCCCGACTGCCTGGAAGCAGGGACAAAAGTATCGAAGTGTTCATCAAAGGTCACCAATCCGGCTTTGTCTTCTTTTCGCATGGCAACATACGAAAGCACCAGCGAAGCATTAATCGCATAATCCAACAAAGTCATCCCACGAAAAGCCTGTTGCATCACCCGTCCTTTATCTATCACATTGTAAATCTGCTGCGAACGTTCATCCTGATATACATTCACCATAAGCTCATGCCTGCGTGCACTCGCTTTCCAGTTAATCGTACGATAATCGTCTCCCTTTACATACTCTTTGATTTGTTCAAACTCCGTATGATGTCCCACCCTGCGAACACGCTTTATTCCCAGCTCGGTCAGATTATCGCTCATCGCCAACAATTCATATTGATGAAGCATCAGATAAGACGGATACACCTTGATATCCAAAGGTTCCGCACAGGTATAACGACGAGAAACCAGCCCAATCCTTCCGGTCACAAAAACTCTGACATACCCAAACGAATAAACACCGCGACGGGTAGGACGCAGACGATAAGTTATCGTCTTTCCTTCATTCGCCTGTAACTTCGTACGAAAGTCAACATCACGTTTCTGAAAAACGATAGGAATCTCATCAATAACCTCTAAAGAAACAGGATACGTATAGCTGCTTTCCACACGAATACTTACCTCATTCTCATCACCATTGGAGAAGCGGTCGGCACACTGACGGAAAGCCTGTATTCCCCGAATACGATAAAGAGAATACACATCTGCCGATACCACCAGAAACAAGAAAAAAAGTATCCACTGCCCGATGACAAAGAACGGAGCAAGAACGTATCCGCTACCCAGCAACAGGATAACTACGATCAGGGCAATATAGAAGCGACGAGTTAAAAACATCTATTTCGGGACTTCCACTTTATCAATCAAACGCTGTGTCACTTTCACCGGAGAATAACCTTCCATTTCAGCTTCCGCAGTCAGGATCAGGCGATGCTGAAGCACATACGGAGCAACGAACTTGATATCCTCCGGTGTCACAAAATCCCGTCCTTGCAAAAGAGCATAGGCCTTTGAAGATTGCAACATCGCTACGGAAGCACGTGGAGAAGCTCCTAGATACACTGCCTTGCTAGTACGAGTCTGCTGCACAATCAACGCGATATATTGAAGCAGCGTACGGTCTACAAACACCCGGCTCATCAAGGCACGAAGAGAAAGAAGTTCTTCTCTAGTAAGTACGGGGGTCACATCTTCCAGTTTTACCAATGCCGCATTCGTATGGTGGCGTTCCAGAATATTCACTTCCTCTTCCAGCGAAGGATAATCCATCGTTATCTTCATCAGAAAACGGTCGAGCTGCGCTTCGGGAAGTTTGTATGTCCCCTCCTGCTCCACCGGGTTCTGAGTAGCCAGAATCGTATAAAGTTCCCCCATCCGGTGAGTGGTCCCGTCGATACTGACCTGGCGTTCTTCCATCACTTCAAACAAGGCAGCCTGTGTCTTCGCAGGAGCACGGTTGATTTCATCTACCAATACGATATCTGCAAAAATCGGCCCCTGATGAAAGTCAAAACCATTGGTTTTCATATTAAACACAGTTGTACCCAACACATCACTTGGCATTAAATCCGGAGTAAACTGAATACGACTGAAGTCAGCATCAATCAGACGGGCAGTCAAACGAGCCAATAGTGTCTTCGCAACGCCCGGAACACCTTCTATCAATACGTGTCCATTCGCCAGAATAGCCGTCAACACCAAATCGACAGTCTGCTCCTGTCCCACAACGACAGATGCAATCCGCTCCTTCAACTCCTGTATCTTCTCGGAAAAAAGAGTTAAATCTAACCGTTGTTCTGTATTCTCTTCCATAAATTTCTTCTTTAGATATGATTGATTATTTCATTCATTTTATCAATAAGCACTTTCATTTGCTCCGCATTAATCCTGCGTCCTCCGTAAATCACCGGCCGCACTTCACGAATAAACTTCGCAATCTCTTCAACCTCCATCCCCGTTTTCTGGGCAATCCGGTGAAAAGAGCGTTCATCATCCGCCACCTCTTCAATGTCTACCTGAATCTCCCTTCTCAACTCTTCGGCAAAATAAGTAAACTTCTTCCGCACCAAGTCGTCATGGTCCTTCTTTTGAAAATACAGTGTACCTATCAGTTCAGTAAATTCGAGAGATCTATTTGCCGGTTCACGTATGACGGGGATAACCCGCTGCCGCCTCTTTGCCGTAAATATCATAAAGAGAAGAATGGCAATCATCGTCAGATACAAAGCCCAGCGAAGCGGTGGCCGCGAAAGGAAATAGCGGAAAGGGGATTTCTGCACCTGCGCCGTTTCTTTCATATATCCTTCCGTGCGAAGAACAGGAAGATCTCCCATGTGCGACAGCAAACGGAAGAGATAGGCTCCATTTCCTCCATCCAACATCCCATAGTTTGTAAAAAGCAAAGGAGTGGAAACTAAAATAATCTCTCCTTTACCATGCCGATAGGACATCGCGACAGGTATACGCGAAAGACTATCCGTCACCAAAGAATCCGCTTCGGTCTCATAGCGAAACTCGTTCGAGTCAATCACCCTTTGTGCCAAGACCTCACTCCGGAGCGAATCCATCCAAAAGTAGGACGAGCAGAATTGAGGATAAAAATAAAAAGTCCGGCGTGAATACACTGTAGAATCTCCCACCCAGCATATACTGTCTTTTGCCAACAGAGAAGCGGCATATTTCTTTAAAGCCATCGGGCTGAAATAAGAATAGTAAGTTCTGAAATCCAACGTATCTTCCAAATTTGTGCCAAATAAGGTACTCACTAACATTATTTTATTGCCCCGATCAGCCATCCGCAGCAAAGCCTTCACGTCCACGCTCGACAATATCAAGTCATCAGCTATAGCTAATATACCTTTACACTGTCCTACCGTATCCTCTTGTTCCAACTGATAGAAACTTTTCTTCGACAGCGCATATCCATGCGGCAAGGAGGACAACAACAGGCTATCGAACACCTCACAACCGAAAGGCTGTTTGTCGTAATGACCGAAAGTCGGTTTCCACACAAATTTCTTCGGCAAATGATATTCTACCGCAAACATGACCAACAAAAAGACTATGATAAAGATAATAAACCAACGGCTTCCTTTCACGAGACGCCTCCTTTCTCTATTTCTTCCTGTAAAGCCCGCATTGTCCGGAAAAGTTCTTCCGTCGCTTCAAAATTTCCATAGCGCACCTGCAAAAAATGGTTTGTCAGTTGCCGGAAAGCAGGGAGTCGCACTTCATACAGATATTGCGTAGGAGTCTTATAAGGTTGCCATTCGATACGGGCCGCATCACTCAACCGCTTCAATGTCTGCAAATAAAGCAACCGTACAGCCTCCCGATAGTTCCTTTGAGAAAGAGCCTCGTTAATCCCTTCCGGAAAGTCGACTCCGTAAATCGTATCTTCTTCCACCGTATAAGGCAATGTTCTCTTACCGGAGCGCATGAACAGTTCGGGACGTTTCTTATAGACAAACCAACTAACCAAAAGCAGGATAACGACAGAGATACAAACCAGAATAAGTTCCGAATACTCATCAGCAAAACGGCTGCCGAATATTTCACGCAGAAATTCCCCAAACTGTTTATTGATCCATTCGAAGAGATTAATCTCCGGAGCAATCAACTCACGGTTATAGTTATACGCCGGATCAGATTGCCATCGGACAAGCTGCGCCGTATCACAGACCAACGTGTCAGTCGGGGAAGTCAGATTCATTTCTCCTGCGTCTGGTGTTAGAGTTTATCAAAATTATCTATGTCACTTTCCACCGTTATGCTGTCCACCACCTCAGATGCGTGACCGTACTGATAGACCAGACCGACAACCGTAAATATGGCTGACAAGTAGGAGCCATACAACATCAGGACAGAGAACAGATATTGTGCAAAGTTCAGTCCGACAGAAGACCCTACTTCACCACCGTCACTCATGGTAAATACCATTTTCACGATATAGATTATATACCACGGTATGGAAACGATTCCCTGCAACACGCTGGCAATAAGTCCCATCACAATAAGAATAAGGAAAACCCCTCCCCAAGTGGCAAATCCCAACCGGAAGGTCTTCCTGAATGCCTCCATTAACGAAATATCCTCAAACAAATAAATCGGAGCCATCAAAGCAAGAGGTATGGCAAATGCAAACAATAACGGAAAAGTGAGCAGTAACGTAAATGGGGTCAACACTGCCAACAGAACTATAATGATAACGGCAAGCAGAAGCAAAAAGCTACAGAACACCCCTATAATGAATAATCTTTTGATATTACGAAGTAATAACGGTTTTATATCGTTAAAGAGAATTCCATTCAGACGTTCTTCCCGTTCAATGTATAACCGGATCATGGCATAAATTAAAGAGGTCAACAACAAGGCTCCCAAAAATGAAAAAAAGACAAGTCCTGCATAATTGAATGCGAACGAAGGTCCGAAAACGGATAACGGATCATCTCCCATTCCACCTGCCGCCTGCATAGCGGTAAGATCCGTCATACCGCCCATCAACCCGCTAAAATTTGCCGCTTGAAGCAAACAGACCGGAAGTATCAGATACGTTACATACTTCAGCAACTGCTTCCAATTTTCCTTTATAAAATCAAAAGAAGCATTCAGCTTCTCACCGAAAGGACGTTTCACATACATCGCAATCTTAGGTTTCTGTGATTCCATGTTTTTTCTTATTTGGTAAATAAATATAGTAGAAAATAATAAATGCCAGTGAAGTGAGAATTACGCCAAGCCTCAACATATCCGGAAGTTCCGTATGACGGGTTATAAACCCTTCTATAAATCCTGCCATTATAAATACGGGGACAGTGCCTATAACTATTTTCAGCCCGCGCTTTGCTCCCCGACGGAAGGATTCAATCCTCGAATAAGTCCCGGGAAACAGCCATCCGTTACCTAAAGCTAGCCCGGCAGCACCTGCCACAATAATTGCCCAGATTTCGAGCGTACCATGCAGCCAGACGGCAAGGGTAGACTCCCAAAGCAAACCGTGCTGATAAAAGAAAGTCTGAAAGGCTCCTATCATAATCCCATTGGAGAGAAGCATATAGCCTGTACCGAAACTGGTCAGCAGTCCCATTGCAAAACAATTGAAAGATACCATAACATTGTTGAGCGTAATCCCCAGAAACATCGGAACTTCATCCGAACCGTTATAAACCGCCATCGGCTCACCATTGGCTATATTGTCCAATGTCATGTCCACATAGCCGTTTCCTAGAATCAAGCGGACGAAATCCGGATCGTTCGCAGCAGACAATACTCCAATCAGTACGCTGGCAACGAAAATAATAAAAGAAACCAGTAACTCGCGATGTGCATCATACATTGTTTGCGGCACTTCCTGCGTCCAAAAGGTGATAATCCGTGTCCACTTCTCGCGTTTGTTCCGATAGATTTCATTATGCAACGCCGAAGCCAGATTATTCAGATAAATAGTGATGCGGGAAGTCGGGAAATGTGTCTGGGCGAATGCCAGGTCAGCAGTCAGGTCTGTATACGCATCCGCAAGTCGGTCGGGAGACAAGCCGACAGCCTGCTCCACAATCTTCTCTGTCTCTTTCCATTTTTCAATGTTCCGACGAATAAACGTAATCTCTTTCATGCTTTTCAGTAAATTCCGGATAAGTTTTGTCCGAAACCAGAAGCAAAAGTAAGAGAATTATAATATATTTGCAACGGAATCCTAAAATGTTTAACCATAAATGGCAGAATCCACGATAATAACCGGACAATTTGTTCGTATCAGCCAAACACCCGCCAGTATTGGTGAACGTCTGATCGCTTTGATCATTGATTATTTTCTGATCGGGCTTTATCTCTATTCTACAATTGCCCTTATTGCAAAGTTACACTTGCCATCGGGATTCAACCTGTTCTTTTTTCTGTTTATCGTTTATCTGCCCATACTCGGCTACTCCTTTCTCTGCGAAATGTTCAATCACGGACAGAGTTTCGGAAAAAGATTGATGAATATCCGTGTGGTAAAGTTGGACGGTTCTACTCCCAGCATTGGTTCTTACCTGCTACGGTGGCTCCTTTTCATAGTTGACGGACCATTGACAAGCGGTTTAGGCATCTTTGTCATCCTACTGACCAAGAATAATCAGCGTCTAGGTGATCTCGCTGCCGGAACAATGGTGATTAAAGAAAAGAACTATCGCAAAATACACGTCAGTCTTGACGAATTCGACTATCTGATGAAGAATTACCGTCCGGTCTACCCTCAATCCGCCGACTTATCATTGGAACAGGTAAATGTGATTACCCGTACACTGGAGTCCGGAGAAAAAGACCGCATACGGCGCATCTCAGCGCTTGCCAAAAAGGTACAGTCACTTCTTTCCATCACTCCGCAGGATGGTAATCAGGAAAAATTTCTCCAGACGGTATTAAGAGATTATCAATATTATGCGTTAGAAGAAATATAGGAAGTTTGTCCGATGACCCTACATATTTACAGCTTAACAACCAGATATACAGTTCCTTTGTTCATATATCTAGAAGAGACACGTTTCGCACGATTAGATACCTTTTTCACCAAAAACTTCTTCATCACCCGCAGAGAATACAGTCAAATAACGGGTTATTGAAAGGAAAAGCACTGCGTGAGCTCAACCTTATGGTCGAAAAGGGCATTCTTAAGACACGGGGAACCGGGAATCGGATAATACACTTAAAGGCTGACAATCAGCAGAATGACCAGTTATTCAGTAATAATTAAGGTGATAATAGAAAATACGTTTTCTTCTATTATCACCCGCTATTGTCACCAAATTTCACCTGGCTATCAATAGATTAAGCCAGAAAAGTGACAAGTGACAATTAAAAGAGGGGTTTATCTCACAGTGAGACCGGACACCGTTTAGTCCACCTGTCCCAGAGAATTTCCGTATTCCATTTCTCCTTGAACCACAAAGAGAACTTCTTCCGGATCGTATTCTCCCATTTCATCCTTTTTGGCTTCTTTCACAATGTAAGCCACAACCTCTTCCAGATCAATATCAACATATCCATCCGCATCGGGCTGAGCATCAAGGATTCCACTTTCAGAGTAATACTCGTCAATCAAATCGAGGAAATAATACAACTCGTCATCCGAGAATTTCTCCTTCAGTTCTTGAGGCAGATAGTTTTTGATAAACTCGATGGTCTTTTCGTCATCGGCATCTGCTAATAAAAAATCTTCTTCCAGTCCCATGATCATTTAAGTATTAAGTGATAGATATTAAGTAGACTGCTTATAACAGCTTCTTTACTTTCTCTACAAATACAGGTTTGCCGACAGCGCCTACTTGCTTGTCTACAATCTCACCATTCTTGAAAAACAATACGGTAGGGATATTACGGATACCATATTCAGCAGGCAAATCGCTATTTTCATCCACATCACACTTGCCGATGATTACCTGTCCTTCAAACTCTGCCGCCAATTCTTCAATAATAGGAGCTACCATTTTGCAAGGGCCACACCAAGGAGCCCAAAAATCTACCACAACCGGTTTTCCTTCTGCAAGGATCTCCTTATAGTTGCTGTCTGTAATTTCTAAAGCCATTTTTTTTAAATATTAAGTATTAATTATTAAATAGTATTTCACTTGCTATTACCGCCACAAATATAATCAATTTATCCCACTTGGATAAACTTTAATAAGAAGTTTTATAATGAATATTGAAAATCAGCAATTTATCTGAGGGGCTCCTATTTTAGCCTAAAAAACTAACCATAAAAACTAATCATTATAGTAATATGGAGCAGATATTTTTTGATTTCAAATTAAACTTTAATTTGTTCGATCCCAATACGAAGAAAGCAACTTCAATTTATGCTGTAGTCTATTTTAAGTGCAAACAGTATAAAATTAATACTGGGGTTAAAGTGTATCCAAGTCAATGGAATAAAAAAGGCAACTGGCTATAATCAATAGTAAACAGACTAAGTTGGATAACTATAACAATACAATTGTGAATAATAAATTAAAACAGATACTCCTTTCTTTTGAGCAAAGTAAACTCTATCTTTGTGAACACATAGAATCTATACCAAACTTATATGAATTACTAAAACAATATATTAACCCCAGTATGGCAACAAAAAAGAAGACAACAAATGGCGTCTCTGCCACTGCTCAAATGAGCCTATTACTCTCCACTGTGGATAAAGACAGCACTAGAAATATCTATCGTGGAAATATCAATGTATTCAAACGATTTCTAGAGGATGAAAATATTACTGATACATGGGAAAAATATTACTGAAGATAACCTAGAAAAATATAAGGAATATCTAATCGGTAAAGGACAAGCTGTGACAACAATCAATAACTGCCTAAGTAGCCTTAAAATATACTTCGGAAGGCTGATAAAGAGAAGAGTATCTGTTTTGACTTTCACACTTCAGGCTGTGATAAAGTTGAAAAAGTAAAAGCCCTACGGAGTAAAGAAGAGAAGAAATCCAAGCAAATACCACTAACAGAAACACAGATTTATGAGTTATACAATCTGGAATTTTCTGGACGTGATGAGGAGGTTCGGGATGTATTTGTAGCGCAATGCTTACTCGGATAAAGAATATCCGACATGCCTAAACTCTTCGCCGGAAATTATAAAAAGATTGATGATCATACAGTTGAAATAACAGTGCAAAAAACTCAGGAACAAGCTGTTATTTATCCGTTTCCTGTAGCTAAAGAGATTCTGAACAAATATAGTCTAAATGGTTTCAAGCATCTGAATATCAACACAAATCCAGATGAGCAGGAAGACAAAAGCCGTGAATATGTCAGAAAAACAGATGACCACATAAAAAAATATGTAAGGATGCAGGGTTCGATGAAGAAATCACCTACACAGAACAACGTAGAAGTAAAAAGACCACTGTAAAGAAAAAGCAACACGAACTTATACATACACACGTTACCCGTCACACTTTTATTACTTTGATGTGTAAAATGGGGGTTCCAAAAGAAACATTGATCATTGCAACCTACAGAAAAGCCCAAAATGATAAATGAAGTGTATTTGCATATTTCTTCTCATGACAAAGCTATGCAGCTAAGCGAGGCTATTGAAACAAATGCCTGTGGAAGTATGTTTGTTACCCACAAAAAGCAAGAGGAGTTGAAAGAAGAAACCGACATATTCAATTATATAAATATCTTACCGGTCGTTTTGTAGATGTCTAACAATTCGTTTTGCCGTTTATATATAAGGTATAAACAATAATGTATGTATTTAGTATAAGTAAATAACACTTTTAACACATTAGCAAAAAGTCATTTAAAAGTGTATATTTCGTAACTACTAAGACACTACGAATATACACAAAAAAAACATATATAAGAAAATGATAACACAAAGACAATGAATGTCATTTTTTGCACATTTTTATCATAGTTAAAAAAATAACATTTTTACCATTTTGTTCTGTTTTATAGTATTTTTGCAAACCAATTAGTAATATTTTAATAAAATGAAAATTTTTCTTTCTATCTTATTTATCTGTAAATCAAGTATAAAATTTAAAAACATCAAATCAAGAGATTCATTTCAAATTTTCATTGATTGTCTTCCGGTAACAGCAAAGAAACCTGTATTTATTTAATTTATAATTTCAAAATGAAAAGATTATTTTTCGGAGTAGTCTTTTTAGCAATCTTAAGTGTTCAATTAATAATGGCGCAATCATTTGTTGTCAAAGGCAAAGTTGTCTCCAAGACAGATGGTATGCCATTGATTGGTGCTTCGGTATTGCAAAAAGGGACTACCAATGGGGTAGTTACTGATATTGACGGTAATTACCAACTACAAATTCAAGGCAAGGACGCAATGTTGAGATTTTCATACATTGGAATGCAGCCTCAAGAGTTTAAAGTCAATGCTCAAACAAATGTTTTAGATGTGACTTTAGTTGATAATACCGAAATGGTAGATGAGGTTGTAGTTGTTGCTTACGGTGTACGTAAAAAAGGTACAATAGCTGGTTCGGTATCAACTGTAAAATCAGAAAAATTAGAAAATGTACCGGCTGCCGGTTTCGACCAGGCACTGCAAGGGCAAACCCCGGGACTTATGGTTGTATCCGGTTCGGGTGAACCCAGTGCAGCCTCCACGTTCCAGATTCGTGGAACAAACTCCATCAACTCAGGCACTTCCCCTCTGTTTATATTGGATGGAGTACCTATTTCCAGTTCAGATTTCAATACAATCAGTCCGAGCGACATCGAATCCATTTCTGTACTGAAAGACGCTTCTTCTACTTCTATTTACGGAGCTCGTGCCGCCAATGGTGTTGTAGTCATCACCACCAAGCGAGGACGTTCAATGGATGGAGCCAAAGTAACTTTCCGTGCACAATACGGTTTTTCACAACTGACCCGTTCCAAATGGAATATGATGAATACAAAAGAACGCATTCAATATGAAAAAGAAATCGGAATAGATGCCGGAAAAGATTATGATGTATTAAGAAGAACCAATGTCAACTGGCTTGACCAGGTATTCAATGACAGCGCCCCTTTGCAAAATTATGAATTGTCGGTAAATGGTGCTACAGAAAAAACAAACTATTTCGTATCCGGAAGTTTCTTTGATCAGGACGGTATCACCACAGGCTCAACTTTTCGCCGGTATAACATGCGTGCCAATGTAGAAAACAAAGCTACCAAATGGTTGAAATTAGGCACAAACTCTATGTTTGCCTACGATGAGACAGAACAGGCCGAGTCCGGAAACGGTTACGCACTGAATGCCCCGATTCCGGCTGCACGCTTTATGCTACCTTACTGGAATCCTTATCGTGAAGACGGTTCGCTTGCTTCCATCAACGACGGAAGCTGGACAGGAACAGGAGAAAACCCGTTGGAATGGATGGCCAATAACCCTGTAAAATATAAGAAATATAAAGTAATGTCTACGCTTTTTGCTGAGGCGACACTATTGGAAGGGCTGACAATCCGCTCTCAATTTGGTATCGATTTTTCTCACCAGTCAGCGTTTATGCAATCATTCCCAAGCTATAAACCGAACAACCTGCAAGGTAGCTCCGGCAGAAGTTCTACGGATATATTGAACCTGACCATTACCAATACGGCTAATTACCGCTTTATGTTGAAAGACATCCATTCTTTCAATTTTATGATTGGACAAGAAGGCGTTGACTTCCGTCAGGAAGGTTTTATGGTAAGTACCAGAGGGCAGAATAACGATTTCCTGACCAACGTCACTTCCGGTACACGTGCTACCAGCTGGAGTGATGTAGCTGCCGCTTATGCATACGTATCTTTCTTCGGTAGAGGTGAGTATAACTATGACGACCGTTATTATGCAGACTTTTCTGTCCGTACGGACGGTTCTTCCCGTTTCGGTGTAGACGGTCGCTGGGCTACCTTTTGGTCGGTAGGTTTAATGTGGAACTTGCGTAAAGAGAAATTCATGCAGAAATACGATTGGCTGACCAACGCACAGGTAACATTCAGTACAGGTACTTCCGGTAACTCTACCATTCCCAATTATGACCACCTGGCTTTGGTATCCGGCGGACTTGATTATATGGGAGAAGCAGGTATCGCCCCTTCTCAAAAAGGTAATGAAAAATTAGGTTGGGAACAGTTATGGACCACCAATATCGGTTTGCACCTGGGATTATTTTCCCGTATCAACTTTGACTTCGAGTTCTATAACAAACGTACTTCCAATATGTTGATGGAAGTTCCTGTATCCTACTCTGATGGAGGTTACTCCTCTCGTTGGGACAACGTTGGCGTGATGGTCAACCGCGGTGTCGAAATGTCATTAAATACCGACATTATCCAAGCAAAAGACTTCACGTGGAATATCAATGCCAATGTTTCTTACAACAAAAATGAGTTGAAAGAGCTGTATAACGGTGCAGATGAATACATTGTAGGTACCACCGCAAGCAAACTGACCGTAGGGCATTCTGTCAGTGAATTTTACATGAACCGCTATGCTGGTGTCAATCCGGCTAATGGTGATGCGTTGTGGTACACCAAAGACGGTGAAGTGACTACTGAACTCAGAGAAGCAGACAAAGTGATGACCGGTAAAAGCTATATCGCTCCGTGGCAGGGTGGTTTCGGCACTACACTGACTTGGAAAGCCTGGTCACTAAATACACAGTTCAGTTGGATGGCCGATCGTTGGCTTTACAACAACGACCGTTATATGGAAGAAAGCAACGGACAATTCTCTATGTACAACCAATCGAAAAGACTGCTTTACGACCGTTGGAAAAAGCCTGGAGACATAACGGATATTCCCCGTCACGGTGTTTATGCACAGCATGATACCCGTTTCTTGGAAGACGCATCATTCCTTCGTCTGAAAAACCTGATGTTGTCCTATACCCTGCCGCAGAATTGGCTGAAGAAGACCAAATTCATCAGCTCTGCGCGTCTTTACGGACAAGCTCAGAATCTGTTGACATTCACCAAGTTTACAGGATTGGATCCGGAAACGAACTCAAACATGTATCAGGCTGCCTATCCGATGTCACGTCAGTTCAGTTTCGGATTAGACATTACATTCTAAAAACATAGTAATCATGATAAAAAAGATAAAGATATATATCACCTTGGCTGCTGTCGCTTTCTCTTCGGTGTCTTGTCTAGACAAATATCCTGAAGATGCGATTCCGGAAGGAGATGCAATCAGAACGGTAGAAGAAGCCAATCAGGCTGTGATTGGAATTTATGCCTACATGAAGAATCCTAATCTTTATAGCGGCTTACTGACATTATTACCCGACTTACAAGCCGATCTGGCTTATGCCGTAGAAGGATACACCAATACATACGGCAACATTTGGCGCTGGGATATCCTGCCTACCAATACAGAAGTGGAGGCCGTTTACGGAACACTAAATGCTCTGATCGGTAAATGCAATTTCCTGCTAGAAAGAATTGCCATATTGGAGCAGGAGGTTGACGATGAAGATTATGAGAAATTACAACAGTTCAAGGGAGAGGCTCTCTTTGCCCGTGCCCTCGCATATTCGGATCTTATCAAGATGTATTGCAAAGCATACGATCCTGCCACTGCCGCCAATGAACTGGGAGTAGTATTGGTATCAAGCTATTCAAACACTGGCACATTGAAACGTGCTTCCTTGAAGGACTCTTATCAATTCGTACTAGACGATCTAGCTCAATCTGCAACTTGCCTCGAACCGGATGAAAACGAGAATGACGAATCTTATTATGATACTCCCTACTTCACTATATATGCAGTAAACGCTCTTTACGCACGTGTTTATCTGAATATGCAAGAATGGGACAAGGCAATTGAGTATGCTTCGAAAGTAATCGACAGCCGTAAATTCAAGTTGTCCAGTACAACCGAAATGATTGATTCCGAAACTTCCTATTATCAGTATATGTGGCAGTACGACCATTCCACGGAAACCATCTGGAAAGTAGGATTCACCACCACATCATATGGTGGAAGTTTAGGACAGATATTCTTCAATTATGATTTCAATTCGTTCAAACCGGATTATGTTCCGGCAGAATGGGTGTTGAATCTGTATGCAGATACTGATTTGCGTGCTACTACTTTCTTCCAGTCTTATAGAACCGGATACGAACACGGTCTGCAATGGCCTTTGCTGGCTAAATATTTCGGAAACCAAGAATTCTATGAACAGAACATCCTGCATGTTACCATGCCGAAAGTATTCCGTCTCTCTGAACAGTATCTGATTCGCGCAGAAGCTTATTGCCAGAAGTCGAATCCTGAATATGGAAAAGGAGCAAGTGATCTTACCACATTACGTCAGGCACGTTATTCAAACTACGGTTCCGCTTCTTTAACGGAAGAAAACTGGTTTAAGGAAATATCAGAAGAGCGTGTAAGGGAACTTTATATGGAAGGCTTCCGTTTGAATGACCTGAAACGTTGGGGGCAACAAGGACTTGTTGACGGATTCACCCGTAAACCACAAGCGAATACGATTGCAGTAGGAAGCAGTCTGAAAGTAGATGCTTCCAATCCTTTGTTTGTATGGCCTATTCCACAACACGAACTGGATTTACCCGGGTCGCAAGTTGAACCGAATGAGAGCAATAAATAAGTAACTAAACAGAATATATGACAATGAAACACTATCTAGCAGGATTATGCACGACTGTCATCATAGGATGCAGCCTGGCAGGATGTGACGAAGATCATGTCACATACGACGGTCCGAATTATGTCATGTTCTCCGATACATTATCGACTATTGCCATTCAGAATAATGACTACCATGATGTATATATATCAGCTACCCAAGCATGCGGTTACGACCGCACCTACGGAGTAGAAGTAATAGACAAGGAGAGCAACGCCATCGAAGGGAAACATTATTCAATCGAGTCCAACTCAGTGACGATTAAAGCCGGTGAGTACTCTACAGCGGTGCGTATCCGTGGTAATTTCGACAAAATTGCAGACACGGATTCTATCGGTGTCACGCTGCGCCTGGTCAATAAAGAACAGATATGGAGCGTATATGGTGATAAGGCACGCGTTGTCTTGCGCAAAGTATGTCCATTCAATCTGAATACCTTCACTCGCTACTGTCGTGTTACTTCTACATATTTTGATAGCCACATGCCGGGTGTAACAGAACGTATCATTATGACCGAACCCGATCCGGAAGAAGAAAATGCAGTCATACTCAAAGATTTCTTCTATAAAGGATATGACATTAAAATACGCTTTAGCACCGAAGATCCGCTCCAACCGCTAATCGACTTGGAGCAAGGTCAGGTGATAGCCAGTACGAATGAAGTTTTCGGAGGACCAATTGGAGATGGTAATCTAAGAATACAGCAACCTGTCAATATGCTTTCTTATTATAATGTATGTCAGCATTATTGTATGTTATATTTTATGCTGTATGCACAAAAGGGAGACGAAGTACAGACAGAAAACACCTATCTGACTATTCTTGAATGGATCAGTGATGCTGAAGCCGGAGTTAAACCGGAAGAACCATCAGATGAGAATAACTAAATAAACGGAAATTCAAATGAGTATGAAAAATATAAAATGGCTCTTGGGAGCATTTTCAATGCTGCTGGCTATGACTACCTTTACTGCTTGTTCGGATGACGACGACAAACTGGAAGTTCCGGTATTCCCGGAATCGGTAGTACTTAATTGCCAGCCGGGAGAGAATGAGCCGGCCGAGTTGGTATTTACCGCCAACCAGCCTTGGACACTCGCTTCTTCCAAATTATGGTGCAAATTCTCTGTAGACGGTGAATTGCAGAATTCATTGGCCGGTAAGGCGGGTGAACAGAAGGTGCAAATAATCGCTACAGACGATGTGTGGAATTTTGAAAATTCTTTGGCTGAAATCACATTATCAATGGGAGGGCAGACGCAAGCGATTGCTGTAGTGAACCGTTCTGCCAATACACGCGATTTAAAGATGTATCAGGACATCGAACATCCTTTCGGAGAGGAAAATCCGGCTACATTGAAATATTCAGTTGTAGGAATCAGTTTGGAGAACATCAGCGTAGTTGCGAATTTTGATTGGGAAATACAAAGATATCCGGAATGGATCTCCATCGATGGCAAATACAGAGTAGGGAAAGCCGGAAAGACATCTGTTATTGCTCTTGATTTTGCTGAGAATGCAGATGTGAGATATCCGTTAGAAGCAGGAGATATAAATAACAAAATTGTATTCGTAAATAAGGACGGACAAGAATATTCTATCGAGATTCCGGTTGCGTATGAAGGAATGCCGGAAGATGCTGTGCAGTTCCCGATGAATACGTATGGGTGGACTTTTTCACAGGATGGCAACCAATATTGGACTGCCAGTTTATCCGGTGAAGAAGTGGAGAAAAAAGAGGCCCCAATGAAATTACAGGTTATTACCCGCGATGATGAATATAAAACGGTATGCCTTTCGTTTGATGAAAAATGGGGGTATACACCGTTGGACGAATCTACTTGGATCTATCCAAAAAAAGACGAACAAGACGTCCGCAATATTTCTATATCTGTCAAATCTAATGAAGAGGATATGATGACCGGTAATAGCGGAGACCCTCGTAAAGGAATGGTGTTAGTGCTTCCATCTAAAAAATATGAAGAATTAGGGGGAGATATGTATAATCTTTTCGATGATTTAGACGGTTTCTTTGAATTAAAAGCGCAATACACTCCATATATTTTAGTAGACTTTACTCAAGAAGGTAAAGCGGCGATAGAAAAGGGTGGATTTATTATTGAAGGTTTGCCTGAAGGTGAAGATCCTGTGAAAGTAGAAGTCGATCCAGATAAGTATGGTACATCGAATGTTTGGGCGGTTGCTTTGGATCATATACAAGCTTATGAAAACCTCCAAGTAACGGTAGCCGGATGTGATATTATTATGCCAGAGTGTGCAAATCCATGGACAGGTGCAAGTATTGAATCATGGGGTGGCAATATGTGGGGATTGACAGTTCCGGCATATCCCGAAGTACAAACACCACCTATGGTTGTGACCATCAAAGAGTATGCACAAGATGATATGAATATGGAACATGGAGAAATCGTAAGCGTACTTTTGATTGAACAGTATTAATGCTTAGTTAAAAAAGATATTTTCAAATTATGAAATTAAAATCATTCTTTTCAAAACTGAATATAGTCACAGTTATTGCCCTGCTCTGCACAGTGGCAATAACCGGATGCTCCGATGACAACGAAGAGATGCAGGTAGGCAACGGCTATGTGCAGTTTAAACTCTATAAGAGTATTGAAGATGGGGAGGAGTCTGCCACTCGTGCAACTACTGATAAATTGGATTTCTTGAATGATGCCAAGAAAATGCAGGTTGTACTTTTGCATAACAACACAACTATTACTCAAAGTGTTCCTCTGAATGCTTATAACGATCAGTTGGCAGAATATGGCTTGCGTAGCGATAAACTAGAGTTGCTTCCGGGAGATTACAAACTGATCGGTTATTACCTGTTCAACAAAGTGGAAGAGAAAATATTCTCTGGAGAACCGGCAGAGCCTACCACTTTCACCATACAGACAGGTGGATTGATCGTACAGGACATTTATGTGAAAGCTGTCAACAGTGGTTTGGTAAAGTTCAAATTAGTGAAAGACTTTTATGAAGGCACTTCTGAAAATACACGTGCTGGAGGAAACGGAGGTGGAAAGACGTATCTTTTCTCTGAGATAGCTAAAGTGGATATCAAAGTAAGAAACCTTTATACGCAGCAGGACAGCACTTTCACCAACTTGAAAGTGAAATATAAAGAGGGATTTGATGGTACGGAAGCCGGAAGTCCGGGAATGGCAGTCGGCGTTATCGACACATTAGTTACTTTAGAGGCCGGTGAATATGAAGTCATCTCATACACTACTTACAATAAGACAAGTAAAATACCTTTGGAATCGACTGCATCACTGAAAGAAAACAGTTTTATTATCAAGGAGGGTGAAGAGACCCATGCAGAAGTTCCGGTGAAAACCAATCGTCTGGCTGCAGATATCCAGGATTATTATGCTTTGAAAGCGATTTGGGAAGCTTTAGGAGGAAAGAACTGGTCGTTCAATGGCGAGGGATATCCACGTGGTACCAACTGGGACTTTAACAAGGAAGAAGATATGTGGGGAAATCAGCCGGGAGTCGCAGTGAACAGCGAAGGTCGTGTAACAGCCTTGAATATCGGCGATTTCAATCCCAAAGGAGTTGTCCCCAAAGAGCTCGGCTTGCTTACCGAACTTACAGTCTTGACACTCGGTTCTCATAACGACAAGATCGGCTCTATCAGTCCGCAAATGAAATACGGAGCGGAAGCCGCTACTACTTATCTTGAGGAGACACGTAATGACTATTACAATAAGTTTTTGAAAAAAAGTCCGTACGCCAACTTCTCTGCAACATTGCAACCGGATTTCAAAGTTGAGGACTTGAAGAAAAACAAGACTAAAGAGACAAATATCATGCCGGCAGATGTGCAGCCGGGTGACTATACAAATGGTATTACCGGATTTGAGGATGGAGATAACATCTTTAAGAATCTGACTAAACTGCGCCAGTTCTATATTGCCAACGGTAAGATTAGCTCATTACCTTCTTCTATGAAATACTTGGAAGAGTGCCGCGACGTAGAAATTTACAATTGCCAGAAAATGACAGAATTCCCTGAGGAATTAAATGAATTGAAGAATCTGGAAGCATTGAACTTGGCCATGAACCCTCAGTTTTCAAGTGAAGAGTTATTGGATGGATTGAAGAGTCTGGCAACATCAGATGCCGGAAAGAGTATACAAATCTTATACTTGGGTTATAACAACCTGACAGAAATTCCGAAAGAATTTGCTGAGATGAAAAAGTTGTCCAAGTTGGATTGCGTACACAACAAAATCAAAACCCTTTATCCGATGGGTGCTGATATCGATTTAACGCAACTGACCATGGACTATAATGAGATTGAAGAAATTCCGGATAATTTCAGCGGTATCAACAACATCGAAACATATTCATTCTCTCACAACAAGCTGAAAGTATTGCCCGATATGTTCGATGCCAGCTCCATTTATGTCATGAGTTCTGTCAATTTCTCATACAACGAAATAGCAAGCATTGAAAATGATGGCAACGGCTATAAAGGGATCAATGCCTCTACGATAGACTTATCATACAACAAGCTGACTAAGTTTCCGGGGGCCATCATTCAGGCGGGTTCTCCGGTAAGTTCGTTGACTCTGGCAGGAAATCAGATTTCCGAATTTCCTAAAGGAGCTTCAAAAGGTCCGAGAGCCAATATGCTGAATACACTCGATTTGACTTTCAACTGCCTGACTGAACTACCGGAAGATTTCTCTACCAACTTCTACTATATAGTACAGATGGATTTAAGTTACAACCGATTCAATAAGTTCCCGTTCGAGGCACTGTATATTCAGACATTGCGTTCTATCGCAGTCCGTCATCAACGTGACGCGGACGGTTATCGTTGCATGAAAGAATGGCCTACCAATGTAGCTACCTGCCCGGTACTGCAACGTCTCTTCTTAGGTGGTAATGATATCGGTGAAGTGCCCGAAACTGAGGAAATCTCTTACCGCATTTACATACTCGATATCAGCGACAATCCGGAAATCGTAATTAACATATCAGCCGTTTGTCCTTATATCACTGCCGGAATGTATACATTGATTTACGACTCTTGGCAGAATATCCGCGGATGTCCTGCATTAAAGTTGGAGAATAAATAAGTTGTATTGCAGTAAAATAGAATTTTATGAAGAAATATATAGTAAAACTGACTTTAGGCTTGATGTTGTCTGCTGCTTTCATTACGGCTTGCACAGACGATGATGACGATGATCAAGCAATTGCTTTCGGGCTGAGTACGGAGGAACTGGTTTTTCCGGAAAATGGCGGAACAGAGAGTGTGACAATTACTGCTGCCAATACCTGGAATATAAATGCAAACGCATCCTGGTTGAAGATTACACCGGCAAATGGTATGGGAAGCGGAGAGTTCACCGTTTCAGCAGATGCATCGGTATTGGCAGAACCGAGAACAGCCTCCATCCGTATAGAAGCTTCCGGAGAGATGCCTAAGACCATCAAACTGACCCAGATGGGATATCAACTGGGAGTGTATCCTTCCACCACTGATACGCTGATTGAAAATTCGGCACTAAAAGACAAGCGTTTCTTTGAACTGTCTGTCGTAACCAACGTGAGATTTAGCGTAGAAATAAAGGAAGCTATTTTGGATGAATCCGGAAACGACACCGGTGAAATGGGCGAAAAGGCCAAATGGCTCTCTACGACTTACAAAGAGAAAGATTTGAATCTTGACTATGGTCAGCGCCCGGTTGCCGCCAAACTGCGCTTTGACTGGAATGTCAATGTAGAAGACCAGAAACGTGCGGCTAAAATTGCTTTCAAATTTACAGACAATGACGGAAATCCTCAGGAAACGGTTGTGACGGTAACGCAAAAAGCAGCTCCTACCATTACGGACAACCGTGCAGGAGACTCATTGGCACTGCTGATTATCAGCGAACGTCTGAATGTGATGTCGCCTTGGGACGGTAGCCGCAATATGAGATATTGGAACGGTGTAAAACTTTGGGAAAATACCGATCAGGAGGTAAAAGATAATCCTCAAATGAAAGGTCGTGTGCGTTCCGTTCTCTTTAGTATGTTCCATACGGAAGAATCGGTTCCTGCTGAAGTCACCCATCTGAAATATGTAGAAACATTAGAATTCTTCAGTAATGTGAATAACGGATTGAAGAGTATCAAATTAGGAAATGAAGTCTGTCAGTTGGAATATCTGAAAAATCTGAGGTTGGATGCTTATGGCTTGACGGAATTGCCTGATATCAACGAATTAAAGAAGCTGGGAGACAAATTGGAAGTTTTAAGTCTGTCCAGCAATAATTTCAACAAGATACCGGCTGTGCTCAATAAAGAGATACTTCCGAACTTAAAAGTGTTGAAAATGAATGCCAACAGAAGAAGAGACGTTGTTTCCGATCTGACTACGCTGGATAAAGATAAGGATGGCTTATATTTGGATTTGAACAGCTATGCAGATAAACGGCGCTTCATGGAAATACTGGCATGGGAATTGGATACTTTACAACTTTCCAATAACTATATCGAGGGTGAATTGCCAACTGATAAAGATCTGTCTGACTCCGGATTGTTTGATCTCTATACAGAGGAAGATATTAAAGCATCCCACAATACAGGAGATAAGAAAGATGAATTACCTGAAATTCTGGTAGGTACACCGAAGGTAATGTTCAAGACCAAGGGATTTACTGTCAACCTGAACTATCTGCATGGTGAAATTCCCAATTGGGTTCTGCTTCATCCTCAAATGGCTGACTGGAACTCATTCACTTTCATCTTTACTCAAGAAGATGCAAAGAGTGATACAAAAGGAAACCTCCCGGGCTTTGTCAATATACCGAAAGATTTTGAAGAATATTACAAGTTGTATCCTAACAAACGCCCGACTTGGGAAAATTAAACAGTTGAAGAATTATGAAAAAGATATACTATAAAATAGCGATTTTGTTTACTGCTTTTTTCGTGTCCTGCACAGACACGGAAATGGTAACAACGAATGACCTGACTACTCCGGTAACTTCCATTCCGGCAGATGCATGCCGGGGAGAATTGTTAATCAAGTTCAAACCGGAAGTTGCTGATTTATTGGATCAGGCACAGACACGTTCAGAACGAGGTGTGATGACTCGTTCCAGTATTCCCACTGTAGATGAAGTGCTGGATGTTGCAGGCGCTTATCATTTTGAACGTATTTTCCCGGTAGATGTACGCCATGAAGAACGTACTCGTAAAAGAGGGCTTCACCTTTGGTATCTGGTACGTTTTGATAAGGATGCGGATTTGCAGAAAGTAGCTCAAGACCTGTCCAATGTTGGAGAAATTGCAGCTATCGAATACAACCGCACTATAAAGCGGGCTTACAACACTCAAAAGCGTCCTTTTATGCTCGACGAGCAAACCAAACGTGCCATTGCCATGTGTACAAGTGAATCAGCCGAAACACCGTTTGATGATCCGGGACTGGCTTTGCAATGGAGCTACATCAATAACGGAACAATAAAAGAAGCCAAAGAAGGAACCGTAACGGTCGGTGCAGACGTAAACTGTAAAGAAGCGTGGAAAAAATGTACCGGTGATCCGTCTATTATCGTTGCTGTTTTGGATGAAGGAGTAATGTACACTCATCAAGACCTGGCTCAAAATATGTGGAAAAATCCGGGAGAAGATGATGTTACTTCTCTTATAGATAATGATGGGAACGGATATGCAGGAGACGTATACGGCTATAATTTCGTATCAGGAAACGGGTATATATCCTGGTCGGAAGCTGCGGATACCGGACACGGTACACATGTTGCTGGAACAATCGCCGCTGTCAACAACAACGGAATAGGCGTATCCGGGATAGCAGGTGGTGACGGAACAGACAATTCGGGTGTGAAGATCATGTCTTGCCAATTATTTTCCGGAGATAAAGGAGTGACTCTTTTTGCTGAGGCTCAAGCTATCAAATATGCGGCAGATAACGGTGCTGTTATTCTGCAATGTAGCTGGGGATATAACTCCGGACGTTCCAACGCCATGAATTATACTCCGGGACCTACAACAGATGAAGAATGGGCATCCACTACCCCATTGGAAAAGGAGGCATTAGATTATTTTGTCAACAATGCCGGTTCTCCGAACGGAGTAATTGAAGGCGGAATCGTAGTCTTCGCAGCAGGAAATGAATTTGCTCCGATGTCTTCTTATCCGGGAGCATACAAAGACTATATCTCAGTCGCCGCAACAGCTGCCGATGAAACTCCGGCTTGTTACTCCAATTACAGCACAGGAGTTGACATTTCGGCTCCCGGTGGTGACAGTTGGTATCATTGCACTGAATATGGTTCTATACTCTCTACCCTCCCGGGAAGAGGAACTGCTACACCCGATGAGAATGGATCTACCTCAACCTATTTCGGTGATAACTATGGATACTACGAAGGGACTTCGATGGCATGTCCTCATGTGTCAGGCGTAGCTGCTTTGGGATTGTCTTATGCAGTGAAACTCGGCAAGCACTTCCGCGCCGAAGACTTCCGGAAATTATTATTGAAATCCACACAACCGATTACTTATTCCGATGAAAGCAAACTATATTACGAAAACTGGTCGGTTAACGGAACTAATCATCCTACCCGTCTTCAGTTAAGTGATTATGTCGGTCAAGTAGGCGGCATGATCGATGCAGCTCTATTGTTGAATAACATCGAAGGTTCTGGTGTAGACATGAAAGTGCCCAACATTTATCTGGGAACAGGCAAGACGACAATCATTAATTTGGCTACTTATTTTAAACCCGGAAATGCAGACTTCACTTGTCAGGTAGCTGACGAAACGGTTGCGACAGTGACTGAAATAGCTCCCGGCAAATATACAGTAAAAGGATTGAAATCTGGTTTGACTAAGGCTGTAGCCACCGCCAAGCTAAATGGAGGAAGCGCTACCACTCAAGAGTTCTATATCACTGTGCGTACCAATGCCGGTGGCAATGGCTGGTTATAAATTGATTCTATCGCAAAAGGACGGATATGAAAAATATTCATTAATCACTTTTCTGCTGATATGGATTGCTACGCATTGTGCCAATGCACAGGAAAAAATCTTGCAGTTTGTTACCGGACAAGAGATCAACATCGGTACATTGTCCGAGGATGATGAAGCATCCGCTTATCGTTTTGTTTTTCACAATTCAAGTAAACGGAGCATCAAACTTACCAAGGTGACTACAACCTGCGGATGTACAGCTGCCCAATTTACACAAAAAGAGTTGAATCCGGGTGAAAAAGGTGAGATTGTACTCACCTATCATCCGGACGGACATCCAGGAAAGTTATATACCCGTGCTTTTGTGTATACCGACCAGTCTTCTTCAACTCCGGTAGCAGAACTTGTGCTGACAGGCATGGTCACTCCTTCCAAAAAGCAATGGAGAAATTTTCCCTATAAAATGGGGGATTTGAGACTTAGAAGAAAAGTGGTCCATTTTACAGAAGCAGGTCCTGAAGGCATTGCCGCCGAACGTCTCACCTGTATAAATAGTGGGAACAATCCGCTGACGGTAACAGCCATGAAAATCCTGCTCCCTGATTATGTAACCGTAACAGTAGAGCCTGAAGTCATACCGGCCGGAATGGAAGCGAATATTTTCATCAAGGTAAACAAACACCTGATACCTCAAGGCCTAAAATATCCTCTAAAGTTTCCGGTCATTCTGGAAGGAATCAGCTCCATGCCCTCAGAACGCACAGTTACCGTGTCTATAGAGAATGGATTTTGAGAATAGAAACTAGTAAAGAAACAAGTAAAAAAGAAAAGTAATGAACGTATTTTTTAAAATGCTGTTATGTACCATGTTACTCGCCACATTTGTAGCCTGTAATGATGACGATGATGTAAAAGACGCAATATTGGAAGTAAACTATAAGAATCTCAACGGTACATGGCGTTTGAGTGAATGGAATGGAAAGGAAATGAATGACGAACTTTATTGCTATATCACCTTCGACCGGAAAGAACATACTTATATAATGTATCAAAACCTCAATAGTATGTATTCACGAAAACTGACTGGTTCATTTTTGATAGAAGAAAAAGAAGATGGCTTTATTCTGAGTGGTACATATGATTTTGGTAAAGGTGATTGGGCTAATAAATATATAGTGACTGAAATGTTGGACAATTCAATGAAATGGATTGTTAAAGATAATCCGGAAGATATTTCAGTATATGTACGTTGTGACAAAGTCCCCGATGATATTTTGACAGGAACTCGTTCTCTGAAATAAAGTCATCTATTAAATTATATCTATAAAAAAATTATAGATATATTAAAACTAGGATTTTACAAATATCTGTAAGAAGTTGTATTGTTATAATATAATTCTTGCAGATATTTTATTTATCGACTAATATACTGCAATCTTTGGTCAAATCCGCCCCAGTTATTGATGAATTAATGAACGTACACAATGTATTTAACGTGAGTTCGAAATAAAATTAGAAAATAGACAGTTGTCCGTCATTGACAAAATTTACGTCAATGGCGGGCTTCTTTTCAAAAAAGCAGTATGCCGCGATAGCCGACAAGGAGTTG
>NZ_JACOOB010000018.1:0-79309 GCF_014287315.1 Bacteroides sp. NSJ-39 | reverse complement strand
TTTATGTACTTTTTTACGGTTCATCCTAGGATCTTCTATTTGTTTACAAAGGTCAATTATGCCAATTTTCATGTTAGTTTATGTTTTAATATATCTTATAAAGATAAGAAAAACAATCGGCATAAACAAATGGTAATATACTAATAAACAATAATATAACAAAGGAATAGCAAAGGAGAATATAGTAAAAAATATAATGCGTCTGCCCTGTTTGACTATAGTTACCTTTGCGTTCCACTATAGTTATCCGCAAGGGAGACTATAGTTATTCTTGCGGAACACTATAGTGGAACGAAATAATAGTAGCGAACGAAGTAAATCCGAATAGGCAAGCAATTATTAAATTATCATACCTATTATATTATTGGGAACTTTGACCTTTAACTAAAATTATTACGGAAAAATTTCTTTAATCAGGATTATCGTTGTAATTTTGTCGCGCTAAAAGATAAAACAAATTATCAACTTTTTAAATATATAGTATTATGTCAAAAGTAACCGTAGTAGGCGCAGGTAACGTAGGTGCTACATGTGCAAATGTACTTGCTTTTAATGAAGTAGCAGACGAAGTAGTAATGCTGGACGTTAAAGAAGGCGTTTCAGAAGGTAAAGCAATGGATATGATGCAGACAGCTCAATTGCTGGGCTTCGACACTACAATAGTAGGCTGCACTAACGACTATGCTCAGACTGCTGATTCTGACGTTGTTGTGATTACTTCAGGTATTCCTCGTAAACCGGGTATGACTCGTGAAGAACTGATCGGTGTGAATGCTGGCATCGTTAAATCGGTAGCACAGAACATCTTGAAATATTCTCCAAACGCTATCCTTGTTGTAATTTCTAACCCGATGGACACAATGACTTATTTGTCATTGAAATCTTTAGGCTTGCCGAAAAACCGTATTATCGGTATGGGTGGTGCTCTGGATAGCTCTCGCTTCAAATATTTCCTGGCTCAGGCTTTGGGATGCAATGCTAACGAAGTAGAAGGTATGGTTATCGGTGGTCACGGTGATACTACTATGATTCCGTTGACTCGTTTCGCTACTTACAAAGGTATGCCTGTAACCAACTTCCTGTCAGAAGAAAAACTGAACGAAGTAGCCGCCGCTACTATGGTAGGTGGTGCTACACTGACTAAATTGCTGGGTACCTCCGCATGGTATGCACCGGGTGCAGCTGGAGCATTTGTAGTTGAATCCATCATCCACAACCAGAAGAAGATGATTCCTTGCTCTGTATTCCTGGAAGGCGAATACGGCGAATCAGATATCTGTATCGGTGTTCCTGTTATTCTTGGCAAAAACGGTATCGAAAAGATTGTTGAACTAGACCTGAACGCTGACGAGAAAGCTAAATTTGCTGCCAGTGCTGCTGCTGTTCACAAAACAAACGCTGCTTTGAAAGAAGTAGGTGCTCTTTAATCCCCTTTTACATTTATATATTAAAAGGCTGTTCTTCATTTCAGAAGAACGGCCTTTTTCTTTTCACCGGAATCACTAATTTTGCTATATTTCTAAAAAAAGCTAATTCTTTTTGCTTTCTCATAGAAAGCACATACATTTGCATCGTTGTTTATGCAATTATTGTTTAAGCCAACAAGTACAAATAAACAGACTATTTCCATAAACAAATTACATAAAAACAGGGTTATTTAAATAGAAGTATCACCTTATTAATATGCAAGATGCGATGAAAAAACTATTTCTCCTGACAATCCTATTACACCTGACTTTTATAGTAAAAGCGCAAACTTCACTAAGCTTGGATAGTTGCCGGGCATTAGCGCTTACCAACAACAAAGATTTGTTGATAAGTCATGAAAAAATAAATGCAGCCCATTACCAACGAAAGGCGGCATTCACCAACTACTTACCCAACTTTTCGGCAACCGGAGCTTACATGAGAAATCAAAAAGAATTCTCTCTATTGAACAACGATCAGAAAGCGGCACTCTCCGGATTGGGAAGTAATCTGGCAGGTCCCATCGGGCAAGCCGCAGCCGGAATTATAGCAACTTATCCCGAACTGGCTCCACTCATATCCTCATTAAGCGGGAGTTTACCGGCAGCCCTCGACCAGGCAGGCAATTCTTTGGTGGACGCGCTTCGTACAGACACCAGAAATGTATATGCCGGAGCCATCACATTAACTCAGCCTTTATATATGGGCGGTAAAATCCGTGCTTATAATAAAATAACAAAGTACGCTGAAGAGTTGGCACGCCAACAACATAATGGTGGTATGCAGGAGGTTATCATGAGCACCGACCAAGCCTATTGGCAGGTAATCTCACTGGTCAATAAGAAAAAATTGGCAGAAGGTTACTTAAAACTTCTGCAACAACTGGATAGCGACGTTGAGAAGATGATCGCCGAGGGAGTAGCGACCAAAGCGGACGGTCTTTCCGTACGCGTCAAAGTCAATGAAGCGGAAATGACACTAACTAAAGTGGAAGACGGATTGAGCCTTGCCCGAATGTTGTTGTGTCAACTATGCGGTCTCGATCTGAGTTCACCCATCACGCTGGCGGATGAAAATATGGAGAATATTCCATTAATTCCGACAGATACTCATTTCGATCTGTCCACTGCATACGAAAACCGTCCGGAGATACGCAGTCTTGAACTGGCGACACAAATCTATAAGCAGAAAGTCAACGTAACCCGCGCCGAACATCTTCCGTCTATCGCATTGATGGGAAACTACATGGTCACCAACCCTTCCGTCTTCAACAGTTTTGAGAATAAATTCAAAGGTATGTGGAACGTAGGTGTCATGGTGCAGCTTCCTATATGGCATTGGGGAGAAGGTATCTATAAAACAAAAGCTGCCAAGGCCGAAGCACGCATCGCCCAGTATCAGCTTCAAGATGCACGAGAAAAAATAGAGTTGCAAGTCAATCAAGCAGCATTCAAAGTGAATGAAGCAGGTAAGAAGTTGGTTATGGCTTCCAAAAATATGGAAAAAGCAGAAGAAAACCTCCGTTACGCGACACTTGGATTCAGAGAAGGCGTAATTGCCACCAGCAACGTTCTCGAAGCGCAAACCGCCTGGCTATCCGCCCAATCTGAAAAGATCGACGCACAAATAGACGTGAAACTGACTGAGATTTATCTGAAGAAATCATTAGGAACTCTTCAATAAGTGGAGAGTAAAAAGTGGAGGATGGAGAGTTGGGAGTAAAACTCATTATCTGGTAATTTATAAATAGTAATTTAGTAATTCATTATAATATGGTAACTACAAAATCACAAAACAGCAATATGCTGCTGGCTTTTCTTACTTTACTCGGAGTTATTGCAATCGTTGCAGTAGTTGGTTTTTTCATGCTTCGCAAAGGTCCTGAGATCATACAAGGGCAGGCAGAGGTTACCGAGTACCGCGTTTCAAGCAAAGTTCCGGGGCGTATTCTGGAATTTCGCGTGAAAGAAGGTCAAAGCGTAAATGCCGGTGATACACTGGCTATTTTAGAAGCTCCTGACGTCATGGCAAAAATGGAACAGGCGCGTGCAGCCGAAGCCGCTGCGCAAGCACAGAATGAGAAAGCAATCAAAGGAGCCCGCAAGGAACAAATCCAAGCTGCTTACGAGATGTGGCAAAAAGCACAGGCAGGTGTTACTATTGCCGAGAAATCATACCAAAGAATCAAAAACCTGCATGAGCAAGGAGTTATGCCCGCACAAAAGTTGGATGAGGTAACCGCACAGCGTGACGCTGCCATCGCAACCGAGAAAGCCGCCAAAGCTCAATATACAATGGCTAAGAACGGAGCCGAACGTGAGGACAAAATGGCTGCGGAGGCTTTGGTGAACCGGGCAAAAGGTGCTGTTGCCGAAGTGGAATCGTATATCAAGGAAACCTATCTTATAGCACCTGCCGCCGGAGAGGTTTCTGAAATATTCCCGAAAGTCGGTGAATTAGTGGGTACAGGAGCGCCAATCATGAACATAGCCGAACTGAACGATATGTGGGTAACATTTAATGTGCGCGAAGACCTCCTCAAAGATTTGACTATGGGAGCCGAGTTTGAGGCAATCGTACCCGCTCTGGATAATAAAACAATCAAACTCAAAGTATATTATCTGAAAGATCTAGGAAGTTATGCCGCTTGGAAAGCAACTAAAACAACCGGACAGTTTGACTTGAAAACATTTGAGGTGAAAGCTTCCCCTATGGAAAAAGTAGAAAACCTCCGTCCGGGTATGTCTGTCATCATTGACAAGTAATCATGAGAGAGAGAAAAAAGAAATATATGGCCCTGTGGCAGGTCATGCAAAGAGAGTGCCGGCGGTTGGTTTCACGTCCGCTCTACCTTTTTTGCATGGTTATCGCTCCACTATTCTGCTATATCTTCTTCACTACATTAATGGACTCGGGACTTCCGCAGAATCTTCCGGCCGGCGTAGTGGATATGGACGACTCATCGACTTCCCGCAACATCGTGCGCAATCTGGATGCCTTCTCACAGACGGGTGTCATAGCGCATTACAGTAATGTGACGGATGCGCGAATTGCTGTACAGGAAGGGAAAATCTATGGATTTTTCTACATCCCGAAGGGATTATCCGCAGAAGCGCAAAGCCAGCGGCAACCTAAGATTTCTTTCTACACCAATTATTCTTATCTGATTGCCGGCTCCTTGCTTTTCAGAGACATGAAAATGATGGGGGAACTCACCTCCGGTGCCGCCGCACGAACCGCTTTATATGCCAAAGGGGCAACGGAAGGCCAGGCGATGGGATTTCTGCAACCTATTGTGATTGATACGCATCCTCTGAACAATCCGTGGCTGAACTATTCGGTATATCTGTGCAACACATTGATACCGGGAGTACTTATGTTGCTTATATTCATGGTTACCGTCTATTCAATCGGTGTGGAAATCAAGGACCGTACCGCACGTGAATGGTTACGTATGAGCAATAACTCGATTTATATTGCATTGGCAGGAAAACTACTGCCCCATACGGTTATCTTTTTTATTATGGGCATATTCTATAATGTATATCTGTATGGTTTCCTGCATTTTCCTTGCAATAGCGGTATTCTTCCGATGATATTCGCAACACTCTGTCTCGTTCTCGCCTCACAATGTTGCGGTGTTGTCATGATAGGAACCTTACCGACTTTGCGGCTTGGACTGAGTTTCGCTTCCTTATGGGGAGTTATATCATTCTCCATCTCCGGCTTTTCATTTCCGGTAATGGCGATGCATCCTGTTTTACAAGCTTTGAGCAATCTGTTTCCGTTGCGTCACTACTTCCTTATTTATGTAGATCAAGCGCTCAATGGGTACAGCATGGCTTATTCTTGGAGTAACTATATGGCATTACTGATATTCATGCTGCTTCCTTTTCTGGTAGTTCACCGCTTAAAAGAAGCACTTGTTTATTATAAATATATTCCCTAAATGAAAGATATAAAATTAAAAGATAAGATAGTACAAGGTATCAATGACCTGTTTTATATCTGGAAACGGGAGTTTCAGACAACTTTCCGCGACCAGGGGGTACTGATATTCTTTATACTCGTTCCATTGGGTTATCCGCTATTATACAGTTTCATTTACGATAATGAAGTTGTGCGTGAGGTCCCCGCTGTCGTTGTGGATGACTCTCATTCATCTCTCAGCCGCGAATACCTGCGCAAAGTAGACGCTACGCCCGATATCCAGATTGTTTCATACTGTGCCGATATGGAGGAAGCCAAGCAGATGTTGAAAAACCGACTTGCGTATGGTATTATCTATATCCCCTCTGACTTTAGTGATAATATAGCCAAAGGAAAACAGACGCAAGTCAGCATTTATTGTGATATGAGCGGATTACTTTATTATAAATCCATGCTCATAGCCAATACAGCCGTTTCATTGGATATGAATCAGGATATCAAAATTGCACGTAGTGGCAATACTACTGACCGTCAGGATGAAATCACCGCTTATCCGATAGAGTATGAGGAAATTTCCATATTCAATCCTACTGCCGGATTCGCAGCTTTTCTGATTCCTGCCGTACTGGTGTTAATCATTCAGCAAACCTTATTGCTCGGTATCGGCTTGGCTGCCGGTACTGCCCGAGAAAACAACCGTTTCAAAGACCTTGTTCCCATCAACCGGCATTACAACGGTACTTTACGGATTGTACTCGGAAAAGGTCTGAGCTACTTCTTGATTTATATATTGGTAGCTTTTTATGTACTGTATATTGTCCCAAGAATATTCAGCCTCAACCAAATAGGACAACCGGACTCATTAGTGTTATTTGTTGTCCCTTATTTAGCCGCCTGCATATTCTTTGCAATGACTGCCTCTATCGCCATCCGCAACCGGGAAACGTGTATGCTGATTTTTGTATTTACATCTGTCCCTTTATTATTTATCTCCGGAATTTCATGGCCGGGAGTCGCCATACCTCCCTTTTGGAAGTATGTATCTTACATCTTCCCGTCGACTTTCGGTATCAATGGTTTCGTGAAAATCAATAATATGGGAGCTACTCTAAGCGAAGTAGCCTTTGAATATAAAGCTTTATGGCTACAGGCAGGCATTTACTTCCTTACCACCTGTTGGGTATATCGCTGGCAAATCCTTATGAGTCGCAAACATACGATAGAGAGATATAAAGAATTAAAAGAGAAGGCCCTACATTAATTCATTTTTGATATAGGATATTAGGTTGCATGACACTCGGGTGTCATGCAACCTAAGCCCCGGGTGTCAGTATGTTCGAGATCCGGGTGTCAGACAAGTAGTTCTTACAGATAAATGAGGCAGAATGTATAACTCGTCCCAATATCATATAGTAAGAAATATACCAAACACTATAATATAAAAATCCCCCGTTCCAAAGAGTATAGAACGGGGGATTTTAAAGAGATATTATAAAGAGAGTATAATCCTAATTAGAATTTATAACCTACACCGATAGAGAAGTTCATGTTCTTCGGAGCACCGTCACCATCACCAAGCTTAGTCAAGCCAAATTCTCCTGTCAAATCAATAAAGAATTTATTGATTTCATAAGCGACACCCACACCAATACCAAAATCAAATCTCTTGGCACCAAAGCCACCATCTTCTTCATCTTTAAAAATATCTTGCTCACCATAACCTGCATCTGCCAACTCCTCATCTACAGATATCCCTGCTGAAGCTGCATAATCTTTCAATACATCATATCCTTCACCGGAAAAATCATATTTCACCTTTCCCCCAATACCAAACGCAAAGTATGGACCTGCTTTCACTACTACATTCTGATTATCAGCAATAGCAAAACGAGCAGCAGCCATCACAGGAATTTCAATATACATTGGATTATATTTACCCTTAGCTGTTATATCACCAAATCCTAAATCGTCAGTCTCTTCTGCTTTAGCACCTTTAGTAGTAAACATCAATGATGGTTGAATAGACCACATTTCTGTAAACTGGTATTCTGCACCAACACCAACATTAAAACCTATTTTCATTTTACTATCTTCCATAGCATCACCAGTAAGATTACTCATGTTCATACCAACTTTGGCATTCCAAGAAAGTTGAGAATAAGAAACGATAGAAACAAGTGCAAATAGCACAAAAATCAAACCTTTTTTCATATCATTTATTTTTTAATTCGCCTCCCTCTTTCCCTTTGGTCAGCATTATTAATAGTTTTGTATCTCTAGTGTGGGGAATTTCCTGAACTTTGTTAGAGTATCAAGACACACCGTTTCATATTTAACGTCTGTTTCGTACCCGCAAATATATTTCATTTATTTTATATAAAAAAATCCTAGAACAACTATTTTTTGCATAAATGTTATTAAAGTGTGACTATTTAGGCAAAAATAGTGTTTATCCTGTCATTTTTCGTTCTTAATATTTTGGGTAAAATAATATCATTGAAACATTCTTGTAACAAACACACATATTTTATTATAAACCAACGGGTAGTCACAAGAATATTCTTATATTTGTTCGTTATATAAGAAACATTATATAGATATGAGAAGTTTCGCATGGATTATCGGCTTGCTACTTTGCACCGTTTACGGTGTACAAGCCCAAGACAGAGTGATTGAACGTCCTCCTTTTCTAGCCTGGAGTTCCAATAGCATTGAGATTGATAAAATTGTTATGGGAGATACAGTTACCACCCTATACATTAAAGCTTATTATCGCCCTAAATATTGGATAAAAATTGCGACAGGCAGTTTTCTGAGAGACAATAACGGAATGCTTTACCCTATCCGCAAGGGAGTTGGAATCACATTGGACAAAGAATTCTGGATGCCGGAATCAGGAGAAGCCGAATTCCAATTATTGTTTCCTCCCATTCCTCAAAATGTAACTAGTCTTGATTTCTCGGAAGGAGATTTTGACGGAGCGTACAAGATATGGGGAATACAACTGGACAGAAACGCATTTTACAAGCAAAAACTTCCTAAAGAAGCGGTTAAGCACAAAATAAACAAAAAAGCGGCATTACCCACCCCTAAGTTAGCTTATGCTACCGCTACTTTGAAAGGGAAAATCCTCGATTATCAGAAAGATATGATGAAACAGATGCGGATGCATATAGAAAGTCCCGCATCGAATATCCACAACGAACAGAATATTATAAAAATCGAGGAGGATGGCAGCTTTCAAGCAGAAGTAAAAGTAACGTCCGTCACAAGCGTCGCATTGGAGCTTCCTTTCGGCTGGGTGGAATGCCTGATAGCCCCCAATGAAGAAACATCTCTCATTATCAACACAAAAGAACTTTGCCGTAGGCAGACACATCTGCAAAAGAAGGATAAAACATTCGGAGAACCTGTATACTTCAACGGATATCTGGCCAGCTTGCAACAAGAACTGGCTTCGGTAGATATTGATATCACATTAAAAAGTGTTTTCTACATGGATATGTACAACGCCATTGCAGGGAAAAGCGCAGATGAATATAAAGCCTACGTACTGGAACGTCTTCCATCCATCCGGAAAGCGATAGAACAATCTTCCTATAGCAATGCGTGCAAAGAACTATTAAACATACAGGTAGATCTCGCAGCAACCGGGAAAATCGCTATGACGGACAGAGAGCTAAAATCTGCTTATATTGCTGTAAATAAGTTGACCAGAGAAAAAGCAAACGAATATTTTTCCAATACGCATATTGATATTCCCGAAGGATACTATGACATATTAAAGGAATTTACTTCCATCAATACCCTCAAAGCGTTATACAGCAGGCAGTATGCATCAACAATCTATCTGATCAGTTTTATGCCGAGCTATCGGGAAATACTTAAAGAAACGTTAGGAACGAATCAAGGGCCATTATTTGATTATATAAGATTCAACGAACTGTACCATTCTATCAAAGATTTCATTCCATTGACAGCAGATCAGGAGATAGAAATAAAGAAGTTGTCTTCTCCGGTGTATACCGAAATGCTTACTCAAACGAACAAAGAAACAATAAAGAAAATAGAATTGAACAAAAGGAAGAGTGGATTTACTATCAATGAAGCGGGAGAAATCTCCAATGAAGATTTGTTCCCATCCATCCCTTCCAAGTTTCGCGGACACACTTTACTGGTTGATATTTGGGCAACCTGGTGCGGTCCTTGCCGAATGGCCAATAAAGCAATCGCCCCGATGAAAGAGGAATTGAAAGAGAAAGACATTATCTATCTTTACATCACAGGCGAAACGTCTCCCAAAGGAACATGGGAAAATATGATTTCCGATATTCACGGTGAGCATTTCCGGGTAACCAACGAACAATGGAATTTTCTGATGTCCAACCTTAACATAGAGGGAGTCCCTACCTATTTTATCATTGATTCTGAGGGCAATATCACTTATAAGAAGACAGGATTTCCGGGAGTGGAAACGATGAAAAAGCAGTTACTGAAAACTTTGAGTAAATAGTTCCGAATATGGTATGAAAGGGGGTTTGAAGTATCTAGAAGAGGATTGTCATAATGAATAAACGAAACGCAGATTAACGCAAATATCGTAGAAGCAATTTTACAAGTTATTGATAAATATATAATTGAAATACCCTACGATAATTTGCGTTAATCTGCGTTTTATTATTCATTACGATACAGTTCTTTTACAAACTCTTATTTATGCATCTCTACAATCTTGGTAGGAGCCATTTCCACATTCCGACGATCTACCTGACGGACAACACTAGCTGCCAAGGAAAGGAACGCACGTCCGGTCACGGAATCTTCATCCAATGCGACAGGAGTACCATTATCTCCTCCTTCACAGATGCTTTGCACGATAGGAATCTGTCCCAGCAAAGGAACATTCATCTCTTCAGCCAGCTTCTTTGCGCCTTCTTTTCCGAAGATATAGTATTTATTTTCGGGAAGTTCGGCAGGAGTAAACCAAGCCATATTTTCAACCAAGCCAAGGATAGGTACATTTACCTTATCATTGGTAAACATATTGATTCCCTTACGGGCATCTGCCAAAGCCACTGCCTGCGGAGTGCTGACAACAATCGCTCCTGTCATAGCCAATGTCTGAACAACGGTCAGATGAATATCACTGGTTCCGGGAGGAAGGTCTATCAGGAAATAATCCAAATCTCCCCAAGCCGCATCACCTATCAACTGTTTTAACGCATTGCTTGCCATCCCGCCACGCCATAAAGTAGCTTGATCCGGATCAACAAAGAAACCGATAGACAATAATTTCACTCCATATTTCTCTACCGGAATAATCAGATCACGACCGTCTATACGCTCGGCATACGGGCGCGCATCTTCCACCTGGAACATTTTCGGCATGGAAGGACCGAAAATATCCGCATCGAGCAAACCTACCTTATAACCCAATTTCGCCAAAGCAACTGCCAGATTTGCTGACACGGTGGACTTGCCTACTCCACCTTTACCGGAAGAGATACCAATAATATTCTTTACCTGAGGAAGCATCTTGCCCACCTCCGGACGGGGAGCTTGCTTACTTTCTGTCGCAATCGTCACCTGCACATCCGGAGACACATAGGTATGAATAGCCGTCTCGGCAGCTTTCACCATTGATTTCATAAACGGATCGGTCGGTTTCTCAAAGATCAATGAAAAACTGACAGACATACCGTCAATACGGAGATTATCGGCAACCATCTCCGCTTCTACCAAATTCTTTCCCGTACCGGGATAGCGCACCGTTGCCAATGCATCCAATATTAATTTAGGATAAAGAGTCATGTCAATTAAAAATTAAATATTAAAAATTAAAGAGGGAGATGCGCAGGCTCCTTGAGTGATAGGAGGAGATGCGTAGGTCCGATCCATATTTATGCAGTTCTATTTACTTGTATTTAGTCCGCTACGCTTGCTGCGGTTATAACTGCGATAAGAATCAAGTTCTATTTCCACATCCGGCTCTTGCAACTTCCCTTCCTGTGGAAGACGGAATTTGATATACTTGATGTTTAAACCACGATCGAGCCATTGTTGTTCATAATAGGTCTTGATACCGAGAATATCATCCACCAATTCCGAGTGATATAAATCTTCGGTCATAAAATCTACTGGAAACCGGTTCGCCTCTATCATGTATTTTGTATAAGTGAACATGAAATTGCTGTCCGTCTTCAGGTGGATAATGCCGTCCGGCCGCAAGAACTTGCGGTATCTTTCCATAAAGTAAGTGGAGGTCAGCCGTTTCGTCGCTTTCTTCATCTGCGGATCAGAGAAAGTAAGCCATATTTCGCTCACCTCACCCTCAGCAAAGAAGCGTTCGATAATCTCAATATTGGTACGCAGGAAAGCCACATTCTTCATTCCCGCCTGCAATGACTCCGTAGCTCCGGTCCACATACGGGCTCCTTTGATATCGACCGCTATAAAATTCTTCTCGGGAAACATCTTTCCCAAACCGACCGTGTACTCACCACGTCCGCAGCCTAGTTCGAGTACAATAGGATGATCGTTTTTGAAAAACTCCTCATGCCATTTTCCCTTCATATCGAAAGGCACGTTATCTATCGCCGAATAAGGATACTCGAAGACGTGCGGATAACTTGCCATATCGGCAAACTTTTCTAATTTGTTCTTACCCATATCAATCCTGATTAGGCTGCAAAGGTACTGATTTTGACGTAATCGGCAAAAAGAAAAAAGAAGAGGATTATTTTCACTACAGATTACACGGATTAACACAGATTAAAAAGAAGAAATAATCTGTGTTAATCCGTGTAATCTGTGGTGAAATCTGTATTATTCTACGATTGTCACCCATCCGTGTGTATCCGGTTCGTCACCATATTGGATACCACGCAACTTATTGTACAGCTTCGTACAAATCGGTCCCGGCTTTCCGTCTTTAGAGATAACGTATGATTTTCCATTCTCCAAATCATCGATACGCTGAATCGGGCTGATTACTGCCGCAGTTCCGCAAGCACCGGCTTCTTCAAAAGTCTCCAGTTCTTCTTCCGGTATCGGGCGGCGTTCAACCTTGATACCCATATCTTCCGCCAACTGCATTAAACTCTTGTTCGTGATAGACGGGAGGATGGAAGTTGACTTCGGAGTGATATAAGTGTTATTTTTGATACCGAAGAAGTTGGCAGCTCCACACTCATCGATATACTTCTTTTCTTTTGCGTCGAGATAGAACTCGCAGGAATAACCCAAGTCATGCGCTTTTTTGTTGGCACGAAGACTGGCGGCATAGTTACCACCCACTTTATAGATACCAGTTCCGTGAGGAGCGGCGCGGTCATATTCGCGAATGATAACGTACGGATTGGTAGAGAAACCACCCTTGAAGTACGGACCTACCGGAGTCACAAATACGACAAACATATATTCATTTGCCGGATGCACCCCCACTTGAGCACTTGTTCCGATCAGCAACGGACGAATGTAAAGAGAAGCACCTGTCTCGTATGGAGGAATGAAACGTTCATTCAGTTTCACCACTTTCAGAATAGCTTCCTTGAAACGTTCAGTCGGAAGTTCAGCCATCAGGATTCCCTGACAAGTAGATTGCAGACGGGCTGCATTCTCTTCCAAACGGAAAATACGCACTTTACCGTCTTTCCCACGAAAAGCTTTCAATCCTTCAAACGCTTCCTGACCATAATGCAAGCACGTAGCTGCCATGTGCAGATTCAGATGTTCGTCACTGCTCACTTCCAGTTCTCCCCATGCTCCATTGCGGAAATTAATTCTCACATTGTAGTCTGTCTTCATGTAGCCAAACGACAGATTCGCCCAGTCTATTTCTTTCATATTGTAACGTATTAGTTTATTTTTCTTATGTATTGATTCGCAAAAATAGCTTTTATTCTTCAGATTGCCGCTTTTCTTGCAATAATTTTTCGACTTCCTTATCTGCTTTCGTCAGTTTTTCGGTGCAGAAAGCTATTATTTCATTGGCTTCTTTGATTTTCTCACCCAAGATGTCAATATCCAATTCATTATTGTCTATCTGGCGAACAATCTTCTCGAGACGTTCCATTGCTTGAAGATAGGTTTCTTTTTTTGCTGCCACGATCGTTATATTTATTAAGAGTTAATGAGATTTGTTTCTTTTATCAGTTCCGATAAGACGGCTTTGCTCTACCACAGATTGCGCCTCCCCTTTCGAGAACCGGGTGACCAATCTGTCTCCCGACTTCAATGAGGATGCGTCCGTTACCGCCTTCCCATCTTTCAGCGTGATGCTGTATCCACGACTTAACAATTTATCAGGAGAAGCATCGGCAATGCGTTGTTGCAAAAGTTCCAATCGGTGACGCTGGCGGGACAATAACGCCATTGTGGCTTGCAACAGATCCTTTCGGGCTGTCAGCAAGGCAAAACGCGCCTCTGTCAGTTTCCGCTGTACAAGGTTCGGGATACGAGCCTGCAGTGTATCCAATCTTCTCCGCTCCCGCTCCAACAGCATATATGCTCCTTGCCGAATGCGAACAGACAAATCTTCCAGACGGTCCGCCACTTCCGCAACCCGATGAATCAAAAGTTCCGCCGCAGCCGTAGGAGTTTTCACCCGGGTATGAGCTACCGAATCAAGCACTGTATCGTCTCGTTCATGACCAATTCCAGTAATGATAGGAAGCGGGAACTGCGCACATGCAGCAGCTAACAGGTAAGTATCGAAGCCGGACAAATCGGAAGTAGCCCCTCCGCCACGAATGATGACCACCACATCAAAATCATCAATACGGGCATTGACGCGGTCTAATGCAGCCAACACAGATTCTTCCACCTGATTCCCCTGCATCAATGCAGGAAACAGTTCTGTGTAAAAGAAGAACCCTCCGGGATTGTGCTGCAACTGATGACAAAAATCACCGTATCCGGCTGCAGTAGCGGAAGAGATGACCGCAATACGTTGAGGAAGCTGAGGCATTTCCAATTCCTTGTTCAAGGTCAGTACTCCTTCTTCCTCCAACTGCAACAGTATTTCCCGGCGACGACGGGCCATATCTCCCAATGTATAGGCAGGATCAATATCGAGCACGGTCAGACTGTAACCGTAAAGTTCGTGAAACTGGACGGTCACTTTCACCAACACTTTAATGCCGGATGTAAACGGTTGCCCGGTCGTTTCCTCGAAATAGGGTTTCAGCAAACGATAAATAGTATTCCAAATCATACCGCGTGCTTTAGCAATAAGACTATTGCTGCGAGGATCTTTCTGCACAAATTCCAGATAGCAATGGCCTGTCGTATTGGAACGGACATCGCTCAGCTCAGCCTGTATCCAATATTCATCAGGCAGGCATTGCTCCAGACTACGGCGGACAAGCGCATTCAGTTCCAAAAGAGAAAGTCTTTCTCCACCCTCCCCCGAAGAGAAGGGGGCTGACCGTTTCGACTGATTCATAGTGTTTATCATACAGCAGCCATCTTATTTCTTTTCCTTAGAGGAGGAGTCTAGATAAGCCTTCCATAAGTCGGGTATGCCATAGCCATAAATATTGTCGGGGAAACCGGCTCTGTCACCCGAACGGCGAACAAGTTCGATTATCTCTTTTGCCGTCAGCTTCGGACAAGCCTGCCACAGACAGGCCACCATCCCACACATAATTGGAGAAGAGAAAGACGTACCGTTGGCACGGCTAAGATTGCCATTCGTTCCCATCACATCCGATCCCAGACCGACAGCCACCACATCAGGTTTCACCCGTCCGTCCGCTGTATTTCCTATGGAAGAAAACGGAGCCAACTCACCTCTTTTATTAATGGCGCCTACAGTGATCACATTTTCCGCATCTCCCGGAGGGGTAATCTTCTTCCACGAACCCGCACCGGAGTTTCCGGCACTGCAAACAACGACCATTCCTTTATCGGCCGCATGGGAAGCCTCACGTGACATCAACGCATAATGTCCGTTCAGATCACGGTACCTATAATTCTTTGTCGGATCATCAAAGGAATAATATCCGAGTGATGTATTCACCAAATCCACACCTACACTATCGGCAAACTCGATAGCTGCCGCCCAATAGTCCTGTTCCACTAAGTTCTCCGAATACTCATCCTCACTGCGCAATAACCAATAAGAAGCCTCGGGAGCCGTACCGATCATGACATTCGGCTGATTCATCGCCATACAGGAAAGGACAGACATACCGTGACTGCTTTCCGCATAAATATCCGCCTCCGGGTTTACAAAGTCACGCACACCCTGAATATCGATATTCTTCATCGCTTCAATCTTATCTACATTATGGAATCCCGCATCAATAACCGCAATCATCATTCCTTTTCCCTTGAAACCCGCATCATGAAGGAGGTTCGCCTTGCTCATCTCAATCTGGGTGCACGCAGGACCGTAAAGGCTGTCTGTACGCAGCGGCTTATTAATCAGCGAATCTCTTCGGGTAGCTTTTTCCATATTACCTTTCCATACTCTTTCCGCAGAACGCACAAAAGGCAACCGGGTAATCTCATCTATCAACACACTGTCATTACAAGAGACAGTAACGAAATTCTCCCATTTTCCGGTCACAAGTATGTGAACTCCTTTCCGACGGATAGCGTCTACATATTTCTTACATACCGGCAAATCGGTGGAATCAATCTTCAAACCCTGTTTCTTTCTCCGTTCAATAGACTTTTTGGATAAGTACTTTTCCGGCTTTTGCAAAGAATAATCGGTAGCAGCCTTGTCTTTCAGACTGATACGATACTTCAAGGTATCTCCGGGAGTAAATTGGGCGAATCCACCCAAGCACACAGTTAAAGTAAGAATCAATAGTATGAACTTCTTCATCAGTTATCTTTATTTTATCAATTAAAATCCTTCGTTTTCCAGAATCACCAGACCTATTCCACGCTGTGAAGCAATGAAGGCTCCTCCCAACACTCGCTTTCCATCATAAAAAACAGCCGATTGTCCGGGAGCTATAGCCGAAGCCGTTTCAAGAAAACGGACAAGCAAACGCCCGTCTTCAAGACGTCTCACCCGACAGGCCAACGGACGACTGCGATAGCGAATCCGTACTGTCAGGTTCTCACACTGAAACAGTTCTTGTTCGTCCACAATCTTATCCTGCTCCGCCAACATATAATCCGTCTTCAACTGCTCCGCATCGCCAAGCATTACCGTATTCTTCTGAGGATTGATTTTCAATACATAAGCAGGCTTTCCAAGCGCGATTTCCAGTCCTTTCCTCTGACCTATAGTATAATAAGGCGCCCCTTTGTGCTGCCCCAGCTTTACACCTTCGGAGTTGACAAACCATCCCGGCCCGATCTCGCTATCCAATTCCGGGCACTGTTCGCGGAGAAAGTCGCGGTAATCTCCTTTAATGAAACATACTTCCATGCTCTCCCCCTCCTTCGATTTAGCCTCATATCCTTTCTCAGCCAGGTATTCACGCACTTTTATTTTCGTATAATCCCCCAACGGAAAGATACAACGCCGCAGCACATCCTGTCCCAACCTCCAAAGAAAATAAGACTGATCTTTTTTATCATCGTCTCCAGCTATGATATAAATATGCCCGTTTTTCTCTTCCAGCCGTGAATAATGTCCGGTAGCAATCCAATCACAATCCAACTTGTCCGCCCATTCCGTCAACACACGGAACTTAAACAACGGATTGCACATCACACAAGGATTCGGTGTACGTCCCTGCTTATATTCGTCTATGAAGTTTTTTACAATAGTCTCTTTAAAAGGTATACGTTCATCCGCCACATAATGTTCAATGCCCATCCTGACAGCCAACTCTCTGGCATCCTGCGGCTCATCTCCCCACACACGCATAGTGACTCCCACTATTTCGTATCCTTGTTCTTGCAGCATAAGACAGGTAGCGGTACTGTCTATACCGCCACTCATACCCACCAGCACTCTCTTATTTCGTTCTTTCATCTGATCCTTGAAAAGTTACATGGATACAAATGTACAAGATTTCAAAGAGAATTCTTGCTTTTCCGGAAGAAAATCCTTATATTTGAGATATACAAAAGCAAGAACAATTATGGCTAACCCAAGATTACCGGGCATTTCCGAAAATGAGCAAGCCTTATTGTATGCCAAACTGAATGAATACAACCGAGGCAGGGCCTCTTTCAAAGAGGCGGGAGTTTACTTGGTGGTATTACCCCGACCGGGTAAACCCAACTATTCGTTATGGCTTTATTCTCCTCTACCGGAAAAACAATCCATCCTTTACATACATGATTTGTCACCGGACATCAACGAATCCCTCCGCATGGCAAGTACTATGTTCTATTATTCAAGGCGCTGCCTGATTCTTGTAGATTACAACGAAAAGAGAATGCAAAGCAATGGCGACGACCTTATCTTTTTCGGGAAGTATCGGGGGCATTTCCTACATGAGATATTGAAAGTGGATCCGGCTTATTTGAGTTGGATAGCCTATAAGTTTACACCGAGAATCCCCAAACAGGAACGTTTCGTCAAGATAGCGCAAGCTTATCACTCCGTACATTTAGACCTCATGCAAAGGAAGTCGAAAGAGAAACATTCAGTAAGCCGGTATTTGGGTGAACTAGGGGAGAAACTCACGGACCTCAGATTAAAAGTCATACGGGTGCGATTGGAAGATGATCCGTATAAGACAAGAATAAATGGTACTGCACCACAATTTTTTGTAAAGCAGGTACTGACATTGGCCGATGCAAGCGGCAACCTGGTTATCATGAGTATACCGTCAAAAAATCCCAGTGCGGTTTCATGCACACTATCCGGGATAGAACATGAATACCGACCGGGAGAAATCATTTATGTCGCATCTGCGCGGGTGTCACGCCGATACGAAAGTTACGGATCAAAGTATACCCGTATCAGTCACGTCAAACTTGTTATGACCACGACAGTTTAATCCTTTTCTATCAGTACTGTGGCATAAGCCGAGATACCTTCTTCCCGACCAGTAAATCCGAGTTTCTCGGTAGTGGTCGCTTTAATGGAAATATCATCAACATCGATACCCATCACGTTTGCCATTGTCTCCTGCATCAAAGGAATATGCGCTTTCAGCTTCGGGCGTTCGGCGCAGATAGTCGCGTCAATATTACCGACCTTATATCCCTTGGAAGCAATCAGTTCTACGGTCTTTTTCAGAAGGATTTTGCTGTCGATATTCTTAAATTCTCCCGCTGTATCCGGAAAGTGATAACCGATGTCACGCATATTCGCAGCTCCCAGCAATGCATCACAGACGGCGTGCAATAGCACATCAGCGTCCGAATGCCCCAGCAATCCTTTTGTGTGTTCCAGAAGAACGCCTCCAAGCCACAGCTCACGTCCTTCAACCAATTGGTGCACATCGAAACCAAAGCCTACTCTTATCCTCATAATTTACCTTCCTCCATCAGCGGACATAGAAGTCCAATAGTTTTTCCCCTTCCAGATATCCTTGCAAATGTTGTCCGATACTGACCGGACCTACACCGGCAGGTGTACCGGTAAATAGCAAATCACCTATTTTCAGTGTCACAAATTGACTGACATACGCTATGATGTCATCCACTTTGAAAAGCATATCCGCCGTACACCCTTTTTGCACTTCTTTACCGTCAATCAACAGATTGAAGTTCAAATGCCGGATATCCTTGTAACGGTCTACCGGAACAAAATCTCCGATAGCCGCCGAAGAATCGAATCCTTTGCAAAGTTCCCAAGGATTTCCCTGTTCACGGAATTTTCGCTGAAGATCACGGGCAGTAAAATCGATACCCACAGTCACGGCGTCATAATAGCGGTTAGCAAAACGAGGAGCGATGTTCTTCCCCAAACGGTTGATACGGACTACCAATTCCGTCTCATAATGTATCTCGTTAGAAAAGTCGGGAATGAAAAACGGCTTGCCGTCCTTTAAAATGGCAGAGTCCGGCTTCATAAAAACGACCGGTTCCGTATTTACCTGTGTATGTCCCAGCTCCTGATTATGCTGAGCGTAGTTCATTCCTACTGCGATAATCTTCATTATTTCTCGTTAAAATTCAATCGGTTAAACATAACGGCCAGATGCGCATAAAGAGAAGTGTTCTGTACGACAATATTTTCCGGCACGCGAATACGGAAAGGAGTAAAGTTCCACACTGCCTTTATTCCTCCGTCTACCATCTTATTTGTAATTTCCTGAGCGATATTAATAGGTACTGTCAACACACCGATATTCACATCATATTCCTTCATCTTTGCTTCAAAGTCATCAGAATGGAAAATTGGAATTCCACCTAAGTCCTTCCCTACCAATTCCGGATTGATATCAAAAGCCGCCACGATTTCCAGGCCGAAATGACGCAAACCCGAGTCGCGGAGTAACGCACCTCCCAAACTACCTACACCAAACAAAAAGGCTTTGTGCATATTAGTAAATCCAAGAAAGCTTTCCAAAACCTCAATCAGTGCATCAATATTATAGCCCACTCTCGTACGTCCCGATATGTTCACATACGACAAGTCTTTGGCGATTTGAGAAGCGTCAATATTTATTTCCTTAGAGATTTGTGTCGAGGAGACATATTGCTCTCCTTTTTCTTTCATTAGTTTTATATTGGACAGATACCAGGGAAGTCTGCGCAAGGTAGGCTCCGGCACTTTATCCGCCTCTTTTCGTATATAAGTGCTCATACTTCTTACAAAATTTGGTATTTTGCAAAAGTACATTATTTTTTGAGACTGACAACCCTATAACAGAAAACCTTAATAGAGATTAAACAAAACAAGGAAAACAGGCTCAAATTTTGCCCTTTTCCATAAGTTTGATACTTTTGAGAAGAAATAAATATGACGAGTATGAAAAAGAATGATTGGAAAGATAGATTAAACGTAGTATATTCCACGAATCCGGACTTCGGCTATGAAATGGACAACGATGAAGAGCAAGTTACTCTCGACAAAAACAAACAAAACCTGCGAGTTTCCATTGACAAAAAGAACCGGTGCGGTAAAGTGGTCACATTAATTACCGGATTTATAGGTACGGAAAACGACTTGAAAGAGCTGGGTAAGCTACTGAAAAGCAAATGCGGAGTAGGCGGATCGGCTAAAGACGGAGAGATTATGGTACAAGGAGATTTCAAAACCAAAATCATAGAGCTGCTCATTAAAGAAGGATACTCTAAAACAAAAGGTATAGGAGGTTAAACTAAATAGCATTTTGTAACTAGAAATTTTAAAGATATGAGAAAAGTAACATTATTCTGTGCAGCAGCGTTATTCTCACTGTTGTCATTTGCACAAGACAACAATGCTGATATCGTCAAGGTAGGCGATAGTATGCCTGCTTTCACCCTTCATTCAACAGTGAACGGTACTGTAAACTCCGAGGACCTGAAAGGAAAAGTTGTATTAATCAATATTTTCGCTACTTGGTGTGGTCCTTGCCAAAGCGAACTGGCTGAAGTTCAAAAAACACTCTGGCCTAAATATAAGGGCAACAAAGATTTCTGCATGTTAGTAATCGGACGCGAACATACCGACGTTCAATTAACGGAATACAACAAGCGCAAAGGGTTTACATTTCCTCTCTACCCGGACCCGAAACGGGAAGTCACAGGTAAGTTTGCCAGTCAATACATTCCCAGAAGCTACTTAATCGACAAAGAAGGGAAAGTGATATCCGCCACTGTCGGTTATAAAAAAGAAGAAATGGACAAACTGATGAAGGAAATAGACAAAGCATTGAAATAATCCTCCCCAAGAATGCGCCTCATGTTATACATGGCAGTTTCTTGAGGAAAGGAATGATAAAATCAAATCAAAAGAAAAGGCAACTAACTCGTTATGAATCAGTTGCCTTTCTTGTATCTTCAAATAGAGAATCTTAATGAATACCTCTATTAAGTTAACGTGTTCCGTTTTTAAGGACACATCATAGAATTTGAATCTGATTGATTATTCAGCTTTCAAAGTGAAACGTTTGAAGTCAACAATCTTCAATTCAGGATCAGCAGCAGTCAATACTTCTCTTACAGTCTTCTTACCATCCATGATATCTTCCTGATTCAGCAAGCAAACTTCTTTCAAGAACTTAGCCAAACGACCTTTAGCGATGTTCTGAATCATCTGTTCAGGCAAGTGTGCAGCTTTCTCAGCAGAAACAGTAGTGATGATTTCTTTTGCTTTCGCTACATCTTCAGCTGTAATCCAGCCCTTAGCCATGTTGCTTTCCATGTGCTCTTCGCTGTCTACGTGAGCCGGGTTGATATTAGCTTTCTTCAGAGCAGCCTCAACAGCTTTCTGTACCTGTTCAGCTTTTGTCTTCTCAATAGCAACTTCGATTTCTTTCTGTTTGATTTCTTCAGAAACACCGTCCTCATCAATAGCAATCGGGTTCATAGCAGCAATCTGCATAGCTACCTGCTTAGCCAGTTGCTCGTCAACAGGCTTGTTGAAAGCAACAATCGTGCAAAGACCATTTCTGTTCATGTGGTTGTAAACAGCAGTGCTTACACCTTCTACAGTCATGTAGCCATCCAATTCCATTTTCTCACCTGTGATACCGCTACGGTCAGTCACCGCATCCTGTACAGTACCGTTACCCATAGGCAATGCCTTTACTTCATCCAAAGTCTTGCATTTGTTAGCCACAGCAAGATCAAGAATATCCTGAGTCAACTTCACGAAATCAGCGTTCTGAGCCACAAAGTCAGTTTCACACTTCAAAGCAACGATAACAGCACGGTCACCGGTAGTTTTAGCCAAAACGCAACCTTCAGAAGCTTCACGTTCTGAACGCTTAGCAGCAACAGCTTGTCCTTTCTTACGGATAATCTCCATTGCCTTGTCGAAATCGCCCTCAGCTTCAGTCAACGCGTTTTTGCAATCCATCATACCAGCTCCGGTCATTTTACGCAGCTTGGTAATATCAGCCATACTTACAGCCATAATAATTTCCTTTATTTAAATGAATAATAATTTCCTAAACAAAAAATGTGCCAATCTGCCAATCAAGATACAAGTGTATAAGTATACTCTTGCACATTAGCAAATTGGCACATTTATATATTAAGCCTCTTCGTCTTCCTTGATGAAAGCAGCAGCTTTAGCTGCGTTGATAGCTTCTTCGTCAGACTTGTCGAGTCTAGCTTTCACTGATTTCTTCTTGCCTTTGTTGGCAGGAGCTTCACCAGCAGCTTCCATATCGATCTTTTCAGCTTTTCTTTCTTCCAAACCTTCGATCATTGCAGCGCAGCAAGCATCCAAGATAACTTCTACAGATTTAGTAGCGTCATCGTTAGCAGGAATTACGAAGTCGATGTTTGTAGGATCAGAGTTAGTATCAACGATACCGAACACAGGGATACCCAAACGGTTAGCTTCGCGAACTGCGATGTTTTCTTTCATCACGTCAATAACGAACAAAGCAGATGGCAGACGAGTCAGGTCAGCGATAGAGCCCAAAGTCTTGTCCAATTTTGCACGTTGACGAGAGATCTGAAGGATTTCTCTCTTAGAAAGGTTAGCATAAGTACCATCGTTAGTCAATTTATCGATAGTAGCCATTTTCTTCACAGCCTTACGGATAGTCGGGAAGTTGGTCAACATACCACCCGGCCAGCGTTCGATTACATAAGGCATATTAACAGATTGAGCTTTCTCAGCTACAACTTGTTTCGCTTGTTTTTTAGTAGCAACAAAAAGAACTTTCTTGCCGGATTTGGCAATCTGTTTCAAAGCTTCAGCAGCTTCGTCTACTTTTGCAACTGTTTTGTGGAGGTCAATGATGTGAATACCATTGCGTTCCATGAAAATATAAGGAGCCATTGCAGGATTCCACTTTCTCTTAAGGTGTCCGAAGTGGCAACCAGCTTCCAATAATGTATCAAAATTTGTTCTTGACATCTTGTTTTTCTTTAAATCGTTTACTTTCTTTTTTGTTTTTTCTAAACCAACCGCCGGGTAGTCCGCAAGCAGAGTCCCAGTAGTTTAGATACTAAACATATTCCTCTGTCAGGCAACCCATTAACGCTTGCTGAACTGGAATCTTCTACGAGCTTTCGGCTGTCCCGGTTTCTTACGTTCAACAGAACGCGGGTCGCGAGTCATGAAGCCTTCAGCACGAAGAGCAGCTTTGTCTTCAGCGTTGATTTTCACCAGTGCACGGGCGATTGCCAGACGCAAAGCCTGAGACTGACCTGTGAAACCACCACCACACAAGTTAACCTTGATGTCATACTTCTCAGCAGCACCAATCTTGTTCAATGGTTGTTTTACAACATACTGAAGAATAGTTGATGGAAAGTACTCTGCAAGGTCTCTCTTGTTAATAGTAATCTTTCCTGTACCTTCGCTTACGAATATGCGTGCGATAGCACGTTTACGTCTGCCTAATGCATTTACTACTTCCATTATATCTTATTTATATGAATTAATATCAATCATTTTCGGGCTTTGAGCTTCGTGCTTGTGTTCGCTACCAGCGTAAACATACAAGTTGTTCAGCAATTTAGCTCCCAGAATGTTCTTAGGAAGCATCCCCTTCACTACTTTTTTCAGTAATCTCTCTTCACCGTTCGGTTTAGCGATCAAACGGGCAGGAGTCATTTCTCTCTGACCACCGGGATAACCAGTATATGACAAATACACTCTGTCATTCCATTTGTTACCAGTCAGTTTTACTTTGTCTGCATTGATGATGATAACGTTATCACCGCAGTCTACGTGAGGAGTAAAGTTCGGTTTGTACTTTCCTCTCAGCAATTTTGCAACTTTTGCTCCCAGACGACCTAAAGTCTGGTCTGTAGCGTCAACAATAACCCATTCTTTGGTTACGGTTGCCTTGTTTGCAGAAATGGTCTTGTAACTTAAAGTATCCACTCTTAAATTTGTTTTTAAATGTTACTACTAAAATTTCTTCACCACTTATTAGTCCTCCCCGGACAAAGGACGACTAACTCGCTATGAATTAATCTCTTATCATTTTGTGATAATAATCGGCTTGCAAAAGTACGGCTTTTCTTTGAATTGGCAAACAAATTCTTCCTTTTTTTGGATTTATTCGGTTGAATGACAAGGAGTAGATAATAAGGTATACAAAAGTCCGGCACCGGGAAAGACACCGTTCGGCACCGGGGAAGGCATGGTTCTCCACCGAAGAACACAGGCTCCGGCACCGAGGAAAAAAGTACAATTTCCACCCCTTCCACAAGCCCTCTGTCGGGTATCGGGATAAAATCAAAAAGCTTTTAGACGAATTCAAAAGCTTTATACCTGTTTCCATAAAGAATAAAAGACATAATTCAACGACCGAATGCAAGAATTACGATAAATTAGCGGCAAAATTTCAAAGTCAAGACTCAATGCTAATCTAACCATTAAAAACATGAGAAGAATTTTATTTCTAATCGCAGGGATCGGTCTTTCACTGACACTGCATGCGCAACAAAAGAATTTTTCAACCAAGGATCACGGTTTTGTACATAGCGCATCCAAACAATACGAATGGCCTACTGATCCTAAAGTACTAAAGAAACTGGACGAATGGCAAGACCGTAAGTTCGGAATTATGTTCCACTGGGGCGTCTACTCCGTTCCCGGAATCTCGGAATCATGGGCACTTTGCTCGGAAGACAAATTTACGGCACGACGTAAGAGGATTCGTCCGGGCACAACCTATGGAGATTTCAAGAAATGGTATTGGGGACTTGCAGATTCCTTTAATCCTACCAAGTTTGAACCTTCCGAATGGGCTTCCATTATGAAAGACGCCGGTTTCAAATACCTTATATTTACGACCAAGCATCATGACGGATTTTGTATGTTCGACTCCAAATACACTGATTACAATATTGCTAAAGGTCCTTACAAAGATGGGAAGTATAGTAATGTTGCCTATCACTTGTTCGACGCATTCAGACAAGAGGGATTTATGATAGGCGCTTATTTTTCCAAGCCGGACTGGCACTGCGAGGATTATTGGGATCCATATCTGTCCACCCCGACACGAAATCCGAATTACGATATCAAAAAATATCCGGAGAAATGGGCTAAATATCAGCAATACACAGCCAACCAAATCGATGAATTGATGTCTAACTATGGTAGCATAGACATCCTCTGGTTGGATGGAGGCTGGGTAAGAAAGCCTCAACAGAGCATCAAACTGGATGAAATCGTTGATAATGCCCGCAAAAAACAGCCCGGTCTGATTGTCGCAGACAGGACTGTCCCCGGACGAAACGAAAACTATCAGACACCGGAACTTACTATTCCCAAGACCCAGCTAAATCATCCCTGGGAAAGCTGTATCACCATCAGCAATAGCTGGGGATGGAATCCTAAGCCAAAGCTTAAATCTGCAGCATGGGTTATCAACACCTTAGCAGAGGTCACTGCTAAAGGTGGATGTCTAGCCCTGAATGTAGGACCAACGGGAGAAGGCGTCATCGAAGAGGAAGTCATAAAATGCCTGAAGACCATAGGAGCATGGTTAAAGAAAAACGGCACAGCTATCTATGCGACACGCCCCACTCCTAACTACCATAGTGGAAATGTATGGTTCACAGCCAACAAAGACAAGAAGACTTTGTACGCCATCTATACCCTGCCCGAAGGAGAAGATTTGCCGTCAACCATCGAATGGGAAGGTAACGAACCCACCGGGAAGATGACATTGTTACAGAATGGAGCACGAGTGAAATACACTTGTGAGAACGGTAAAGTAACAGTTACACTGCCTAAAGACTTAAAAAAAGAAGCTTTGGCATTCAGTTTCAAAGTCAAACAACAATAGGTATCTATTACAACTACCACAAATACAAATATTCAATCACTCATAATAGATAAATCCTAAAGGTTTTTACATAAATTCTAAAGCCCATTATCAGTTTTCAAATAAAGGAAAGACAATAGGGAAACAACATTTATACGAAAGGCCCATACCTTTGCCATAGATTCTTAACTCAGAAAACAACGAATAGAATTGATATGAAAAACATTCAAAGAATTCTCTTTTTTGCGGTTTGTCTTTGCACCGCATTTACGGTTCAAGCCCAAAGCCTGACGGTCACCGGAAAGGTGATTGATGCGGAAGGTTTGGAAGTCATTGGAGCCAACATTACCCTCAAAGGTGCTTCCGGTGTCGGTTCAATCAGTGATTTAAGCGGAAATTACAGGCTGAAAGTCGACAATGCCGCCAAGGCTATCCTTGTATTTTCTTATATAGGAATGAAAACACAAGAAGTCCTCGTTAAAGGGAAAGCGGTCATCAACGTGACGCTGCAAAGTGATGCGAAAGCATTGGATGAAGTGGTAGTAGTAGGTTATGGAACAAGCAAGCGCAGTGACCTGACAGGCTCCGTCGTTTCCGTAAAGAGTGAAGACCTAATGAAAATGCCTACCTCCGATGTCGCCCAAGCATTGGCGGGAAGAGTGGCAGGTGTGCAAATCACGCAAAGCGAAGGAGCCCCCGGTTCTGAAATATCCATTCGTGTACGTGGAGGTATTTCCATTACCCAAAGCAACGACCCCCTTTATATCATCGACGGCTTCCCCAGCGAAGACGGGATGTCAACTCTCGACCCAGCGGAAATCGAAACCATTGATATCCTGAAGGACGCTTCGGCAACAGCCATTTACGGTGCACGCGGAGCAAACGGAGTAGTAGTCATTACCACCAAGAAAGGAAACAAGGACGATAGTAAAATGTCGGTCAGCTTTGACAGCTATGTCGGTGTAAAGACATTGGCGCGTAAGCTTCCGGTACTCTCCACCAAAGAGTTTGTATTGCTCGACTATGAACGCAGATTACAGTTTGACGGCGAATCCGGAGTAAAAAACTTCCAAAACACATACGGTTCATTCCTCGACATTGACGAAAACTACGGAAGCCGTCCCGGCATTGACTGGCAAGAAGAGACTTTAGGCAGGACAACGACTTCACAAAACTACCGTATCAACATATCCGGTGGCAACAAAGACTTGAAATATTCTCTTAACTACAGTTATTTCAAGGATCTCGGGGCAATGGTATATAGCGGTAGCGACAAGCACAACATATCATTCAGCATTTCCCACAAATCCACCAAGCGCCTTTCCATCAATGCACGTGTGAATTATAACCAATCTCGTATTTATGGTATGGGAACTTCCGAAGAATCCACCCGCTTTAATAAGATGGAACATATTCTCCAGTATCGTCCCACAGCCGGTATATATAAAAGCGATGAGGACTTTCGGAATAGCGAAGATACCATAGAGGACGACGACTCCAACCCGATGCAGAACCCGTTGATTTCCGCATCGGAAGAAATCAATAACAAGCAATTGCGTACCTTTCAAGCAAACGGAGGACTAACGTTTAAGATATTCAAAGGCCTGACGTTCCGCAACAATACCGGAATGCGTTACCAGACGGTACGTAATGACATTTTTTATGGCGAGCGTTCCAGTTTCGGTAAACGTTCCAACGCCAACGGCTACATCCAATATGCGGAAAACAGCAGTTTCCAGACTTCCAACGTACTTAACTACGAATACAAAAGGAAGAAACACAAATTAATCGCCATGCTCGGACAGGAATGGGTATCACGCCGGACACGTAATATGAGAGCGAGCGCTACCAATTTCCCTAACAACGATATCAACCTGAATGATATGGGCTTGGGAATTCCCGGCTCCATCACTTCCAACTTCAACGACGACGACAAGCTGTTGTCTTTCTTCACACGGTTCAATTATAATATAGGAGAGAAATACCTGTTCACAGCCACCCTGCGCGCGGACGGTTCTTCCAAGTTCAGCGCAGACAAGAAGTGGGGATTCTTCCCCTCTTTCTCAGCGGCATGGCGTATGGGGGAAGAAGAATTTATCAAGAAACTAGGCATATTCTCCGATCTGAAACTACGCGCAGGATACGGTATGGCAGGAAACAACCGCATTGGCAGCTACGCTTCTTTGGAACTTCTGAATTCCATAAAGTATCCCAACGGTGAAAATTACACACCGGGATATGTGCCGGCCTCCATTCCGAATGAATATCTGCAATGGGAATCGAATAATACGTTCAATCTCGGAATAGACCTTGGATTCCTCGAACAGCGACTCACCATCTCGCCGGAATTCTATGTCAACCAAAGTACACACCTGCTTTTAAACTCACGTATCCCCAGTTCTTCCGGTTACAGCAACATGGTACGCAACATCGGAAAAACACAGAATGTAGGTGTAGACCTGACAATCAGCTCCGTCAATATCCAGAAAAGGAACTTTACCTGGAACACCAGCCTGAACCTTTCCCACAATAAGAACAAAATCAAAGCCCTCTCCGGTGAAGAGTTCTTCTTGGAAGAAGCAAAATTCGGATATAACCAGAAGACCCATAAAATAGAAGTAGGCAAACCCATCGGGCAGTTCTACGGATATCGTACTTTGGGACTCTACCAGATAGAAGATTTCAATTACGACCCGAACACAAAGAAATATACCCTGAAAGAAGGCATTCCATACAGAGGTTCACGCAATGATATACAGCCAGGTATGTGGAAATTCGCCGATACGGATCATAATAATGTAATCGATGAGAATGACCAGACAGTCATAGGCAACGCCAACCCCACCTTCTATGGTGGATTAAACAACTCTTTCACGTACAAAAACTTTGATCTGAGTGTGTTCTTCACTTTCTCATACGGTGGAGAAGTACTGAATGCCACGAAACTGACCAATACACAAGCCGGAAAATCCAACTATAACGTACTGGATGTCGCCAATAGCCATAAACGCTGGATGACCATCAACGCCAATGGAGATATCATCACCGACCCAGCGGAACTTGCAGCGTTGAATGCAGGCAAAAGCGTAGCAGCCGTTTACGATATGGAACAAGGAGATACCTACATCCATTCATGGGCTGTAGAAGACGCGTCCTACCTTCGTCTGAGTAATATAACCATCGGATATAACTTCCCCAGACAATGGATACGGAAAGCGTCCATCCAGAAACTCCGCCTATACGCCACAGGCAGCAACCTGTTCGTATGGACTCCCTACACCGGATTCGATCCGGAAGTATCTACCAAAGGAAACAACTTAACCCCCGGCGTAGACTTCGGAGCTTATCCGAGAAGCCGTAGCTTCGTATTCGGTCTGAACATAACATTCTAATTCATTCAAAAACAAGATAAGATGAAAAGCTGTAATACCTATATTTATATATTAAGTCTCTTGCTGGCAGGCGGACTATCCACCACATCCTGCTCCGACCTATTGACGGAAGACCCGAGTTCCTATTACGAAAAGAAAGAAATATTTGCCAGTGAAGAGAAAGCGGCAATGGCGGTCGTCGGGGTATACGATGAACTTCCGACACTTTACAGTTATATGGATATGGCATTTCCATGTTCGGACGATACTTACTATGTATCCGGCTTAACCGCCGACAAAGGACGACGCGACATCGCCCATTATAAACTGACCAGCTCCAACACGTGGGTAAATAGTGTATGGCAAGGCAATTATACCGGAATCGAACGTGCCAACTATACCATCGAAGGAATCGAGGGTATGGAGAATTACGAGGGAGATGAAGGTTTGCAGTCACTGGTTGCGGAAGCAAAATTTCTGAGAGCGTTGTATGCTTTCAACCTTGTGCGCTATTGGGGAGACGTGCCGTTCAAAACGACCTCTACCAATGTGAATAAAGATATTTATCAGCCACGTGTCAGCCGTGAACTCATCTACGACCAGATGATCGATGACCTGAACTTCGCCAAAAATCATCTCCCTTGGGCTACCGCAGCCACCAGCCCCGAAAAAGCGACCCAGGGTGCTGCCCGTGCACTTCTGATGCGTGTCCTGCTCCAACGTGCCGGTTATAGTCTGCAAATGGACGGAAGCATAACCCGCCCCGATGACGCGAAACGCAAGGAATACTTCGAAGACGTTATTGAAGAATGGAAAGCCTTTCAGGAGAACAAATACCACGATTTCTATCCCGGCGGTTATACGGAGCTGTTCAAAGGCTTTTCCGCCGGAACGATTGACTCCAAAGAAAGCCTGTTTGAAGTAGCGTTCTATAGTGCCGACGGGAAGAGCGGAGCCAAAGGATATTGGGGAACCTATATCGGACCATCCGTAGCGCAGCCCAGTATCAAAGTGACGGAAGTAAGTCATTTCATGGGACGTGCCAGCGCCATGTTCCGTGCAGTGCCCGAATGGAGAGATTTCTTTGATGTGCAGGAAGAAGACGAGGATGGTAATATCATCAAAGGTGACGAACGCCGTGACGTGATGATTTGCAACTACAAATTCACTTGGGATAAAGAGGCATACAATCACAAGAAAGTAGTCAATAAAAGCGGAAAAGACTGGTATCCGGGCAAATGGCGCCGTGAATGGATGCCTATCGGATACAAAGACCCGAACGTGACCGATGTCAACTTCTGCTACCTGCGCTATGCCGACGTAGTATTGATGGCTGCCGAAGCCTATAACGAGACAGAAAACACCGCCGAAGCCTGGAAGCTGCTCAATAGTGTGCGCAAACGTGCCGGTGCGCGGGAAATCACAACGGAGAACTATCAGGAACTGATGAAAGAGAAAGTCTACAAGCTACGGTTTATTTCCGACAGCGATGATGCAGGCAAGTTCCGTACGGCATTATTTTGGGAGCGTGGCTTTGAGTTAGCTTTTGAAGGACAACGCAAATACGACCTTATCCGTTGGGGCATTATCAAAGATGCCTTGTCGCTGTTTGGCAACCGTTCGGAAGTGAACACAAGTACCACAACCGCCTACCCTGCCGGAGAGAATTTCCAAAAAGGAAAGCACGAACTGTTCCCAATCCCATTGGATGAATTGCAATTGAACCCGCTGTTAGAAAATAAGAACAACCCTAATTATTAATAGTACCATGAAAAGATCAGTTAGCACCATACTATTCTGCTGCCTGGCGGCAATCTCCGGAATGCAGGCACAGCAAAAGTCCGCACGGATCAAGTTGAACGAGGTAACTCTCATGCACGAGATGCGCTCCACCCCATCCCCGCTGGACAAAGCGACGGTAAACGACCGTGCCGTTTCGTTCCAATGGCCGCTTCATGCAGATGTAGATACTTCCGAAGAGGTATTGGACGGAATGAAATCCACCAAGAAGAAAATAGACAAGGCGCAATTGAAATACCAGTTACGCTATTCACAGGATGCAGCTATGAAGAGCAATGTTGTGCAGGTGGAAAGCCGTTGGCCTTTCTTTAACCCGAAAAAGGATCTGGACGCCGGTGTATGGTATTGGCAGTACGGATATGTAGAAGACGGAAATACTTTATGGTCTCCTGTCCTGCAATTCACCGTCAAAGCCAATCCGGACAAATTCTGTCCGCCATCATTCAAGACGATGCAGACACGTTTGCCTAAGAATCATCCGCGCATCCTGGTACAGAAAGATAAATGGACGGACTTTATGAACAACAGCAAGTCCAAGCCCGAACATCAATGGTATCTGGAACGTGCAGACAAGGTTCTGACAATTCCGATGCAATCCGTTAATGACATCAAAGCCGACCTTGCCAAAGGACTGAAGAGCGAGATGCAGCGCAGCGCCATGCTAACCCGTGAAAGCCGCCGCATCATCGACAAAGAAGAGGGTAACGTGGAACTCCTGATACGCGCCTACCTGCTGACCAAAGATACCCGTTACAGCAAAGAGGCTATCAAACGCATCATGGAAATGCTTAGTTGGGATAAAAACAAAAACGTGATGGGGGACTTCAATGCCGCTACTATGCTTTCACTCAGTTCACTGGCATACGACTCATTCTATGATCTGCTGACCGGGCCGCAAAAACAGAATTTATTGAAAGAAATAAAAAGACGCGGAAGTGAGTTCTATGCGAACTTCAACAACCGGCTGGAGAACCATATTGCTGACAACCATGTCTGGCAAATGACACTTCGCATTTTCACATTCGCCGCATTCAGCGTGTATGGTGATCTTCCCGAAGCAACGGTATGGGCGGATTACTGTTACAATGTATGGCTGGCACGATTCCCCGGTCTGAACAAGGACGGTGCCTGGCACAATGGCGACAGTTATTTCGCTGTCAACTTCCGCACACTCATCGAAGTTCCTTACTTTTACAGTACCGTTACCGGTTTCGATTTCTTCAGTGATCCATGGTATCAAGGTTCTGTCATGTACACCATGTACCAGCAACCTCCTTTTTCCAAATCCGGAGGAAACGGTAGCGGACATCAAGGCAACCTAAAACCGAATTCGATTCGTGTAGGCTATCTGGACGCATTGGCACGACTAACCGGCAATACATACGCAGCCGATTATGTACGTCGCGTCGCCACTACTCCCGACTATCACAAGCGTCTTATAACCGTAAAATCCGGTAGCCTGGCATGGTTCCGTCTCCAATGTGACAAACCTTTGCCGACAGGAGAAGGACTCACCTCACTCCCGATGGGATATGTCTTTCCTCAGAGCGGTCTTGCCTCTTTCATGACCAACTGGGATCGCGTAGGCAGCAACGCCATGTTCAGCTTCCGCAGCAGTCCTTACGGCAGCACGTCACACGCCATAGCCAACCAAAATGCGTTCAACACCTTTTTCGGAGGAAACTCGCTCTTCTACAGCAGCGGTCATCACATCGCCTTTGTAGACAAGCATAGTATCCTTTGCCACCGTTCCACCCGCGCTCACAACACAATCCTCGTGAATGGTATGGGGCAGCGTATCGGTACAGAGGGTTATGGCTGGATTCCACGCTATTATGTAGGCGAGAAAATCGGCTATGTGCTCGGTGACGCTTCCAATGCGTACGGAAAAGAGGTTTCCCCCCTTTGGCTGGAACGTGGCAAAGAGGGCGGCATTGAATATACTCCCGCCAACGGCTGGGACGAGAATCATCTGAAAACTTTCAGACGACATACGGTTGCTTTAGGCAAATCGGGACTGATGTTTATCTACGACGAACTGGAAGCGGACAAGCCTGTCACTTGGGATTATCTGTTGCACACAGTCATCAAGCCGATGAGTGTTACCAAGAAAGATAAGTTCGTACACATACAGGCCACCAACAAGAACGGCGCTTCCGACGCTTACCTCTTTTCAAGCGGTGCATTGAAAACGGATACCACCAGTCAGTTCTTCGTTCCCGCCGTCAACTGGCTACGGGCGGATGCAAACGGCAAGTTCGCTCCTTACCCCAACCACTGGCACTTCAAGGCTACTTCCGAAAAGAAACAAATATATCGTTTCGCAACGGTCATCAACACACATGCGCTGAACAAGCCTGCCGCCGACCCGCAGATACTGCCCGACGGACGTATCAAGATAGGTAGCTGGATTATCAAAGTGAACATATCATCAGAAGGCACTCCGTCTTTCTTCATCCGTTCCACCCGAAAAGGGGAAGATGTGAACATTACTTATAAAGGCGGAGCTACCATCGTACGCGAAGACGGTTACGAAACGACTTTAGTAGACAAATTGCCTGAACTGGAAATCTAAAAACAACCTGAAAGATATGAAAACAAAAAGATACTTGGTACAAGGCTTCCTGTTGCTACTTTGCTCTCTGACAGCAATGGCGGGTTCTCCGTCTGAAGGAACACAACACCCGCAGGAACCGCAGAAACAAAACGGGAAACGCCCGCGCATACAGACATCGGCGAGCGAAAAAGAAATCGTATTCAAGCCCGTTACCGGACAAGGGCAAACAGTTGTGAACGATTCTCCTAAGAAAAAGGAAGCGAAAAAAGAGTCCCGGCAACCTAAGACTAAAGTCTCTCGGCAACGCAAAGTTTCCGAACGTTATATGGCACTCAAAACGAATATTGCCTACGATGCCATTGCTGTGCCGAACCTTGCATTCGAAATACAGTGCAGCAAACATATTTCCGTTGAACTGCCCGTCATGTTCAGTGGCTGGGATATCAGTAGCGAACACGCAGTCCGTACCTTCGCTATCCAGCCCGAAGGACGCTGGTGGTTGAAAAAAGCCAGAACAGGCCATTTCTTCGGAGTACACGCCCACATGGCATTCTTCAATGTGAAATGGGACGAGAACCGTTATCAGGATACCGGCCGCCCACTATTGGGAGCAGGTGTAAGTTATGGATATAAGCTTCCCTTATCCCGCCATTGGGGAGCGGAGTTTACCTTAGGCGCCGGATATGCCAATATGAAGTACAACACCTATTATAATATAGACAACGGAGCTCAAATAGAAACCCGAAGCCGTAACTATTGGGGAATTACCCGTCTCGGTTTGTCATTGTCTTATCACTTTTAAGCCAGTTCGATTATGAAAAGAAATACATATACCTCTATTATTCGTACGCTGGGTTGCCTGCTGTTATTGCCGGTATTTGCAAGTAGCTGTATTCATGAAGATCCGGAGCTGACGGCTGACGGAGAAATCGGAGTAGACCCTACCGCTGTCAATATCATGACCAACCTGATTTTGGAAACACCCTTCGACCCGATAGACATCAGCCGCAACACCCGTGCGGAAGAAGAAACTGAATTCCTGCATCGTTTCACGGTTTCTGCCTATGAGGGTACACAGAAAGTAGCGTCGCAAGTTATTTTCCAAAAGGTGCAGACAGGAGAAACCACCATCAGCATACCCGTCAGACTGAAGCTCCACGCCCGCAAGTATCAGATTGCCGTATGGGCGGACTATACAGGTAAAACAGGAGACACTTACCAACTCTTCTACAATGCGGAAGACAAAGGATTTATCATGCGAGCCACTCCTTATAAAGCCAACTCCAAGTATTATGACGCTTTTTACGGAAGCACTTCGCTGGATTTAAGCGCCTATCGTGACCAATGGAATGTCACCGTGCCGACAGATATCGAAATGATCCGTCCGATGGCACGCTACAACCTGATAGCCACAGATGTCGAAAAGTTCCTACAGAAAGTGGACAAGAAAGAAATCACGGGAAAGAAGTTTACTATTACCGTGAAGTACAACTACTATCTGCCCACCGCATTCGATGCACTCACCGGAAAGTTGAAGCGTTCCCTGCAATATATGGAATATAACAAGACGGTTGAACTAGCAACACTACGAGGATTAGAGAACAAGGACGAGTTCACTATCGGATTCGACTATCTGCTCATCAATAACGAGAGCACAGCTTCTGTCCCGGTGACTATCGAGATAACCAATGAGAGCAAGAAAGTCGTGGCACGCTACCAAAATCTGAAAATACCCTATGAACGGAACAAGGAGACCAATATACGGGGACACTTTATGACCGCCAGTCCGGGTATTGATTTCGATCCTGACTTTGAGGACGAGGACATCATTATCGATGTTACTCCCATCACTCCAACCGAATAATAATTATAATACACTTTAATCATTACCATTATGAAAAAGAACTTTATTTATTTCGCAATCACGCTGCTCATGGGGCTGTTTGCCGCATGTAGCCAAGAAGAAGCTCCGGGAGCTTCAAGTAGCTCTAACAATTTAGTCAACATCTCGGCTGAATTACCCTCTGAATTTGCACAAACACGTGCTATCCCCGAAGTGACCGACCACTACCTGCGTTGTATCCTCGAAATCAGCGATGCAGATGGTAATCAGGTCTATCGGGAAGAAAAATTAGGAACCGAAGCCACTAACGGAAAGCTTTCTTTCACCTTTGCACTCGAAAACGCCGGGACTTATAATTATATGATGTGGGCGGACTTTATCCCCGCTGAGGGACAAAGCAAAGACCAAGTAACCGGACGCTACGCCGACAAGTTCTACAATACGGAAGACCTTACCAAAGTCACAATCAAAGATGCAAGCCTGCTCTACAATAGTGACGCTTGCGACGCTTTCTCCGGTCAAGGTTCTTTTGAAAAGAGCCAAGCTTCTTTAGAGAACCCGCTGAATGTCACCCTGACCCGCCCGTTCGCCAAACTGATTGTTTCGGACAAGAGCAAGGCAAACTTCGACAAATGCCAGACAGTAGCTGTCAGCCAGAAGATTCCAGCCGCTTTTAATGTTTCAACAGGCAAGGTTTCTACGGAGATGATTGACGCCATCATGTCAGCTACCGAACCAATCGGAACAGGCGAGACTGCCGGTGAGACAACCGATTTGCAACTTTTCTCTTGTTATGTCTTCGCAGAAGACGATGTTTTAGGAGAAATAGCCCTGACTTTTGTAACAGAGGACGGCGGACGCACCGTTGCTATCCCCGCCAATGTGCCTGTCAAGAAGAATACACGTACACAAGTCAGAGGATATTTCATAGCGGAATCTTCTGCAAACACACAAATTGATACAGACTTCGGAGAATGGAATCCGGACATAGACGGTGGAGACCTCGAGCCTGTCGTACCGACAGTAAATCCGGAAATTGGTGATTTCTATTATAAAGACGGTACATATTCCGCAGAATTGAAAGAGGATGCAGAGAATCCGTGTGTCGGTATCGTATTCGCAACAACACCATTGGATGGAGATGTAGCATCTAACTACGGTAGCGAATATACGGCTATTAAAGGATATGTAGTCGCACTGGAAAGCGCACCGACTAATACACGTCTGGAATTTTGTGCTAAAGGTAGTGATATTGATTTCACAGGAATGGAGTTAAACAAAACTGGATATGAAAATACAAAGGCGTTTTTTGCAGATGAACGTTATACCAATAATACAGACAAATATCCCGTAATTGAGAAATACCTTGCTTTCAAAACAAATACGCCTACTCCTGAAAAGTCAAGCGGATGGTACATACCTTCCATCAATCAATTAAAAGAAATGACAATCGGATATTATGGTTTCGAAGAGACTGCTAAAAACGAGACATTTGTCAATGCCATAAACGCAATAGAAGGCGCTAACCTATTTGTTCATACCACAACATCGGCACGCTACTTACTTTCCAGCAGTGTCAGCAACAAATCCATCAGTCCTATCACACTTACTAATAATGTATTGGACGCTAATACCAAAATTCAGCCCATTTTCAACACAGCCCCCGACAAAGCCGGTGTACAAGGACAAATCCGTCCTATCCTCACCATTTTAGAATAAACAGTCAAAAGCGAACACAATAATCAAGTCAAGATAAGCAAGGCCCCCCAATGCCTTGCTTATCCTTTACTTCTTTTCATTCACTTTTTATCAAACCATCTTATGAAAACATACTTCCGCTTCCGGGACCTCTTTTACGTCCTTATCTGTTCAGGGATATTAGCTACCTCATGCAGCGATGATTCCCTCCCCATGACAGACAACAAAGAAATAGCCGACAGTACCGAATCTCCCGATGCATGGCACGACAAGATTCGCGAGAAGCCATACCCCAAAGCGGACAATGAAATATTCATTAACCCTGCCCCGTTCATCGTGCCCCAAGATATGATGACCGGAGAGCAGCTTCAATTTTCCCTCTCACAAAAAGAAGACTTTCCGGATGCGGAAACCATCGTGTCCGAACCAAAGCCGTGGTGTATGTTCAATCCACACCAAATAATGAACAGCGGTACCTGGTACTGGCGTTTCCGTTCCATCGTCTCCGGCACGCCACAGTCCTGGAGCGCTACCTACTCATTCGAGATAAAGGATGACACTCCTAAATTTGTAACACCGACTTTCGATACATTCTTTCTTAATATCCCCCACACCCATCCCCGTTTATACTGTTTTCTGGACAACTACTTGGAACAGGCACGCAAAAACGCCTCCAAGCACCGGGAATATAAGGCTCTGACCGGACGTGCCAATACCGCAGCAGGGATCGATTATACTACCGCCTATCCCAACCCGTTCGACTTTGAGAGCACCGAAGACATAAAGCTCCATGTAGATATGCTCTATCAAGCCTATCATCTGACGCAGAATACAAAGTATCTGGACAAGATGAAAGAGATTCTAAGATATATGCGACAAAAGCTTCCAAGTCTCACCGATAAAGAGCTGTTCGCAACCAACTTCGGCTCCACCAACATTGCCATTATCTTTATCGAAATATACGACATCGCTTTCAACGAGCTTTCCGCAGAGGAGAAAAGAGATATTGAAGAGCTATTGATGAAGATTGCCCGCCACTATTATAAGATGTATCGGGGAATGCAGGAAAACCGCTTCTTCGATAACCACTTCTGGCAACACAATATGCGCATTCTCTTCCAGTCCGCACTCGTCCTGTTCGACAAAGACGCATATACGGAAGAATGTTCCGAAATGCTTGAATATTATTACGAGCTTTGGACAGCCCGCGCTCCGGACGCCGGATACAACCGTAGCGGGCTTTGGAAAAACGGTGTGGGATACTTCACCGCCAATGTGAAAACTCTTTTTTATATGCCGTCGCTGTTTTCCACACTGACAGGCAGTAATTTCCTTACTCATCCGTGGTATCGGAATGCCGGTCAGGCACTTGTATACGCCTGGCCTCCTCAATCCAAGAGCACCAGCTTCGGAGACGGCAACGAGAAAGCAAGTACCCCCGACCGGCAACGGGTAGCTTTCGCCGACTTCCTCGCACGGGAGACGGGGGACGCATACGCCTCTTGGTATGCCAAGCAATGCGACGAGACATTAGTCACAGACGTAGATATGCGTCTGTATCGTATGATCAGTCCGAAAATTTATTCGGGAGAGGAGTTGCCGTCTTATTCTCCCAAGTTACTATGGTATAAAGATGCAGGAGAGGTGGCCATCCACTCGGACTTACAGCATATAAACAATAACCTCTCACTCGCTTTCCGTTCGAGTACATTCGGGTCCAACAGCCATGCCGTTGCCGATCAGAACAGTTTCACCTTGCTCTATCGAGGTCATGACGTATTCCGAAACGGCGGCTATTACATCGGAGCCAACAACACTCCCTACAATCTGCTGTGGTATCGGCACACGCGCGGTCATAACAGCATTCTGGTGAATGGTATCGGACAACCTTATTCCTTGACGGGATACGGACAAGTACTGAGGGCCATAGGCGGAAATCACATCGCTTATTGTCTAGGAGACGCATCGAAAGCCTATAACGGTATCAGTGAAGAGAAGTCTTGGACCGATTTATTCGCAAGCGCAGGCATTGCTCAAACTCCGGAAAACGGTTTCGGTAAAACTCCGTTGAAAAAATACAAACGTCACATACTGGTACTTTATCCGCAGACCATGCTCATCTACGACGAACTGGAAGCAAACGAGCCTGTACAATGGGAATGGCTGTTGCATAGTCCCACCCCATTCTCTATAGACAACACCCGCAAAAGTTGGAAGACAGCAAATACGGAAAAAGGGTTCTATACTAAAGTTTCTCAATTCAGCGACATATCTTCCGATATTTCGCAAACCGACCAGACCATTATACCGATAACGGAAACGCCTGATCCCCAATATCCAACCTTATGGCATTTGACCGGTACTTTCGCGCAAAGCGAACGGAACCGTATATTGACCATTATCCAAATAGCTTCGAATACGGAACAGGTACCCGCAATTACCCGTCAGGGAGATACTTTCTACTGTGGCGACTGGGACATAACAGCTATCCTTAATCCGCAGGAACCGGCAGAATTGATTGTGACTAACCGTAACACTCCTACCGTATTCAGTTATTCTCCGGGTAACCCGACAATCGAAGGAAGCACTTATCTGCGTAGATACGCTTCTTCTTCGCTACTCTATGACGAAACGAACGGGAAATACGGTGTAACGGAACAAACTGACTATATACCGGCTTCCACCCGGATGGCGCAATAACAAATACCATGCAAACGAGCAGGATAAAGCAATATTTCGATACGATGTTTGGCTATTGAATGAAAGATGTTTATCTTTACCTTCGCATTTATCAGTAATCACATTGATTATCCAACGTTTATGAAGAACCGAAATATGCCCGCAAACATCCTGCTCAGCATTTGTCTCTTATGCTGTTTGTCTCTCTGCCAAGCGGCAGCCCATAATTCCAGTCGTATTCATTTCAAACGACTTTCGGTAAACGACGGAATGTCTCAAAGTACTGTTCTTGCCCTGACGCAAGACCATAATGGAAAAATCTGGGTAGGAACAATGGATGGGCTGAATTGGTATGACGGTTACCGATTCGCCCCCTTTCATAAGGATCTGAATGACAGTACCAGCCTCAGCAACAGTCATATATACTCTCTCTACACAGATGCGGACGGCACGGTATGGGTAGGAACTCTGACTGGATTATCGCGATACAATATCGTAGGAAACAACTTCACCAATTATACTTTACCCGAAGGAACGCCTGTACAGATTTTTGCCATTGAGGAACTCAAAGACAAGCAACAGCTTTTGCTTGGCACGAACAACGGACTGGCGGTCTTTGACAAGAAGACCGGACTGATGCAATTACATCCTCACCTGCAAGCAACAACCGTTTATTCCATCCGCAAAGCAAACGACGAGGTTCTGCTGGGTACTCACACCGGTATTTACCATTACCTGCCACAAGATAACTCCATAGTCCGGCTGCTTCCGGAACTGAAAAACGAAGTAATCTCCTCCATCGTCTACGATCCCAGAAAACGTGTCTACTGGATGGGCTCTTTTATAAATGGAGTATATTGCATGGACGACAAATTCCAGATAAAGAAACACTACCCATATACAGACAGACAACAAAAAGAGCCGTTAGGAACTGTACGCACTCTAGCGCAAGACGACAAGGGGAATCTGTGGATCGGAACCATCAACGGGTTGTTTATCCTTGAACCGGAAACCGAAGCAATGGAAAAATACACCTTCTCCCATGAAAACGGAAACTCGCTAGGCCACAACTCCGTACGTTCTCTTCTGAAAGACAATCAAGGCGGCATATGGGTAGGGACATTCTACGGAGGACTGAGCTACTATCATGCTATGGCACCGGCATTTGACACCATGACTTATTCCGCCTATAAAAATTCACTTAGTGACAATACGGTCAGTTGCATTGTAGAAGATCCCTTTACAGGAAACCTATGGATCGGAACCAACGATGGCGGACTAAATGAATATAACCGCCGCACCAACCATTTCTCCGTCTTCCGGGCCAACCGCAAGGATGCACACGCATTGCAGTCGGACAATATCAAATGTGTACTTCCCGACGACGATGGCGTTTATATAGGGAGTCATGGAGGAGGGTTAAGCTATCTGTCCACCCGCACCCGACAAATAAAGAATTACACATTTCCGGGAGCTGTCTCGTTCAACAACAGTTGCTATTCGCTGCTCGACGGACAAGACGGAACTATCTGGGTAGGCGCCATCATCGGATTGTATCAATTCAACAAAAAGACCGGTTCTCTCTCTTTACACCCGCTAGCGCAAAAACATCCGCGCTTAAACAATATGCTCATTTCCGTTCTCTATCGCGACAGCAAGGAGCGGATATGGATTGGCACTGAAGAAAGCCTGTTTGTATATGCCGACGGCAAATTGGAGGAATGGAAAGATGAGACCTCCCGGTTTCCGGCACTGGTACAGGCATTTTGTATCCATGAGGATAGCAATCACCATATCTGGATCGGTTCTTCGGTAGGCCTGTACAAGTCTGACAATACTACTCCCCGACCGCTCACCCGTTATTCCACCTACGACGGACTACCCAACAATTTTATCTATGGTATCCTGGAAGACGGACGGGGACGGCTTTGGATCACTACCAATCACGGACTATCCTGCTTTGACCCGTCGGAACAAACTTTCCTCAATTATAGCGTCAAGGACGGACTCAGCCACAACCAGTTCAATACATACGGAGCGTGCCAGACCAAAGACGGTATTATTTATTTGGGAAGTCTGAAAGGTATCACTTATTTCAACCCCTATCAGTTTGTCGATAACCCCTATTCTCCGAACGCCGTCATTACCGGAGCGACCATCCAGAACCAGCCGGTAACGAATATCAGGGACGGTGTATCCAAATACTTCCAGGCTAGCAACGGAAAACTGCTGGGGATGTCTTTCCCCGCCAACCGGAAGACGTTCAGTATCCGCTTTTCCGTTATCAATTATCTTTCCGGAAGGCGTAATCTCTTCGCCTACCAATTGGAAGGATTTGATGATAACTGGATTTCTTCCGCTCAGGCTATCTCGCAACGAGGTGTCACTTACTCCAATCTTCCACCGGGAAAATACACATTCAGAGTAAAGGCGTGCAACAATAACGGACGATGGAGCCTCACTCCTACCGAGTTTTTCGTTCATATCACTCCCATGTGGTATCAGACGTGGTGGGCAAAGACACTCTACGTCCTACTCACTTTGGGCGGAATCGCTTTCATACTCTACTTCTTTATCGCACGCGCCAAAATGAAAATGCAAGTGCAGATCGAGCATCTGGAACGGATGAAAGTGGAAGAAGTCAGTCAGGAGAAAGTCCGTTTCTATATCAATATGTCTCACGAGCTGCGTACTCCGTTAAGCCTGATACTGGCTCCTCTGGAAGAGCTGGTGGAAGAGAAAAGCAAGTTTGACCTGCAAGAGCAGCAAAAACTTTCGTATATCTACCGGAACGGGCGCAAACTGCTGCATCTCATCAACCAGTTGCTCGACTTCCGTAAAGCGGAATCAGGCGCATTGCCTATTCATGTGGCTATGAATCAGGTAGACAAGCTGGCGAAGAATATCTTTACCATGTTCGAAGAGAATGCGCAGAAACGAAATATCACATACGAATATCAGTCCGACCTGAAGGATGATTTACTCCCGGTAGACAAGATGTACGTAGAGATGATGTTGACCAACCTGTTGTCCAATGCTTTCAAATTCACCCGCAACGGCGGTAAGATAACACTTTCCGTCTGGAGAAAGGAAAACAGCTTCGGATTTAGCGTAAAGGACAATGGAATCGGAATCCCCCAAGATAAACTAGCACGTATCTTTGAGCGGTTCTATCAAGCCAACGAAAGCGTGAAAGGAAGCGGAATCGGACTTTCACTCGTAAAATGTCTGGTTGAAAAACATCACGGAACGATTCAAGTATCCAGCGAACCGGATAAAGGTACAGAGTTTTCCATCGAGCTCCCCGCTGACTTGCATACGTTTGCCGCTACGGAATTGCTCGACCAAGATCAACAGAGAACAGAACGCAGTGACATCACACCGTCTCCATCGCCGACAACCGGCACAATGGTTGAAAGCGAAGAGTTCTCCGAAACAAACGGAATCAACGAAGAGGAAAAAGACACTTCCACCGGAGAAACGACCGAAACAATTCTGTTGGTCGACGACAACAAGGAAATGGTGGACTACCTGAAAAGCAACTTCAAGTCGAAGTACACCACACTGACTGCCGGAAACGGTGAGGAGGCTTTGGCGATTCTCAAGGAACAAAAGGTGGACATCGTGCTTTCCGACGTGATGATGCCTGGCATTGACGGCATTAAGTTGTGCGAACTGATTAAAAAGAATATGCAGACTTGCCATATTCCGGTCATCCTCTTATCGGCCAAAGGTAGCATTGAAGCTCAGACTACCGGTATCCGGACCGGGGCGGACGACTATATCCCCAAACCTTTCTCTATGAGTTTGCTGAAAGGAAAAATCGCGAATATCCTGAAATCCAAACAACGGTTAAGGTATTATTATTCGAATACGATTGATATTGACACGGCAAAAATGACGTCCAACGCACTGGACGAGGAGTTTATGAGCAAAGCGATACAGATCGTGGAAGAGAATATCGATGATGAGAGTTTCACTGCCGATGATTTAGCGGAAAAGCTCTTTATAAGCCGTTCTTCATTGTATCTCAAAATGAACTCCATATCGGGAGAGCCACCCGCCAACTTTATCCGCCGTATCCGTTTCAACAAGGCTTGCAAACTATTGCTTGAGGGACGATATTCAATCTCTGAAATCAGTAACAAGATTGGTTTCAGTTCACCGTCCTATTTCTCGACGAGCTTCAAGAAGTATGTAGGTTGCCTGCCATCGGAGTATGCCAAGAATCAGGGGAAGAATATGGAGCAATAGGACTCGGACAATAGGATATGGACAAAATCAAAAGCTTTTCGATAGGATTCAAAAGTCGGATATTGACTTTCAAACAAGGTCTGCACAAGAGTGAACTCCGTTCATACGGGAATCTCCTATCTTTGTGAACATAAACATTAATCCTCAAATTGAATCATGAAGAATTTAAAACCTACATTACTTTGCGGTATGATGCTTCCTGCGGCATTGTCGGCACAAGAACGTCCGAACATCCTCTACATCATGACCGACCAGCAAACGGCCAACGCCATGAGCTGTGCCGGTAATACCGATCTGCGCACTCCCAACATGGACAAGTTGGCGGAACGGGGTATCCGCTTTACAAACGCCTATTGCTCCATGCCCCTCAGCGGTCCGTCACGCGGCGCCATGTTTACAGGATATATGCCCGGAGAAGTCGGCCTGCTGGAAAACGGGACTCCTATGCCTGATTCACTTCACTCCACCTCTCTCGGTGTGCTGATGAACAAAGCCGGTTATACCTGCGCATACGCCGGGAAGTGGCACGTACACACCAACTCACTGCCTGACAAACAAGCATTCGGTTTCGAGAACCTGCACGGACACAATGATTTCGGCTTGGCGGAGGCAGCCGTCTCTTTCCTGCAACGCAAGAAGAAAGGCCAACCTTTCTTTCTGGTAGCTTCCTTCGACAATCCACACAATATCTGCGAATATGCCCGCAAACAGAACACTCCGTATGCTACCATCAAAGAACCGGCCTTGGAGGATTGTCCGGGACTGCCGTCTAACTTTGCCGTCAATCCGTACGATGCAACGGCGTTGGTCTTCGAGAAAAAACAAAACCACCGTCTCTATCCCACTCACGACTACACGCCGGACGACTGGCGACGTTACCGGAACGCTTACTATCGACTGGTAGAAACCGTAGATGCGGAAATAGGGAAAATCATTGCGGAGCTAGACCGCCAGGACTTATGGAAGAATACGGTTATCATCTTTACCAGCGATCATGGTGACGGCTGTGGAGCACATCAATGGAATCAGAAAACAGTTCTATATGAAGAGGTAGCCAATGTCCCGTTCATCGTCTGTCTGCCCAAAGGCAAGCATGCCGGAAAGATATTGCCCCAACTTATCAACAACGGGGTAGACCTCATGCCCTCCATTTGTGATTGGGCAGGAATCAATGTTCCCGGCAAACGTCAAGGAGTGAGTTTCCGCCCTATCGTAGAAAACGGCAGTGCCGACAAGCAGCACCAACCTTACATCGTAACAGAAACGAGCTTTGCCCAAACAGCCTCAACGCGGGGATGGATGCTTCGTACTTCCCAATATAAATATGTATTGTACGATACCGGCAAAAATCGCGAACAGCTCTATGACATGGAGACAGATCGCGGAGAAATGCGCAACCTTGCCATCGAAAAGAAATATGCCGATATCCTCCGGCAGCATCGGGAGCTATTAGCCGAATGGATGAAGAAACATCAGGAAAACGGAAAGACACTATTTACCCGGTTTATCCCCAATCTTCACTAAATATCGGGGCTGATACAGCATTATTATAAATACAATTATTATATTTGCAATAATTGTATTTATAATAATCAGTATGGCAGCCATTCATAACCCTTTTATTGTAGGCGGATACATATCTCCTCATTATTTCTGTGACCGGGAAAAAGAAACAGAACAGTTGATACGCAACATTACGAACGGAAGAAATGTCGTTATCATTTCTACACGCCGTATGGGAAAGACAGGCTTGATTCGCCACTGCTTCTATCAAAACGAAATAAAGGAACATTACCATACATTCTTCATTGATATCTATGCCACATCCAGCCTGCGGGAGTTTGTTTTTGCACTCGGAAAAGAGATTTTTGAGAAACTCAAGCCTAAAGGCATGAAATTTATCGAACGCTTCTTCTCTGTCATTTCTTCACTACGCGCAGGGTTCAAGTTAGATTCCATTACAGGCGAACCGACTTTTGATATCGGTCTGGGAGATATTCATGCGGCGGAAGCCACATTGGATGAAATCTTTGCTTATCTGGAGCAGGCAGACAAACCTTGTATCGTAGCCATTGATGAATTCCAACAGATAGGCAATTATGCTGAAAAGAATGTAGAAGCCATCTTGAGAACCAAAGTTCAGCATTGCCGGAACGCTCATTTTATTTTTGCCGGAAGCCAAAAACATATTATGATGAATATGTTCAACAGTCCTGCCCATCCTTTCTACCAAAGCGTCAACATGATGCAGCTACAAAGTATCCCGCTCATTGCATATAAGCCATTCGTGGAAAGGCTCTTCCTTGAAAACGAAAAAAATATTGAACCGGAACTGATAGAACAGGTATATGATTTCTTTGAGGGACACACTTGGTATGTACAGCTTATGTTTAATGAGCTATACATACTGACCGGAAAAGGGCAATTATGCGACCGCTCCTTACACGAGACTGCCTTGACCAATATTCTTCAAATGCAAGATTTCACCTATCAGGAGATTTTCTCCCGACTTCCGGAAAAACAAAAAGAAGTACTGATTGCCATCGGAAAAGAACGAAAAGCAACAGGAGTCGCTTCCGGAAAGTTTATCAAAAAATATAAGCTAAGCACTCCAAGCTCCGTACAGGCAGCACTCAAAGGGCTACAGGAGAAGAATCTGGTATCTCAAGAGCAGAATCAATATGAAATATCCGACAAGTTACTGGGGGTATGGTTACAAAAGAATTATTAATAAACATTCTTATCCGAATAAATCCTATAAAAAGCGGTTTATACATCAAAACCGCTAAATACTGATACTGATTACATACCATTTCTTTCTGCCCCACTCTTGCTTTTCTCTATTTAATTTTGTATCTTTAGGAATTTCTCTCCTCTTGAAAAAAGGTAATCACCTTACAGAGTGACAATGGTCACCTTACAAAGTGCCATTCATCACTCTATAAGGTGACCATTGTCCCCTTATAACGGGACGACTTCCCAGCTCCCTAAAAGGCTACTGTTTTGTGCGCTGAAAGGCCTTGGTCTTCGCACCGGGGGACCTTAAAACCGATAGTCTAACTAAAATTTCTTCAAGTCTTTATACCGCTTCATTGCTTCCAAATAATAATAGTCGGCATAGTTCAACGGAACATCCACCTCACTGTCATGCGGGAAACTGCCTACAGAATGCATCAGGATAAATCCCTTATTCTCATTCTCCTTTGCCAGATAATCCGGTGAGGATAACTGTTTCAATATATTCTCCGCATATTCAATATACGCATCACTTAGGCTCTGGTCTTCCGTATAAGCATATAACTCGAGCAATGCGGAAGCCGTAACCGCTGCTGCAGAAGCGTCACGGGGAGCATTCGGAATATCGGGCGCATCATAATCCCAATAAGGAATATAATCATTCCCCGAAGGACGGTTCTCCATAATGAAGCGGGCAATCTTATGTGCCGCCTCCAGATAAACCGGATTTTTCGTAAAGCGATAGCACATGGTATAGCCATACACTCCCCATGCCTGCCCGCGAGCCCAAGCGGAAGAATCGGCATAACCTTGAAATGTGCCCTTTGACTCTACCTTTCCGCTCGGAACGGAATAACTTACCACATGATACGAAGTCATATTCTCACGGAAATGATTCTTTAAAGTCTTGTCGGCATGAGCAATGGCGATGTCGCGATATTTGGAATTGCCGGTTTGCTCGGACGCCCAGAAAAGCATTTCAAGATTCATCATATTATCAATGATGACGGGATAACTCCAATCACCGAAATCCCAAGAACGAATCAGACCGATTTCGGGACTGAAACGTGCGCAAAGACTTTCCGAAGAATTAATCAGGATCTCTTTATCTTTCGGCTCCGGTTTCAGACGAAGAGCATTCCCATAACTGCAATACATCATAAAACCAATGTCATGGTTACCTGTATAATACTGAATATCTTCCAGACGGTCGGTGTACCGACGGGCTTCTTTTGCCAAAGCCTCATCTCCCGACAATTCGTAAGCCAGCCACATGGAGCCAGGGTAGAATCCGCTTGTCCAGTCTTTCGCATTTTCCAAACGATAGCTTCCGTCCGCTTTGGTTGAGCGCGGGAAACAGGCTGTATCCGGTACATCTTTCAATTGTTCAGCCATATAGAGCAACTGATGATCGGATGTTTTTACCGCATTCTCAAACCATTCCGGTGCACCCGTCTTGGGGGCGCTGCAAGCGGTCAGCAGACTCATTCCCCAAACCGCTACATACAACTTTCTTTTCATTTTCATATTAATAGCTTTAGTGATTAAATGTATTCTTATCGATTGCTTCCGGTAAGCTGTGGCTTTCTATCCATCCTTTCCTGCATCTGCCAACTGCCATCTATTTTGTCAAACAACAAAGAGGCCGTTTTATCAATCGGTCTGTACGATTTGTCATTTATCAGTAAAGACGATTTTCCATAACCGAACACTGCTTGATTGGTTTTATTCGTAATATACAGACTCGCCGACTTCTTCACATCCAGTTCCGCTTCAATCGTCCAGTCGCCACATTGAAAAAGATTGCCGTCTCTTTGTATTCCGACAGCCTGTTTACCGTCAGGCTGTACTTGAATGATAGTCAGGATACGGTTGCGCTTACCGGGAGTAAAGCTTGCGGTCAAATGCCATGAATTAGTAAAGACTTCCCCGCGAACAGCATTCTCCTGATTTGGCGGAACGACAAAACGATCGGTCTGTGTAATCTTACAATCTTGTCGGCTGAACAGTTGCGCTACCGAAGTAAACTGTTTCTCTTCGTTCCGGGTAACGAGCTTACAGGTCTGTTCATCAATAGAAAACTTTACAGGACTATGCAGCAACCAATCCCAACGGACAGGCTTTTTGGCTTCCATCTCATCATAAATCACGATTTTATCGGGATGCAAAAGGAAAATGTGCCTTCTATAAAGAGTCAGAGGAGTTTCTCCAAATCCGTTCTCCACCGATTGTTCCAAATGCTGTTTGGCAAAATTCGTAACCCACATCGGATACTCGCTAATGCCGCAATAGGCATTCGACGCGTCACCCAAAGCGTATGAGATGTGTTCGCCACTGAACGCACGCACGATATTGCCATATGCTCTGGTGGTGAAAGGCTGTCCGATGCCATCTATCAGCAAAGTGTTATGGGCACGGGTATGACGATAAGACAATAGATTATGCGCATCCGAGAAATTCATATAGTAACCGGTGGAACCGTATACCGGTACTCCCCGATAATGCAGATTGAAAGCATTTTGTGCAGAGTGCGTATGACTGCCGGAACCGAAAGGGCTCGAATGAAAACTCAGGCATAGGTTATTACGGTAGTCTTTCATGGAGGAATTGGCTATCATCTCCCCCGTATCACGAAACCAGACAGCTTTAGGTTCATCGGCCGGAAGTGCGGCTATCGGTTTCTTTGATTCACTCCGTACCATGCGGTACAAACGCATCTCGTCGTCCATTTCATATCGTTTGTCAATGGAGGTATACCAAGCGGAATAAGGGTCGCCGGTTTCTCTTGCCAGAAACTCAGCAAAAGCGCTGCGAATCACCAAAGGTTTATCGTTCATCTGCTCATGACCGTCGCCAAAGCTCACACTCCGGGAAAGAGGCGGCCAGCTATAGACCATTGCCTTCCCCACCTCCCGATACCAGGGATGTTGCAGAAAATCGGTGTCGGCCAGATAAGAAAAAAGGCTCGGAATATAGTATAAGCTCACTGCATTGGCACTGAAATAGCAAGTACCGTTCATCCAGATACCGTCGCGGTTGAAGCCTGTGGCCGGAGCACGGCAAGTCCATAACTCGTAGGCGTATTCAAAAAACTCACGCGCTTCGGGAGATTTTTCGTAGAGCACTAAGGAGGTCTGCAACAGACGACGGAAAGTGAACTGCCACAAATGGTTGTCGAAGATATGATTTTCCGTTCCACCGAAGAAACGACGCTTATAGAATTTAATGATCCGTTCCATCAGTTGTTCCATCTGCTCACGTTCCTTCACAGAAAAACGGTCATAACAGGTCTCGTATGTACAAGCAAGGAGATAGGCGAGATCACCGGCATAAAAGTCATTCTCTATCTGACGGTCGGTTACGGGGGAAGGAAGCAGCCAGCGGACCAACTGCGCCATCTTATCGGCATAGACATCCCGTTGGAGCAAAGTATAAGCCGTATGCAACTTTTCACATTGGACAACCATAGCAGACACATGATTGGATACGAGTGTGTCGGTAGCATAGTTGGCAGCCAGGCCTTCCCGTCCGGAAGTAACCATCAGATTGTATTCCGGATGGGTATATATTTTCGACCGCGACTTCTTCAGGTCATCTTCCAAGAAACAGTAAAGACGAGGGGAATTTCCGACTATCTTCTTTCGGACTACCTCGAAAGAGGGAGTTACAAACTGGGGGATATCACTCGTTATCGTGAAAGAATAAGTAGGACTCCACGCCATATTCTCACCGGACTTACTTACCGAACGAAAACGCCAATACCAGGTTCCGCTGCTCAATATCTGATGAGGGTTGAACATACACCAGGGGACAGGTTTGGAAACGACTGTCGTATTTCCGGAGAAGTCTTTCTCTTTGGATAGCGCAAACTGGAGGAAATCCGCCTGTTTCATCTGCTGCGGCACCAACAAAGGAGCCGGATTCAGATAGGGTCGGTGGTACTCTTGCGGATAAGGGGTCTGTCTCATATTCTCATGAATACAAGCCGGAGAATACTCTCGGGCCCCCAGGGTCGGCACGGAAAACAAAGAACAGAAAACTGTAAATCCCCAGATTGTCAACGATGTGCGAAAGTTACTTTCTCGTAGATTCATACTATTAAAATTAATCGATATTACTTGTGACAAAAGTAGGGATTATCGGAAAGACGGACTTTATATATCTATTTTTTCAGTATTGATTCCTTATCAACAGGTATTAATATCGTCCAAAGAAGTTTTGATTTTGTGTATATGTAGTACTATTATTTACAATCTCGTCTCAGAAAGGAAGCTATCGACATTGCAAATTGGCATTAGCGCCTATATATAAAAATTGCGTACATATATCCTTTCACGGATAATGTACGCAGTTCACTTTATCGGAATGTATTTTATTTATATAAATAGAACATACGGTCCATCAGTTGCCATTTCTCCGCTGAAGTCGCTGTTGCATCCGCCTGCTGGAATATAGACATATAGGCTTCCCATTCAGCCTGACGAGGCAGGGTGGCGAGACGCGCCATCGCAGTCTCCCAATCAAAATCAAGCGGTGTCTCGACTATCATGAACAGACGGGTCCCCAATATATAAATCTCCATTTCCAAAATACCCACTTCACGGATTCCAGCCCGGATTTCCGGCCACGCCTCTGCTTCACTATGACGCTTTACATATTCCGCTATCAATTCGGGGTTGTCTTTCAAATCCATTGTCTGGCAGTACCTTTTCACCGGAACTTTATATTCCTGTACTACATAACCATTTTCTTTCATTTTCTAGTGTTCCTTAATTCAATTATATTTTAATTAGTTGGATATATGTTCTTTTTATAGCTAAACAGACTAGACTATCTCACGATGTCTTCCGGGAACTTGGCCGGCATTCCCAGTCTCTTCCAAGTTTCATAATACCAGGCATTGAGTTCGTTTCCATTCAAATCGTTCTTGATAAAGTATTTCAGATGCAAGTAATCTTTATCCTTGATTTCGAATTGCAGAATATTATCCTGATTGTCCAACATCGGAAGATGGATATTCTTCTCGATACTCTCTTTATAAGAATCATCCGTCAGTTGCTTCCATGTTCCATATCCCGTGATGATAGCATCGGAACCGGGAATAATCGTGAAGTTCACAATTCGTCCGTCATCACTCAGAACCTTGAACGTATTACTAGGCTTTAAAGATCCCGGAACATCAGGAGATTCGGACACATAGTGGCAAAGCTGCCAAATGCCTTTCAGATCGGCCAACTGGAATTTTGTTTTCTTCTGGGCCATCGCACCTGTTACCGCCAACAACATTATTGAAAGCATGGTAAAGAAATAGAGCTTTTTCATGATAGTATTATTTTAGTTAACACTCTCGAATGCGTATGTCCAAATATAAAGATTTATTTTGAGAAAAGAAACAGAAAGCTCATAAAAAACTCGCATAACCAGAAGATTATGCGAGTTTTACATAAATATACCGAAATATTAGAATTCAGCATTTCGCGGTGTACGCGGGAACGGTATCACGTCACGGATGTTGGACATACCCGTTACAAAGAGCAACAGGCGTTCAAAACCCAGTCCGAAACCGGAATGAGGACAGGTACCGAACTTACGCGTATCCAGATACCACCACATATCCTTCATCGGAATGTGAAGTTCTTCGATACGGGTCATCAACTTGTTGTAGTCCGATTCACGTTCAGAACCACCGATAATTTCACCGATCTTCGGGAAAAGAACATCCATCGCACGTACCGTCTTGCCATCCTCGTTCTGCTTCATATAGAAGGCTTTGATTTCCTTCGGATAGTCAGTCAGGATGACCGGACGTTTGAAGTGCTCTTCCACCAAGTAGCGTTCGTGCTCGGAAGCCAAGTCCACCCCCCAGTAAACGGGGAACTCGAACTTATGACCTTTCGCTACGGCATCTTCCAGAATCTTGATACCGTCTGTATAGGGCAGACGAACAAAATCATCTTTCAATACACCTTGCAGACGCTCAATCAGGCCCTTGTCGAACATATCGTTCAGGAACTTCACATCATCCGCACAGTTATCCAACGCCCATCTCACACAGTATTTGATGAACTCTTCAGCCAAGTCCATATTATCTGTAATGTCGTTGAAAGCAACTTCCGGTTCAATCATCCAGAACTCTGCCAAGTGACGGGGAGTATTGGAGTTTTCGGCACGGAACGTAGGACCGAATGTGTAAATAGATCCCAAAGCCGTAGCAGCCAACTCACCTTCCAACTGACCGGAGACTGTCAGACTTGCCTGTTTGCCAAAGAAATCGTCATCATAAATGATAGAGCCTTCTTCGTTTTTCTTCAAATCATACAAGTTCATGGTGGTCACCTGGAACATCTGTCCGGCACCTTCGCAGTCGGAAGCCGTAATGATCGGTGTATGGAAATAGAAGAATCCTTTTTCATGGAAGAACTTATGGATAGCGATCGCCATATTGTGGCGGATGCGGAACACAGCACCAAATGTATTGGTACGCGGACGCAAATGAGCTATCTCACGCAAGAATTCCATGGAATGACCTTTCTTCTGCAATGGATATGTATTGTCGCAAGTACCCAGCACTTCGATTTCACGAGCCTGCACTTCCACCTTCTGGCCGGAACCTACTGATTCTACCATTTCCCCGTTCACGCTGATACAAGCACCGGTGGTGATCTGCTTCAACATCTCTTCGTCGAAATTAGCCAAGTCTACTACGACCTGCAAATTATTTATTGTAGAACCGTCATTCAGTGCGATAAAGTTTACTTGTTTGCTACCTCTGCGGGTGCGAACCCATCCTTTCACATTGACCATAGCGCCAATATCCGTGCGCTTCAACAGATCAACAATTTTTGTTCTACCAATCTTTTCCATTTAACTTATTCTTTTATTAACGTTCTTATTCAAACGAACCCATACGGAGGTAGTTTACTTCTGCTTCCGTCAGGTAACGCCAGTCTCCGCGTCGCAGACCTTTTTTAGTCAGCCCGGCGAAGAATACACGGTCGAGTTTCACTACTTTATAACCCAGTGATTCGAAAATACGGCGAACGATACGATTCTTGCCGGAGTGGATTTCGATACCTACCTGGTCTTTTTTAAAGTCATCTGTATAGCTGATAGCGTCTGCATGAATCTCGCCGTCTTCCAACTGGATACCGGCTGCAATCTGATCCATATCCGCTTTCGTCAGATTCTTGTCCAGATGAACATGATAAATCTTCTTCTTCAGGAATTTCGGGTGTGTCAGCTTGGAAGCCAGATCACCGTCATTCGTCAGTAACAGTACCCCGGTGGTGTTACGGTCAAGACGTCCTACCGGATAGATACGTTCATTGCAAGCGCCTTTTACCAAATCCATTACTGTACGGCGTTCCTGCGGATCATCCGATGTAGTAACCGTATCTTTCGGCTTATTCAACAACACGTATACTTTGCGTTCAATGCTAACCGGTTCTTCGTGGAACTTAACCACATCCGAGCGTTTGATCTTTGTGCCCAATTCAGTTACTACCTCACCGTTTACAGAAACCACACCCGCCGTAATAAATTCATCAGCCTCACGGCGTGAACAAACACCGGCATTTGCCAGGAACTTATTCAGACGAATCGGTTCGTTCGGGTCCACAAACTGTTCCTTGTACTCAATCTGTTTCTTCACGCTGTACTTAGCATTCGGATCATAATCAGCGGTACGCGGACGAGGACGGTATCCTCCTTGACGGTCGTTGTTGAATCTCGGACGGTAACCTCCGCCATTGTTGCTGCGATAGCCGCCACCTTCACCGTTGTTGAAACGGGGACGATAGGGACGGTCACCACCTTCACGGTTGTAAGGACGCTGAGGACGGTCGCCACCTTCACCGTTATTGAAACGGGGACGATACGGACGATCACCACCTTCACGATTGTAAGGACGCTGTGGACGGTCGCCACCTTCACCGTTATTGAAACGAGGACGGTAAGGACGGTCACCACCTTCGCTATTGAAACGGGGACGTTGAGGACGGTCACCGTATGAACCACCTTCACTATTGAAACGGGGACGTTGAGGACGATCACCGTATGAACCTCCTTCGCTATTGAAGCGGGGACGTTGAGAACGGTCACCGTAAGAACCTCCTTCGCTATTGAAGCGAGGACGTTGAGGACGGTCACCGTAAGAACGCTGCGGACGGTCGCCTCCTTCATTGTTGGCATTAAATCTCGGGCGATACGGACGATCCCCTCCTTCACGATTGTAAGAAGGACGATACGGACGTTCTCCACCTTCTCTGTTGTAAGACCTGTTACCATCACGGCCGGCACCTGCATTCTCTTCATTGAAAGAATTTTCGCGCCATTCTTCGTTTTCTGTGCTCATTTTTTTTATTCGAATAAAATTAGACTTTGGCCTCACGGCCTATTTAAAAACACGTTTATTATATTAGTAAACAATTAAAGCCCCGTATAAGTATGGGGAGTGATTGCTCTTAACTCTTTTTTAATATCTTCGCTTACATTCAATTCTTCGATAAACTCTTTAATAGAACTTTCTGTAATAGCCTGGTTGGTCCGGGTCAAAGCTTTCAAAGCTTCATACGGATGCGGATAAGCCTCACGGCGCAGAATTGTCTGAATAGCTTCTGCCACTACACTCCAACAGTTATCCAAGTCACGATAGATAGCCGGCTCGTTCAGCAACAGTTTGCGCAATCCCTTCAAAGAACTCTGGATGGCAATCACGATGTGGCCGAAAGGCACCCCCACATTACGCAGCACCGTTGAATCTGTCAAGTCACGCTGCAAACGGGAAACAGGGAGTTTCACGGCCAAATGTTCCAGAATGGAAGTCGCAATACCCAGATTACCCTCCGCATTTTCGAAGTCAATCGGGTTGACCTTATGCGGCATAGCGCTCGAACCAACTTCTCCGGCTTTGATCTTCTGCTTGAAGTACTCCATAGAGATATACTGCCAGAAGTCACGGTTCATATCCACCATAATGGTATTGATACGCTTCATTGCATCAAAAACAGCAGAAAGGTTATCATAGTTCGAAATCTGCGTTGTATACTCTTCACGCTCCAACCCCAACTTCTCTGCAACAAATCTGTTACCGAATTGTTTCCAATCGTACTGGGGATATGCAACATGATGTGCATTGTAATTTCCGGTAGCGCCACCGAACTTGGCAGTAATCGGGCTGGCTTTCAATGTTGCCAACTGACGTTCCAGACGGTAAACGAACACCATCACTTCTTTACCCAAGCGGGTGGGAGAAGCCGGTTGACCGTGAGTTTTGGCAAGCATAGGGATATTTGCCCAGTCCGTTGCGTATGTTTTCAATTGTGCAATCAGTTCTTCAATCAACGGATAGTAGACCTGTTCCAATGCTTCTTTGATAGAAAGGGGAACAGACGTATTGTTGATATCCTGAGAAGTCAGTCCGAAGTGAATGAATTCCTTATAGTCATCCATCCCGCCCATCTTGTCAAATTCTTCTTTCAGGAAGTATTCTACTGCTTTCACGTCGTGGTTAGTCACACTCTCGATATCTTTAATGCGCTGTGCATCCGCTTCTGAGAAGTTACGGTAGATATTCCGTAAAGTTTCAAACACGCTGCTATCGATTCCTTTTAATTGCGGCAAGGGAAGTTCGCACAAGGTGATAAAGTATTCCACCTCTACCTGTACACGGTATTTGATCAGTGCAAATTCAGAGAAATAAGCTGCCAAAGCTTTCGTTTTGCCTCTATATCGACCATCAATCGGGGATATGGCCGTTAATACATCAAGTTCCATACGTTTTCTTAGATAATTATCAGAACGCAAAATTAACTCTTTTTCCTGAGTTATAAGGCAAAAGGATAAAGAAAGTTTGTATAAAAGCGGTAAGAAATAAAAAAAAGTCTCACGAATTTCTTCGCAAGACTTCTGTTTTGTGTGGGCGTTGACGGATTCGAACCGCCGACCCTCTGCTTGTAAGGCAGATGCTCTGAACCAGCTGAGCTAAACGCCCTTGTTAATGAGCCGGAAGTGTTTCGTTTTTTTCGTGTGGGCGTTGACGGATTCGAACCGCCGACCCTCTGCTTGTAAGGCAGATGCTCTGAACCAGCTGAGCTAAACGCCCGTACACTTCCGTTTCAAAAGCGATGCAAAGGTACGGCTTTTTTTGAAACCTCCAAACATTTCTAATAATTTTTTTCAAGAAAGTTTTTATCCGGCAAACGAATCTACTGATTATCAGCAAATAATAAAGGAGTTTTTTTTCATGCAATTTTTCCCGACGGTTACGCTTGTTTCCGAATTATACGTGCCGGATTCCCGACTGCAACACAATCATCGGGGATATCTTTTGTGACGACACTACCTGCTCCTATCACACAGCGACTGCCAATCGTCACACCGGGACAGATGATAGCTCCACCGCCAATCCAGCAATCTTCACCAATCGTCACCGGATAAGCGTATTCCTTAGAGCCTCTTCTTTCCAGATAATCCATCGGATGATGCGGAGTGTAAATCTGCACACAGGGGCCAATCAACGTATGAGCACCAATCGTAATATATCCACCATCCAGAAATGTACAATTGGCATTGACAAAAACGTGCTCGCCCAGTTTGATTCCATCTCCATGATCGCAATGGAAAGGCGGACAGATAATCGATGTCTCAGGTATCCCGGGCACCAATTCTTCCAATAGCTTTCTGTATCCGTCTTCGTATGTACTCATTCCTCCCATACGAGCCAGCAGTGCTTTGGCATGCGCAAAACGTTCTTGTATTTCCGGCACAGCCATATCGGCCAACCGGCTGCTACGCATTTTTTCTACTTCTGTCATACGTTATATTTCTTTACCGTTAGTAAACACAAACTTTTTCTCATCCGAAAGAGACTCATCAAACTCGAATCCTTCCCAAGAGAAATGTTTCAGTTCTTCCGGATTTTCTATTTTATTCTTTAGGACGAAACGTGTCATTTCACCACGCGACATCTTTATATAGATAACAACCGAAGCCCACTTCCCGTTTTTCCACACCTGAAATCCCGGAGTAATGACACGTACTTCTTTTTCTACCCGCTTCCAGTCGAACAGGCTTTTCATCTCATCACTTGCCAAATTGCAGAGTATGCCACCCGCATTCTTTATATCTTCTATGAATATATCCGTCAGACGGGACTGCCAATAAGAGAACATTGTCTGATTCCCCAATTCCGGCAGCACGACATCCCCCTCCAACCGATAAGAACGGATAACATCCAGCGGCCTCAACAAGCCGTAACAAAATGAAGTCAACCGTAGATGTTCCTGTGCATATTCAAATTCTTCTTTGGAGAAATCTTTCGCATTCAAACGCTTGAACACGGTTCCGGTGTAAGCCAACAAGGCCGGAAGTTCCGGAGTGCCTTCTGCATGAAAGACTTGATAACGCTTATAATTCTCCACAGCTATCTTTGCGTTTACACGCAACAGACGTTCCAACTCGTCCACCGAGAACTGCGACATCTGCAAAGCTATCTCGGACGCTTCTTTTTGAAAACGCGGAACTGTGTTCAAAGGGGCTTTCACCTTTGAAGTCTCACTCATGGTCTTGGCGCAGGATAGAAGTACTAACATGATGAATCCTATTTTATCTACAACTCCCTCCTTGAACAAGCCAAAGAGGGAGTCTTACTTAGTTTAATATACCATACCGCTCAAGCAGTTTTTATTTATATTCCTGCCAGCTCTTAATCTGAATATCATTCAATTTCAAGTCACAGAATGCTTCGATAAAGGCACTTGCCAGACGAGCGTTTGTAATCAACGGAATGTTATGGTCAATAGCGCCACGACGGATACGGTAACCGTTTGTCAATTCACGTTTGCTATGATTCTTCGGAATGTTGACGATCAAATCAAACTTGTGATCGGCAATCATCTTCATCACGTTGTTTTCCGCACCCGGCTTCTCATCCGGCCAATAAACCGGAGTAGTATCCACACCATGAGCATTCAGGAAGGCTGCAGTTCCGGCAGTAGCGTAGATCTGATATCCCTTAGCGAATAACATACGGCTGGCGTCCAGCAAATCAACCTTTGACTTCATAGCACCGGAAGAGAACATCACTGCTTTTTCAGGAATCTTGAAGCCGGTAGCAATCATTGCATTCAACAATGCTTCAGAGAAATCATCACCGATACATCCCACTTCACCCGTAGAAGACATATCCACACCCAATACCGGGTCAGCCTTGTGCAAACGGGAGAAAGAGAACTGAGATGCTTTTACACCAATCCAATCGATATCGAATGCAGATTTATCCGGACGTGAGTACGGAGCATCCAGCATGATGCGGGTAGCCGTTTCAATGAAGTTACGTTTCAGTACCTTAGAAACAAACGGGAAGCTACGAGAAGCACGCAAGTTACACTCGATTACTTTCACCTCATTGTTACGGGCCAAGAACTGAATATTGAACGGGCCGGAGATATTGAGTTCTTTGGCAATCTGACGGCTGATCTTCTTGATACGGCGTGCTGTTGCAAAATAAATCTTCTGAGCCGGGAACACCAGTGTAGCGTCACCGGAGTGAACACCTGCAAATTCCACATGTTCAGAGATTGCGTACTCTACTACTTCACCGTTCTGGGCAACCGCGTCAAACTCAATCTCTTTTGTATTTTCAAGGAATTGAGAAACAACCACCGGATATTCTTTAGAAACTTCGGCAGCCATCTTCAAGAAATTCTCCAGCTCCTCGTCATCATAGCAAACATTCATTGCAGCTCCCGAAAGCACGTAAGAAGGACGAACCAATACCGGATAGCCTACTTTTTCTACGAATCCTTTGACATCCTCAAGGCTCGTCAGCTCTTGCCAAGCCGGCTGGTCGATACCCAGTTGATCAAGCATAGCGGAGAATTTGTTACGATTCTCGGCGCGGTCGATCGAGATTGGAGAAGTACCCAATACAGGAACCGACTGACGGTAAAGTTTCATGGCCAGGTTGTTCGGGATCTGTCCACCTACGGAAACAATCACACCACGAGGCTGTTCAAGATCGATTACGTCAAGCACACGTTCAAAAGAAAGTTCGTCGAAGTACAGACGGTCGCACATATCATAGTCTGTAGAAACTGTTTCCGGGTTGTAGTTAATCATAATTGATTTATAGCCCAGCTTACGAGCGGTCTGAACTGCATTCACCGAACACCAGTCAAACTCAACCGAGCTACCGATGCGATAAGCACCCGAGCCCAACACGACTACTGATTTTTCGTTCTTATAATAGTTCACATCATAACCTTCCACTGCATATGTCATATACAGATAGTTGGTCAGTTCCGGATGTTCGGAAGCAACTGTATTGATACGTTTTACAGCCGGAAGGATACCCATAGATTTACGATGAGCACGTACCGCCAAGTTTTCTTTCTCCATATTTCCTGTCGGATTCAGAACAAAACGTGCGATCTGGAAGTCAGAGAAGCCTAAAATCTTTGCTTCACGCATTACATCAGCCGGAATATCTTCTACCTTATTATAAGTAGATAACTTAGCTTTATAATCAACAATATTTTTTAGTTTGCCGAGGAACCAAGGATCAATCTTTGTCAGATCATGGATACGTTCGATAGTGTAGCCTTCTTCCATAGCCTGCGCAATGGAGAAGATACGCAAGTCAGTCGGACGTGAAAGTTCCTTATCGAGATCGTCGAAATGGAGTTCGTCATTACCTACGAAACCATGCATACCCTGCCCAATCATACGAAGACCTTTCTGAATGATTTCTTCGAAAGAGCGCCCGATAGACATGATCTCACCTACCGACTTCATGCTCGAACCGATTTCACGAGATACACCGGCAAACTTCGTCAAGTCCCAACGAGGGATCTTACAGATATAATAGTCAAGCTGAGGAGCAACATATGCAGAGTTAGGAGTTCCCATCTCGCCAATCTGGTCGAGCGAGTAACCCAAAGCAATTTTGGCTGCGACAAATGCCAACGGATAACCGGTAGCCTTAGAAGCCAAAGCGGAAGAACGGCTCAAACGAGCGTTTACTTCAATCACACGGTAATCATCCGTATCAGAGTTGAAAGCATACTGAATATTACATTCACCTACGATACCTAAATGGCGGATACATTTTGTAGAAAGCTCCTGCAACATTTTCAGTTCCTTGTCGTCCAGTGAGCAAGTCGGAGCAACAACGATAGACTCACCGGTATGAATGCCCAGAGGGTCGAAGTTTTCCATGCTCGCTACTGTAAAACAGTGGTCATTAGCGTCACGGATTACCTCAAACTCTATTTCTTTCCAGCCCTTCAAAGACTCTTCAACAAGAATTTGTTTAGAGAACGCAAATGAACTTTCAGCCAACTTCAGAAATTCTTCCTCATTAGCGCAAATACCGCTACCAAGGCCTCCCAGCGCATAAGCCGAGCGCACCATAACCGGATAGCCAATCTTACGGGCAGCAGCAATCGCGTCTTCCATACTTTCTACAGCTTGGCTGACAGGAGTTTTCATACTGATTTCATCGAGCTTCTTCACGAACAGATCGCGGTCTTCAGTATACATGATAGCCTCAACAGACGTACCAAGCACTTTTACTCCATATTTATCAAGAATACCCTGTGTATAGAGTTCTGCACCACAGTTCAACGCGGTCTGTCCGCCAAATGCCAACAGAATACCGTCCGGACGTTCCTTCTTGATAATCTCTTCTACGAAATAAGTAGTTACGGGAAGGAAATACACTTTATCGGCAATGCCTTCAGAAGTCTGAATGGTTGCGATGTTCGGGTTTACCAATACTGAGCTGATACCTTCTTCTTTCAAAGCTTTCAGTGCTTGTGAGCCTGAGTAGTCGAACTCTCCGGCTTGTCCGATTTTGAGTGCTCCAGAACCCAAAACGAGAACTTTCTTGATTTCCTTTTCCATTTCTTTTGTTGTTATAATAAGTTGTTATTTCTAAGTTCGTCCATAAAAAAAAATGCGTTACCCTCAAAAAAGGATTAACGCATTACCAAAGAACTAAAATATCGTTTTTGGAGAAAAAAGAAGAAGCCTGCCGTTTCCGGGTGCAAAACATCCGAATGTAGATAATACTTACTTCTGATTTCCTGTTGATTCATTGTCGGTTCCAAAATTTGTGCAAAGTAACGACATATTTTGCAAATGGCAAAAAGAAACGTCTACTTTTTTACAGTGAAGTGTTCCCATTTTGATACATCTTTCAGTTTTTATCCGTATCTTTGTCGCTAAATAGATATTAATAAGGTAATAACAATGGGAAAAGAAAAAATAATATTGACGGGCGACCGTCCTACCGGCAGACTTCATATCGGCCATTATGTAGGTTCGTTGAAACGCAGAGTGGAGTTACAAGACGCGGGTGATTATAGCAAGATGTTTATCTTCATTGCCGATTCGCAGGCATTGACAGACAATATAGACAATCCGGAGAAAGTACGTCAGAATGTTATTGAGGTTGCCCTCGACTATCTGGCTTGCGGAATCGATCCTTCCAAAGCGACCATCTTTATTCAGTCGCAAATACCGGAATTGTGCGAACTTAGTTTCTATTACATGGACCTTGTAAGTGTATCGCGTCTGCAACGTAATCCGACGGTTAAAGCGGAAATCCAGATGCGTAATTTCGAAGCAAGTATCCCCGTAGGCTTCTTCACTTATCCTATCAGCCAGGCTGCGGATATCACTGCTTTCCGTGCTACGACTGTTCCCGTAGGTGAGGACCAGGAACCAATGCTTGAACAGGCACGCGAGATTGTCCGTCGTTTTAATTATATTTATGGTGAGACATTGGTAGAGCCGGAAATCCTGTTGCCTGACAATGCCGCTTGCCTGCGTTTGCCGGGAACTGACGGTAAGGCAAAAATGAGCAAATCACTTGGGAACTGTATCTACCTTTCGGAAGAGCCGGAGGAAATACAGAAAAAAATCATGAGTATGTACACCGACCCGGGACATCTCCGTGTGCAGGATCCGGGAAAAATCGAAGGCAATACCGTGTTCACATATCTCGATGCTTTCTGCCGTCCGGAACATTTTGAACGTTATTTACCGGATTACCCGAATCTGGCTGAATTGAAAGCTCACTACCAACGCGGCGGATTGGGGGATGTAAAAGTAAAACGCTTCCTGAATTCCATCATGCAGGAGACGCTGGAACCGATTCGCAATCGCCGCAAAGAATTCAGCAAAGATATTCCTGCTGTCTACGAAATGCTCCGAAAAGGATGCGAAGTGGCAAGAGCTACCGCAGCCGAGACATTGGCTGATGTAAAGAAAGCAATGAAGATCAATTACTTCGATGATAAAGAACTGATCAAAGAACAGGTAAAACGCTTCTCTCAGGAATAAGAGATTAATCTGCGTTTTAGCAGACTCTCCTACAACTAAAAAAGTCCGGACTCATTTGCCCGGACTTTTTATTTCTATGAATAAATTCCAAACTATGGTTTCCAAATATACCAATAAATAATGATTGCGTAAATCCTCCGACAAACAGCAGCCATACAAATACCCCAATATAACGATTGCCAGGCATATCCCGTTTATCTACTTTTGCACCGCAAACTATTCAGGATAACGATTGATATGAAAAGAAAGAAAAAAAGTATGTTTAAATGGTATTTGTCGGTATCAGACCTGTTCATAGAAGGGTTGGGACTTTCTTTTTACGGTTCTTACAGTGACGTTGACAATAACAGTACGGATACTGTCCCAAGACGATACAACTGGCAGGGCGAATGGGTGCCAAACGCTTCCACCAGTTCAGGCGAAAGATTGCGCTCACAACTCCATATCAATAACAAAGAATGGAGAACAAATACCAGTCTGAACTATACATTCAATCAGTATCACACTTTATCACTAAATCATGTCTACTCCGGACTGACACGCAAAGTGTCCGATGTAGAAGATCCTGCCAACGAATACAATAAAGTTCCTCAGAGTATTGACAAGCAATACTTGGTCTGGGATGGATGGCCAAATATACACGATGGAATGCTACCTTGTTCGAAAGGTGACAAAGCCTGTGAATGAACTGTCAACTTCGGACTGGCCCCGCCTTACCGGTATGACTGTCAGTGACAACAAGATTTATATCACATATTACTTGACAGACGAAACAAAAAAGCCGAGTGTGACACGTTACATCAACAAAGCGTATGTAGCCGTATACTCTTATCCTGAACTGGAATATATCACGACAATGGAAGATAAACGTGCAGCCATAGCCGGTTCATGGAATGCTTACAATGGGATCTTCCAAACCGAATCAGGTGACATGTACACGTTCTCAAATACATCCATAGCTAACGGTTTTACAGAGAACAGTACAAAGAAAGCCGCATTCTTACATATCCCGAAAGGAACAACCCAATTCGATGACTATTACTTTGACGTTGAAACCGCAGCCAGAGGTCTGAAACCCGTTCATTTGCAATATTTGGGTAACGGTAAGTTCTTTGCTCAAGTAAGTACATTGCAATCGGAAGAAATGACCAGATGGGCAGATAAAGAATTGAAAGCCTGTATTATTGACGTAAAAGAGAAAACGGTAAAAGATATTCCTCAAATTCCTGTTCATGATGGCGATGGCAGTCAGCGAATGAGCGGAGTAATTGAGAATGGCTGTTTCTATATACCGCTTGCTACAGACGGCGCACTCTATTTCTACAAGGTCGATATCAACAATGCGACTGCCGAACGTGGAGCTAAAGTTGCAAGCAACTTCGTCTCTGCCACTTTTAAAATGAACTAACAGCTATATCAAAACTCAGATTATCGCAGGTTTATGTAGAGATTAAAAACAATCCATGATAACCTGTGTTTTGAATGAATAATTAACAACAATGAATCTCATCCACAAAAACTTCAGAAAGTTCTGTCTGCGACTCCACCTGTGGTTGGGCTTGCTTTCGGGTATCGTCGTATTTATCGTATGTATCACCGGGTGCCTTTACGCCTTTAAGGATGAGTTCAACGATGCAACCCAGCCTTGGAAATTCGTATCACCGGAGCCCTCCCCCTATTAATGCCGGAAGAGATTTTGAAAATTGCCAATAACCATACGGGCAAAAATGCTCCCACCGCTATCACTTACGGTGAAACGACAGATGCGGTATTCGTTGATTATATGACTTCCTACACTGTCTTTATCAATCCTTATACGGGAAAAGTCATTCACAGTGTCTGCAAAGAACCCAGAGAAACGGATTTTTTCTCCTTTATATTGAAAGGTCACAGAACATTATGGATACCCGGCAAGGCGGGAAAATTAATGATCGGGTACAGCGTTGTAATATTCGTAATTACATTAATAACAGGGCTTGTACTCTGGTATCCCCGGAAATGGAATAAGAAAACTGCCCTCCGTAATTTCACACTGAAAATCAAAGCTCCTTTTGCACGGCTCAATTATGACCTGCATAATGTTTTAGGCGGATATGCCGCCATCGTATTGTTCGTCCTCTCTGCTACCGGACTAGTATGGAGTTTTAATTGGTTCAGCAAGGCAACATATTGCATCACTTCCGGAGGAAAAGAACTGAAACCTTATGTACTTCCGCAATCGGGCACTTTACATATCGAAGCAGGAAAAGCCAGTCTGAATGTCCTCTTTAAGAAATTAAAAGAAGAATCTCCCAACGCCGCCACATTTTATTTTGCCCTGCCACAGAAAAAGGAAGAGGTAATACGTGTCAGCGTAGTTCATGAAAGAGGCTCTTATTATAAAACCGACAACTTATTCTTCGATCAATATACACTTGCTCCCTTACAAGGCTCAGGAGCTTATGCCGGAAAATACACAGAAGCATCACCTGCCGACAAACTAAGACGGATGAATCTTGAAATTCACGATGGAAGAATTTTGGGTATCTTCGGGGAAATCATTGTATTCGTATGTGCACTAATCGGAGCATCGTTACCTGTCACCGGCTTTATTATTTGGTTCAAAAAGAAACAGAATCATTCATTACACCTTCGTAAGTCTTAAGTATTACATTTCTCACCATAGTCATACAAAAATTGAATAAAGCTAATTAACAAACTCTATCCAATAAAAATAAGGAGCAATTTGAAAAATTCTGTATCTTCGTAATAAAAACATAAAACCTACAAAAAGTATGATTACCAATCGGGAAGAAGTGCTGGAAAAGGCCTTTAAGGTATTTGTCAAAATGAACTACGAGAAAGCCAGCTTTACAGAGATTGCGAAAGCCTGCGGACTATCAAGGGCAGGCATCATCCACTACTTTCCATACAAATTAGATTTATTTGTAGCAGTAGTAGACAAATTTGTATTTCAAATCCATCATCCGAATAATAAGTTCGATGTAAAAGAATGTACCTTAAAAGATTTTATCGAACTGTATTTGAAAGGTGTAACCGCTACCATGAAGCGATTGGTGGAATTAATAGATGACGGCAACAATCCTTATGATTCTTGTCCCAATTTTTACTATTTTCACTTCTTCACACAGGTCAGGATGTACTATCCCAATATCCGGAAACAGATACCCAAGTTTTATGAACAAGATTATCATTTGTGGACTACCATTATACAACAAGCAAAAGATAGTGGAGAAATACGTCCTGATACAGATGTGAAGAAGGCGGCAACCATGTTCCGTCAAATGTATTTCGGTCTGTCTTATGAGCAATCATTCTTAAACGGATTGGATGTCGATCTTCTTGCTGAAAATTTCCGTTATATTTACTCATTACTGAAATGATAAGCCACTGATAAAGTGTACATTGACAGAAAGTTAAGCAAAAAACCAAACAATTGTATGGTTTTTGCTTAACTTTTTTATATATTTGCGCCTAAGTCAATAACTTAAAAAGATAAATTATGTCAATTTACACACTCATTCCCATCGTTTTTATCGCCCTATATTTAGGGTATTGGTTCTATATAAAGAACAAGAACTCACAACAAGCTCAAATTGTCAGCAACACTGATTTCAAAGCAGAATTTGCAAATGCCGAGAAGTATAAAAACCACTTCCTGACTTCCGAACTACCTTTCTTAAAGAAAGCGATGGAACAGGAAAAGATTGATGCTTTCAACTATGCCAGCAATGAATATGGGGTAGCTTCTGCCCTCAAAGACGGAGTAAAAGATAAATTAAAAGGAATGGCAACTTTGGGAGCAGTACGTTTCACCACAGTGCAAACACCTAAATATCTCGTACTAAGCGGAAAAAACTTACATTTATTCGACACAGATACGGACGGTGAGATCGATCGGCACTTTATCTTCGATGCAGCACGTCTTGAGAATTCCAGACTTACCGAACTTCCACTGACCGGTTCGGTACAGGCACAGGCTCAAGCTCGCGGAAATAACATAAAAGCTTATAAGTTATCACTACAGACTGATGACAAACCTGTCGTACTCATCATCTACTCCTGCTTGATTTTTACCAATATTGCAGAAATACCAACGAATCCCCAAAAGACAATAGAAGCCATTATCATAGCAAATGATTTTTTGAAACAACTAGGCGACCTGTATCCGAACCTAAAAGTTTCACTGCCGATATTCAACTAAAAGAAAAATATAGGAGAGAAAAATAAAACTGTATTCAACAGGAGAACTAATAAAAAGACGGCTGAAAGCGAGAACACCTACTTTCAGGTTTCGCTTTCAGCCGTTTTTCTTTTTTCAGCAAGCGACTATAAAGAATCGTTGAATGCTGAAATCATTTCGTTACTGTGCTGATTCTACCAATACTACACGGTTCAGGATCGGTTGACCGAATTTATCGACACCACCACCGGCAGCAACTTTCAGTCTATCGGCAGAAATGCCATACTTCTTAACGAGCAAATCTTTAACAACTTGTGCACGTTCCAGACTCAACTTCTGGTTGAAAGCCGGAGTACCGGTTGCAGAGTCTGCATATCCATTGATTGTGTACGTAGTATTCGGAAACTCTTTTATCTTATTAGCAAGGTATGACAAGTTCATTTCTTCTTGCGGAGACAACTTATCAGAGCCAATCTTGAAGAATACAGTACGTGGGGCAATGTTGGTATCTGCAATCACAACTTCTTCAGTGTCTTCTATTTCCACCGGTTGTTGTGCGTTAGCCAACTGCTGTTGCAACTGCAGATTAGCGGCAGCCATCGCATTCATCTGATCACGCATCTGACTTAATTCGATTTCAGAGATAATCTGTGGTACAGGACGTTGGAATCCACGAGTCGGGAAATAATAGGTTACACCTACAGTAGCACCTAAGATACCGTCATAGTCACGTTTACCTCCGTGTTCACCGTCAAACTTACCTTCCAGCCCTGTTGCACTCAATTCCAGATTCAAATCGACAGCATTCGACAAGCGGAAACGGTTGATGATACCTGCATTGAAAGTAGCCGAATTGGTATGAGGACGAGTATAGGAGTGAGCCCAACCTGCACCGATATAAGGTATGATCTCATAAATACGATCCGGATTATATCCACCGAATAATGCATTTAAGTTAATCATCAAATCACCGTGAAGGTTCATATAATCCCATCTCTGTTTGTAAGAACCATCTTCTCTCGGACCACCGACTACATAATCGGCCGTTTCATTCATTGTGAATCCCTTAGCTTGCAGTCCGCTGTATTGCAAACGTACACCCAAACCCGGAGTCACCCATTTGCCGACAGATACATTAAACGTAGGAGCGACACGATCTCGGAATTTGCCGATATGGTCATTGTTGCCATACAGCACCTGAGCACCACCTCCTACAGAGAAGAACCAGTTGCTCCAGAATGGATTGGTTATTACTTGATATTTATCCTGTACCTGAATCACTTCGTATTCAGTTACCGTCATAGTCTGCTGCGCAGAAGCGACAGACGCAACGCCGGCAAAAGCCAGCAACATCAGAATCTTTTTCATATACCTAATAGTTAAGTGGTTATTTAAATCTTTTTCTTTGTTTAACTAATTAAATAACACGAACCGAACTAAAAGGTTTTATGAATAGAAAAAATAATTTGTTTTATTTGAATAAACGTTCGATATCTTCCTCTTTGATCGTTGTCAACACTGTTTTCCCATCCGGGGTGTAATTCGGTGAAGGACAGGCAAAAAGATTATCGACAAGGCTTACCATCTCTTCATTGCTCAATACTTGCCCGTAAACGATTGCCGCCGCACGCGCCAATGTTAAAGCCAATATATTTTGGATTTCTTCCTTTACATCGTTTCCTTTTTCCATTGCCGTATGCAGCATATTACGCACCAATTCAACCGGATTCAATCCTTCGATACCCGATGGAATGCCATTTATAGCATAACTTCCGCCACCTAAATTACTCAAATCGAAACCTACCGCCGCCAAATCATCCATGATACCTTGCAACACGGCTGCTTCCGAAGCCGGCAACTGCAATATCTCCGGGAAGAGAACGCCTTGAGATACTCCTTGTTTCTGCCGGATCTGTTCCATATAACGGTCGAAAAGTACTCGGATATGTGCCCGGTGCTGATCAATAAGCATCAAACCGGATTTCACAGAAGTCAGAATGAAGCGCCCTTTAAATTGCAAATGTTGGTTTCCTTTCTCCACCACAGGCTCATCGCCATACAAGGTCGAAGCTATGGATGTCAGCGTTTCTCCCTCTTTCTCCGTGACAAACGATTGTTGTTCACCACTAAAAGGGTTTTCCCAATCTGTCTCAGGCTCGGGCATCGGATTATTCATTTTGCTAGCCTTTGTCAATCCCCCGTATAAATCTTCCCATTCCACTTTGGAGCGACTATATGAACCGCCACCACTGCCTCCAGCCGAAACCTTGAACGGATTATAATCTGAATTATAATGAACTTTAGGAGGTTCGGAAGAGGTGCTCTGCTCAAATGCCGGAATATCGGGCATGTCTTCCGTATCAAAATCAATAGAAGGAATAGCGCTGAACTTACCCAATGATTCTTTGACAGAAGCCGAAAGAATCTGCCAAATAGCCTGTTCATTCTCAAACTTGATTTCTGTTTTTGTCGGATGGATATTCACATCGATATTAGCCGGATCTACTTCAAAATAAATGAAGTAGGAGATCTGTTCACCGGCGGGAATCAACTGCTCATAAGCTTCCATCACCGCCTTGTGAAAGTAAGGATGGCGCATATAACGTCCATTGACAAAGAAATACTGATGTGCACCTTTCTTGCGGGCAGTCTCCGGCTTAGCTACGTATCCGGAGATTTTCACCATCGTAGTATTCACCTCTATATTCAGCAGTTGCTGATTAAGCTTTTTACCGAAAATAGCCATGATACGCTGGCGCAACGGAGATACGGGAAGATTGAAAAGTTCGGAATCATTACTGTAAAGCGAGAAGGCAACTTCCGGATGAACGAGAGCGATCCGTTCAAATTCAGCAAGGATATTGCTCAGTTCGGTGGAATTAGCTTTCAGAAACTTACGCCGGGCCGGCACATTAAAGAACAGATTCTTTATAGAGAAATTGCTTCCTTTAGAACAGGAAACAGCTTCCTGACTCTCCACTGTAGAGCCCGCTATCAGCAGCTTTGTCCCTAGCTCTTCTGATTCCGGACGTGTCTTCAACTCCACCTGCGCCACTGCGGCTATGGAAGCCAAAGCTTCTCCTCGAAATCCCATCGTGCGCAAAGCAAACAAATCGGAAGCCTCACGTATTTTGGATGTAGCATGGCGTTCGAAAGAAAGACGGGCATCCGTTTCGGACATTCCCTTTCCATCATCAATAACCTGAATACTCGTTTTTCCCGCATCAGTCACCAGCACATGTATATTTTGCGCCTCCGCATCAATTGCATTCTCCACTAGCTCTTTGACTACAGACGCCGGACGTTGTATCACTTCACCGGCAGCAATCTGATTGGCTACCGAATCCGGCAACAAATGAATAATATCGCTCATACTTCGTAAATTAAAAACTCCAGCTTCCTGTTGCTAAATAATGCCACAGATAAAGAAGAAAGGCAATGATAATCAATATGATTCCGAAAGAGATCGGCTTGCGACCACTTGCTTTTCTTCTTTTCAAGTGGGTAGTTCCTTCGATAAACTTACCACGGATATCTTCCGGATTAAATTCTTTCTCCGGCAACATCCCCAAGTCGCGTTTAGCGTTCTCTTCCATCTTGGCGAGTTTCTCTTTACGCTCGTCTACATAAATGTATTGATGATTAAAGCCACGGGGTTTCCTCATCGAATTAAACATTCCCATACTGCTACATATTAATTAAGTTACGCTTATCTGTCTTTGGACGCCTGTCGGTAGTCGGTTTCAACGTTTCTCCCGCACGTTTGCCACGCCAGTTGAAAATATCGTCTTTATTCAACGGACGGACATAGTCAAACCAGGAAAAAGTAGGGAGACGCAGTTTGTCAGGAGGGATTTGGTCCATCGGATACATCGTTCCGTTAGATTTGCCGACAAACAGCCCTTTTTCCATTTTCTTATCCTTCATATAAAGATGGAGCACGCTGCCCTCCAAACAGTTAAATCCCGTCATGGTACTGTCTTTCTCTTCCGGATAGAAAGCCGTTTGCACATTACCGACTACCTCGATATGACGCATATCACCATTTATGAAATAAGCCTTCATCTCCTTTCCGGACACTTGATTATAGTGAATGGAATCCTTCATCTCCACCGTTAATGCCTGATTGATGATATGTGCCCAATCAATAGTACTGTCGTTCATATAAATCTTGATTTCCTCACCTAATAACTGCTGACCGTCATTCCACAGAATCGGATCGGTATACATGGTCATACAAGAATCTTTCGAATTATAAACCAGTGAATCGCATACTCCTTGCACGTCTGTACGATACATACGTACTTTATGATAAGCTTTCATTAAACGATACAACGAGTCGGTATTCAGATTGTAAGACACCAGCTGCAAAGTATCTCCGTGCATAAAGAGGCTATCCCCCTGTGAGTAGTCGATAGCCACAGCCCGTTTTGTTGCGAAGGCGGAGTCAGTCAATTCATTGTAGAAACAATAATCTCCTGTCAGCATATTCTTATTGATGGCATCCGTCATCTTCACATTGTCGAACGCTTCCCCATAACCGGCAACACGGTCGTAGAACAGACTGTCGCCCACCAATTTCTTTCCTTGATTGGTCAGAATGGAACGGTCCAACAGTTCGGCTTGCTCGGTCAATGTATTATAGAATCCACGCTCGGAGTAGATATGGTTATTGTCACTAACGATGTTTGAAGGACCGAGAATAACTGCGATTTTGTTCTCTGTATTATACCTTAATGTATCGGAAGTCAATACAAACTTCGGGTTAACCAATTTCACGTCATGATTAAACACCGACTGTTTGGTAGCAGGACTATACTCCCCCCAGTCGGAAGTCAGCACATTCTCTTCATCCATCAAAGTTCCTCCCTCGAAGTAATACCCGAGATCATAAAGACGGTCATAATTCAAGCTATCCGTCAGCAAAGTCGTATTACGGTTAATCATTTTCACGTTTTCACGGAGTTGCGCAATCTGCGTCATTCCGTCGTAATATAGATAATCACCGTAGATGAATAAGGTGTCTCCCTGCTCCATACGAACATTACTGAAAGCCTCTACAGAATTGGTTTTCTCAAAAATCAGCGCACTGTCACAATACATATACATACTGTCATGGCGCATTTTCACATTACCGATCAGTACTTGCACGTCCGGACGAGACAGTTTATCCGCCTGTCCCTCATCCGCATGAAGCAAATAAACCTTTGTCTTTTTATTTTCCGGCTGCTTCTTACTTTCCGACTGTTGCTTATTCGCCGGTTGTTGTTTCTTGTCTGCCGGTTTCTTGGGATTTTGCGCCACAAGACATACGCCAAACAGGCATAGAAAGCCTATAAGGAGCCATCTATGCCTGTCTTGTTGTTTATCTTTCTTATTTCGTTTCAGCATATAAAATCAAGCTGTTAAACATCAATCCTTCTTCACCCAACCCGGGTATTTGAAGTCACACTTCTGCCAGTTTTCGTTGATACGTACATAGGTATGTTTCTGTTTGTCCAGAATCCATTTTTGTAACATCTCTTCACGACGCTTATCCATTACAATTTCTTTCAAGTCCTGATAGTCTTCCGCAATGGTAGCCTTATGACCATTGATCTTTGTTTTCAACTTCACGATTGCACAAACTTCTTTTCCATCCTTCTCGTTTATCATTGTAAAGGCTTTTGAAATTTCTCCCACATTCATCTTGTCCACAACTTTGGCAACGTCCTGTGGAAGATCCTGCATCTGGAACTTAGAAGTAGTAATACCCGAGTGCTCATTAACATTCACCATGATACCATGGTTGTTACGGGTATCCTTATCTTGTGAGATAACGGCTGCTGCTTCATCAAAAGAAAATTTGTTCGCACGGATATCGTCAGCAATAGAATCCAGACGTGCGCAAGCTTCGGTCAGTTCCTTCTCCGATACTTTCGGACGCAACAGGATGTGGCGGGTATTCACACGGTCACCGCGCTTTTCAATCAACTGAATGATGTGATAACCAAATTCCGACTCCACGATCTTGGAAACCTTCTTCGGATCCTGCAAGCTGAATGCTACATTCGCATAGGCCGGATCCATCATACCGCGTCCCATAAATCCACACTCACCACCTTTGATGGCAGAAGCTTTATCCTCAGAATACAAACGCGCCAATGTAGAGAAGTCAATTTCCCCTTTTGTCACACGGTCTGTGTAGTCACGCAATTTCTTCTTCACATCTTCAATTTCCGAGATAGGAATCTTCGGTTGCAACGTGATAATCTGCACTTCCACCTGTGTCGGGATATAAGGAATGCTATCCTGCGGAAGATCTTTGAAGTAACGGCGTACTTCCGCCGGAGTCACCTTGATCTCTCCCACCAATTTCTGCTGCATCTTCTGCACTGTCAACCCGTCACGCGCATTATCACGCAAAGTTTCGCGAATCTGTGTCGAAGTCTTATTGAAGTATTCCTCCATTTTTTCTTTTGAACCGATCTGCTGGATATACATATTGGTCATCATATCTACACGCTGGATGATCTCCGCTTCGGAAACCTCAATACTATCCAACTTAGCTTGATGCAAAAATAACTTCTGCACGGCAATCTCTTCAGGAATCACACAATACGGATCGCCTTCGAATCTGCGTCCATTATACAGGGCATCCATACGAGCCTCTTCTACATCTGATTTCAAAATAGCTTCGTCACCTACTACCCAAACTACTTCATCAACCACATTATCCTGAGCATAAGTTGCCACATTAGCAAATACTGCCAAGACAAGGGTAACAACAAATCTAAAGTTCACAAACTTCTTCATTCTTTGTATTTAATAATTATATATAATCTTCTTCTTGCTTACTGCCTGCTGATAGAGATCATTCTTCACTCGTTCCATAAAATCTACCCGCTTTTGATTGACCAGCAGGTCTTTCACTTCCGGACGGGCAAACTCATACGGTTTTTCCTCTCCCGCTCCACGATAATCACTCACATTCAGGAAATAACAGAATGCCGTATCTTTCAATTCTATCTGACGGTGTTTATTCACATATTCTTCCGGAGCTTCCACTTTCAACGGAATCATATCCAACACATCCGTCACGGATACCCATTTGTCGTAAAAGTACTCATATTTCACCGCATTCTGCAAACTATATTTTTCAAGACTTTCAATAGCATCCTGTTTATCAGATTTATACCACCTGCGCACATTATTCAGTTGGGGAGCCGTCAACGGCACTTTGATAAACAACCCCTTAATCAACGGATTCTCCAATTTGAACAGTTCCTTGTTCTGTCCGTAATAATCCGTAATTTCTTGTTCGGAGATATCATTCGTCAACTTCTGGTTTATCAATTCTTGCTGATAAGTATGCATAATCAACGCTTTCCGATAATTTTCCACCAGTTTGTCCACATCGACATTGTCCGGAATATTGTTTGCCGCTTTTTCATACAATAAGATTTCTTCCGTCCAGCTACGAATATAATGCTCGGTGAAGAGAATACTATCATCTTTTGACAACCCGACAGGAAGCACGGACATCAAATCTTCTTTATACAAAAAGTTACCGTCCACCTCTACCAAAGGAGTCTTTCCTTTGTGGTCGCGCTGTTCCTTGCACGCCCCACAACCGAGAAGGGTAATCAGTAAGAGGACTAATATTCGCATTGTCAACTGAAATCTACTTATTTAAGGTACGAAGATAGTGAATAATCGGTTACATCAGTTATTATTAACTGTTTTTAAAACCTCTTGGTTTATTTCAACCTTACCAGACTCCCTCAATTCCCGCGTCCAGCACGTGTCAAGATAGGTTCTATAATCCTTCCGCACCCGGTCTATTACTTCCCGATAATCATCCGGACCTTTCTGCTTTTTGCCGACAACTATAGTAAAAGGATAAGACAATAAAGGTTCAAAATCTCCGCTCTTAAAAACCAGTTTATTGACATATTTATTCTCTCCGTCGGCAAACGTTCCCTGTTCAATCTGTATCTTTTCCGCTCCGGATGTATTAAAAGTTTGCCGGAGCTTATCCATCCATTCATCGGCAGGTAACTTCTTCAACATCTTTTTTGCCCGCTTCGCAATCTTTTTATCGGCACAGTGAAGAACAACACCTTTGTAGCGAGGGTTATCCCAGTGGTAATCAGATGAATGAAATTTAAAGTAAGTAGCCAATCCGACCCGATCATTCATTGCAGGCAACTCCACTTTCTGCCGTGTCATTTCCTTTATAAGATAATCTTCATCCGCCTTTTGCAATGCGTACCGAGCCTCCGGATATTTTTTATCTAAATTTCTACTTTCATAGTCCAATAGAGACTTTGCTACAAATTCCTCAAGTTGACGTTTCACAGTCATAGGATGGGAAGCAGCAAATTGTTTGAACCGACCTCCTGTATACTCCTGCCCATCAATAGCAAACAATGTCCGTTCCGTATCTCCTTTTGTCAACAGTTCCTCTATACCTGTCTGATTCGGAGTATACCTCCACTCCCTTTTCAGTCGCTCTATTACTTTTCCGATCCCCTGATTCCGAATTTCCTTATGCAATATGCGCTGTACAATTCCATCGACTACGTCCTCATACACAGGCAACTCCTTCCTATCCATGACCTTCAGAATATGGATTCCCGCAGGAGTAAAAAACGGTTCGGAGATTTCTCCCTTCGACAAAGCAAAAGCAATATTTTCAAACTCAACAGTAGTTTGCAATCCTCCAATCCAACGGCTTTGCCTATCATCCGAATAACATTCCACCAAAGCAGAGAAATCCAATCCGGGCTGATTCCGGATAGCCTGATAAATAGAGTCCATCCGAGCTTTTTCTTCTTCCAAATGTCGGGAAGTTATTGTCTGTGGTAAATACTTAAAAATCTGCATTACTTGCACTTGCCCAGTACGTGCTTTCAGTGCCATTTTCTGATAGGAAACACGAACGCAGCTATCTACCGTCTGTTTATCAACCAGACAATCCTCCATCAACTTAATCCGATTCTCTTCGTGTTGTTTGCGAAAGGCAGCAGTTGTATCAAGTCTGATAGCCTTAGCAGCTTCAACTTTCTGTATTGCCTGAGAAAACAGCAGTGCATATTCTTTAGGGGAAAGATCCCTCCCCCCACCTGCCCTATAATGATGATACGAATATTCAAATTCCGAACGGGAAACCCCTCTCCCGTTAACACGCATCAGCACAGGATCTTCCTGCGCAAAAGCCAGAATTCCAAAGAGACAGGCACATAGCGGCAACAAACATCTTTTCATCATCAATTCTCATTTTACAAACAATAAACGGTGAGCAGCGAACATCTGCTGATTCATACAGCCTGTTCACCGTTCACCGTTAACAGTTCACCGTTTATATTTATTATTCCGGACGACTATAATTAGGCGATTCACTGGTAATCGTCACATCATGCGGATGGCTTTCCATTACCCCTGCATTGGTAATACGGGTAAACTTCGCGTCATGAAGTTTTTCAATATTAGCAGCGCCACAGTATCCCATACCTGCACGTAAACCACCTGTCAATTGATAAACCACTTCGAAAAGCGTACCTTTATAGGGAACACGGGCAGCAATGCCTTCCGGAACCAATTTCTTTACGTCAGCCGTTCCACTTTGGAAATAACGGTCTTTTGAGCCATTCTCCATTGCTTCCAATGAGCCCATGCCTCGATAGGATTTGAATTTACGACCATTGAAGATGATTGTATCACCTGGAGACTCTTCCGTTCCGGCAACCAATGATCCGATCATCACACAATATCCACCGGCAGCCAACGCTTTTACCACATCACCCGAATAACGCAAACCACCATCGGCAATCAAAGGAATACCTGTACCTTTCAAGGCTTTCGCTACATCATATACAGCCGACAACTGCGGAACGCCTACGCCTGCAACCACACGAGTAGTACAGATAGAACCCGGACCGATACCGACCTTCACCGCATCGGCACCTGCTTCCACCAATGCTTTCGCAGCTTCTCCGGTAGCAATATTACCTACTACAATATCAATATCAGGGAAGCGTTTCTTAGCTTCTTTCAGTTTCTCAATCACGTACATCGAATGTCCGTGAGCCGTATCAATGACAATAGCATCCGCACCTGCATCTACCAAAGCCTGCATACGGTCCAACGTATCGGCAGTAACCCCCACACCGGCAGCTACACGCAAACGACCTTTGGCATCTTTACAAGCCATCGGTTTGTCTTTTGCTTTTGTAATGTCTTTATAAGTAACCAGACCGATCAACTTTCCATCCATTCCGACAATCGGAAGTTTCTCAATCTTATGCTTCTGAAGAATCTGGGCAGCAGACTCCAAGTCAGTAGACTGGTTAGTAGTCACCAATTTTTCTTTCGGAGTCATGACAAGATCGATATGCTTAGTCATATCTCTTTCGAAACGTAAGTCTCTGTTGGTAACAATACCTACCAAATAGCCTTCGTCATCTACCACAGGGATACCACCAATCTTGTATTCTGCCATAATGTCCAAAGCGTCTTGAACGGTAGAGCCTCTTTTAATCGTTACAGGGTCATAAATCATACCATTCTCGGCACGCTTCACAATGGCAACTTGTCTTGCCTGTTCTTCGATAGACATATTTTTGTGAATCACTCCGATACCCCCCTCACGAGCAATGGCAATAGCCATTTTCGCTTCGGTAACCGTATCCATGGCAGCCGTCACAAAAGGAATTTTTAACTCAATGTTTTTTGAAAACTTTGTCGAGAGATCGACAGTGCGCGGTAAAACTTCAGAATAAGCAGGGATCAACAATACGTCGTCGTAAGTCAACCCGTCCATTACAATCTTATCAGCAATAAATGACATAGGGCTATGCGTTTAAAATTTATTGCGTGCAAATATACGGTTTTTATTCAAAATGCGCAAACTGTGCGCCAGAATATTTAATGAGGGGGGCTAATTAACGTGAGTTCGATATAAGAATAAATATATTTCACTTATAATTAGAAACATAGCGATAAAAGTCATTAAATTTATAGTGTCCAATTATAACATTTAAACGATTACCGCTATGTTTCCAGAGTCTAAAGTTACAGAGATTTATTGTATAGCCGATGATTTTTGCAAGGAATTTACATTTCACAGGAAAAATATATGATTAAGGATAAGAAGACCAATCATCGTAACAACCCCAACCGTATGAGTGATGCTGAGATTATGGTTATTCTCATCCTGTTTCACTCCGGTGGTTTCCGCAGTTTCAAGCATTACTATAAGGAATATGTCTGTAAACATCTGAAACACCTTTTTCCGCGTCAGGTTTCTTATAACCGTTTTATGGAACTGGAGAAGGAAGTACTGCTTCCACTGACCATCTTCATCAAGAAAGTCCTGCAGGGAACCTGTACCGGCATCAGTTTTGTCGACTCCACTCCCTTACGTGTTTGTCGTAACCAAAGAATCCTTACTCATAAGACATTTGAGGGACTTGCCGAGCGTGGAAGATGTTCAATGGGATGGTTCTTCGGATTCAAGCTGCATCTGATAATCAATGATAAAGGAGAGATCCTCAATTTCATGTTCACGCCTGAAAACGTGGATGACCGGGAACCGTTGAAGCAAGGTAAGTTTCTGGAAAACATCAAAGGAAAACTATGTGCAGACAAGGGATATATCGGGCAGGCTCTGTTTGAAAATCTTTTCCTGAATGGCATACA
>NZ_JACOOB010000017.1:0-104493 GCF_014287315.1 Bacteroides sp. NSJ-39 | reverse complement strand
ATTTATTCAGGTGGTTATAGCACGAGGGTTCCACCTCTTCCCATTCCGAACAGAGAAGTTAAGCCTCGTCACGCCGATGGTACTGCGTAACAGTGGGAGAGTAGGTAGCCGCCGTTTTTTAAGAAGCCCCTTGATTCAGCAACGAATCAAGGGGCTTTCTGTGTTTTTTAATCTTTGATATATCCGTTTGAGTGTCCCGTTTGTCCGTTTCGGTATTTGTTTGTTTTCATCTCTCTTTTAGATTCACTATATTTGCTTTCTCGTTTGAGTAATATAAATGTCATTTTGTTATACGAAAAGGGAAAAAATGGAATAAAATTGGTATATAACTGTGATTTTTTTGCAAGGTTACCTTTTTTCTTTCCATCTTTCTCTTTTTTATCAAATTGATTTTTGTAAATTTGGCGAGAATCTAAGAAAGGTACACAATTAATATAGTAATAATACTAAATACTCCTGTTGATATGGAAAACAAAATTCAAGAGTTGACCGATAAGATTTATCGTGAAGGCGTGGAAAAAGGAAACGAAGAAGCGCAGAGACTTATCGCGAATGCTCAGGAAGAAGCAAAAAAAATTATTGAGGATGCACGCAAAGAGGCAGAATCAATCGTTAATTCCTCTCGTAAATCTGCTGACGAATTGGTGGAAAATACAAAATCAGAGTTAAAACTGTTTGCCGGTCAGGCTGTAAATGCACTCAAATCTGAGGTTGCTACTATGGTAACTGACAAGTTAGTAACTGCTTCTGTGAAGGACTTCGCTCAGGATAAAGATTATCTGAATGCGTTTATCGTTGCATTGGCTTCAAAATGGAGTGTGGATGAACCCATTGTTATTTCCACTGCCGATGCGGAATCACTGAAAAAGTATTTTGCAGCTCACGCAAAAGCATTGTTGGATAAGGGAGTGACTATACAGCAGGTGAACGGTATCAAGACTTTATTCACTGTTTCTCCGGCGGACGGTTCTTATAAAGTGAACTTCGGAGAAGAAGAATTCATGAATTACTTCAAAGCTTTCTTGCGTCCCCAGTTAGTAGAAATGCTATTTTAAAAAAAGCGACTATGAGTAGTAAGTACTATTACTTAGTAGCAGGTTTGCCGGAGCTTTCGCTGGAAGACAGTAAACTGAGCTACACAGTAGCTGATTTTAAAACTGAAATCTACAACGGATTGTCTGCTTCAGACCGGAGGTTGATCGACTTGTTTTATCTGAAGTTTGATAATGCTAATGTGTTGAAACTTCTCAAAGATAAAGAAGCGGAAATAGACAAACGGGGAAACTACTCTGCCGGAGAACTTATCGAATATATTTCTATTCTAAGGGAAGGCGGAGAAATCAGTCCGAAAGATTTCCCGGCTTATCTTTCTACATTTATCGTTGATTATTTGAATACACCGGCTGAAAGTACGGTATTGCAGGAAGATTATTTGGCTGCATTGTATTACGAATATGCTATGAGATGTGGAAATAAATTTGTTTCCGCCTGGTTTGAATTCAACCTCAACATCAATAATATTCTTGTTGCATTTACCTGTCGTAAATTCAAGTGGGATATTGCCTCCAATATTGTAGGAAATACGGAGGTATGCGAGGCATTACGTACATCGAGCGCCCGTGATTTCGGACTGTCCGGTGAGGTGGATGTTTTTGAGTCGTTGGTGAAAATCAGTGAGATTACAGAATTGGTGGAACGTGAGAAGAAGCTCGACACTTTGCGGTGGAACTGGATGGAAGATGCTACCTTCTTCGATTATTTCACCATTGAACGTATTTTCGCTTTCTTGTTAAAGCTGGAAATGATTGAACGGTGGATTTCATTGGATAAGGAAAGAGGAAATCAATTGTTCAGGAGTATCATCGAATCACTAAAGAACGAAGTGCAGATTCCTGCAGAATTCAGATAATAAATTATTAAAAATATATGGCAACAAAAGGAACTGTTAGTGGCGTTATTGCCAACATGGTGACCCTCGTCGTTGACGGACCGGTAGCTCAGAATGAGATTTGTTATATCTCGACCGGCGGCGATAAGTTGATGGCGGAGGTGATTAAGGTTGTAGGTTCACATGTATATGTCCAGGTGTTTGAAAGTACACGTGGATTGAAAGTGGGTGCTGAAGCCGAATTTACAGGACACATGCTCGAAGTGACGTTAGGTCCGGGTATGTTATCGAAAAACTACGACGGTCTGCAAAATGACCTTGACAAAATGGATGGCGTTTTCCTGAAAAGAGGACAATATACATATCCATTGGATAAAGAGCGTGTATGGCACTTCGTACCGTTGGTAAATGCAGGTGATAAAGTGCAGGCTTCCGCATGGCTGGGGCAGGTGGACGAGAACTTTCAGCCGTTGAAGATGATGGCTCCGTTCACGATGAAAGGAACGGCTACCGTGAAAACAATCATGCCGGAAGGTGATTATAAGATAGAAGATACGATTGCAGTCTTGACAGATGAGGAAGGAAACGATATTCCTGTTACTATGATTCAGAGATGGCCGGTGAAACGTGCCATGACGAACTATAAGGAAAAGCCGCGTCCTTTCAAATTGTTGGAGACGGGGGTACGTGTAATCGATACATTGAATCCGATTGTGGAAGGTGGTACCGGCTTTATTCCCGGACCCTTCGGTACAGGTAAGACCGTACTTCAGCATGCCATTTCCAAACAGGCGGAAGCGGATATCGTAATTATTGCAGCTTGTGGTGAACGTGCCAATGAGGTGGTGGAAATCTTTACGGAGTTCCCGGAACTGGTTGACCCGCATACCGGACGTAAGTTGATGGAACGTACCATTATCATAGCTAATACTTCCAATATGCCGGTGGCTGCCCGCGAGGCTTCCGTATATACAGCAATGACACTGGCGGAATATTATCGTTCAATGGGACTGAAGGTTCTGTTGATGGCTGACTCAACTTCCCGTTGGGCGCAGGCTCTGCGTGAGATGTCCAACCGTATGGAGGAGTTGCCTGGTCCGGATGCTTTCCCGATGGATATTTCGGCTATCATCTCCAACTTCTACGGTCGTGCGGGATATGTGAAACTGAACAATGACGAAACAGGTTCGATTACTTTCATCGGTACGGTATCTCCTGCCGGTGGTAACTTGAAAGAGCCTGTGACTGAAAATACGAAGAAAGTAGCACGTTGTTTCTATGCTTTGGAACAGGACCGTGCCGATAAGAAACGTTATCCGGCTGTGAATCCGATCGATTCTTATTCTAAATATATCGAATATCCGGAATTTGAAGCATACATCAAAGAGCACATCAACGGTGAATGGATTGGTAAGGTCAATGAACTGAAAACACGTTTGCAGCGTGGTAAAGAAATTGCCGAGCAGATCAATATTCTTGGTGACGATGGTGTACCGGTAGAATATCACGTTATTTTCTGGAAATCGGAATTGATCGACTTTGTTATTCTGCAGCAGGATGCATTCGACGAAATTGATGCGGTAACTCCGATGGAACGTCAGGAAGATATTCTGAACATGGTAATTGACATTTGTCATACGGAGTTTGAATTTGATAACTTCAACGAAGTAATGGATTACTTCAAGAAGATGATTAATATCTGTAAGCAGATGAACTATTCTAAGTTCAAGTCTGAGCAGTATGAAGGATTCCGGCAACAACTGAAAGAACTGATTGCCGAAAGAAGTATCAATTCATAATCTTAAATTTATAATTTTTAATTATCAAAGATGGCAACAAAAGCTTTTCAAAAGATATATACCAAGATTACTCAGATTACCAAAGCTACCTGTTCGCTGAAAGCGACGGGAGTAGGGTATGACGAGCTTGCCACTGTGGATGGTAAACTGGCGCAGGTGGTTAAGATTGCCGGTGACGATGTCACTTTGCAGGTATTTGAGGGTACGGAAGGTATTCCGACCAATGCCGAAGTAGTGTTTCTCGGAAAATCACCGACATTGAAAGTAAGTGAGCAGTTGGCAGGACGTTTCTTCAATGCTTTCGGTGATCCGATCGACGGAGGTCCGGAAATTGAAGGCCAGGAAGTGGAGATTGGCGGACCTTCTGTGAATCCGGTTCGACGTAAACAGCCGTCGGAACTGATTGCAACAGGTATTGCCGGCATCGATTTGAACAATACGTTGGTGTCCGGTCAGAAGATTCCGTTCTTCGCCGACCCGGACCAGCCTTTCAACCAGGTTATGGCAAACGTGGCGTTGCGTGCCGAAACGGATAAGATTATTCTCGGCGGTATGGGTATGACGAATGATGACTACCTGTACTTTAAGAATGTGTTCTCTAATGCCGGTGCGCTCGATCGTATCGTGAGTTTTATGAATACGACCGAGAATCCTCCGGTGGAACGTCTGTTGATTCCGGATATGGCATTGACTGCAGCCGAGTATTTCGCTGTAAACAATAATGAGAAAGTCTTGGTACTGTTGACGGATATGACCAGTTACGCCGATGCGTTGGCTATCGTATCCAACCGTATGGATCAGATTCCTTCGAAAGACTCTATGCCGGGTTCGCTTTATTCGGATTTGGCAAAGATTTACGAAAAAGCGGTGCAGTTCCCTTCCGGTGGTTCAATTACTATTATCGCAGTGACTACGTTGTCCGGTGGAGATATTACACACGCTGTACCTGATAATACGGGTTACATCACCGAAGGTCAGTTGTTCTTGCGTCGTGACAGTGATATCGGTAAGGTTATTGTTGACCCGTTCCGTTCATTGTCTCGTTTGAAACAGTTGGTTACCGGAAAAAAGACGCGTAAAGACCATCCACAGGTGATGAATGCCGCTGTACGTCTGTATGCCGACGCTGCTAACGCCAAGACAAAGATGGAAAACGGTTTCGACTTGACGAACTACGACGAGCGTACGCTGGCTTTTGCAAAAGATTATTCCAATCAGTTGTTGGCTATCGATGTCAATCTGGATACTACTGAAATGCTGGATGTGGCTTGGGGCTTGTTCGGCAAGTACTTCCGTCCGGAAGAAGTAAATATCAAGAAAGACTTGGTGGATCAATACTGGCCAAAAGGCGAATAATAATAAACTTGTAATTAATAATTTATAATTAGTAATTGACAACGTGGCTATAAAGTTTCAATATAACAAGACCTCTCTTCAGCAGCTCGAAAAGCAACTGAAAGTGCGGGTGCGCACGCTTCCTATCATCAAGAATAAGGAAAGCGCCCTCCGCATGGAAGTGAAACGCTGTAAAACGGAAGCTGCCGATCTGGAGGATAGGCTCGAAGAACAGATTCAAGCCTATGAAGCCATGTTCGCCCTTTGGAATGAGTTTGATGCTTCATTAATAAAGGTGAATGATGTTCATCTTGGCGTGAAGAAAATTGCGGGTGTGCGCGTGCCGTTGCTCGAAAATGTAGAGTTCGAGATACGTCCGTACAGTATGTTTAACGCTCCCAAATGGTATGCCGACGGTATACACTTGTTGGAAGAGCTTGCACATACGGCCATTGAACGTGAATTTATGCTCGCCAAGCTGAATTTGTTAGAACATGCAAGGAAAAAGACCACTCAGAAAGTGAATCTTTTTGAGAAGGTACAGATACCGGGCTATCAGGATGCATTGCGAAAGATCAAGCGATTTATGGAAGATGAAGAGAATCTGTCGAAGTCTTCGCAAAAGATCATGAAGTCCCATCAGGAAAAAAGGAAGGAGGTAGAGGCATGATTACGAAAATGAAGAAACTCACATTCCTGGTTTATCACAAGGAGTACGAAGATTTTCTGAACAGTCTGCGTGAACTTGGTGTAGTCCACATTGTGGAAAAACAGCAAGGGGTTGCCGATAACACGGAACTGCAGGAGAATATCCGTCTTTCCAACCGCCTGGCAGCTACAATGAAGTTGCTCCAGAATCAGAAGCATGAGAAGAATGCCGTGATTGCAACGGAAGGTGGAACAGCCGGACGCGGGATGCAAGTGTTGGATGAAGTGGATACTTTGCAAACGGAACACGGGAAGTTGTCTCAACAGCTACAAAGCTATGCGAAAGAAAAAGAAGCGTTGGAAGCGTGGGGAAACTTTGAGCCGACAGATATTCAGAAATTGAAAGATGCTGGTTATGTGATCGGTTTTTATAGCTGCTCGGAAGGAAACTACAAAGAAGAGTGGGAGACGGAATACAATGCGATGATTGTGAACCGTATTTCTTCCAAAGTATTCTTTGTCACGGTAACGAAAGCCGGACAGGAGGTGGACTTGGATGTGGAGCAGGCAAAACTTCCAGCATACTCTTTGGCACGCCTTGAAACGATGTATGATACGACGGAACAGGCGATCGAAGAGAATGAGAAGAAGCTCGTTGCATTGTCTGAGACGGAAATTCCTTCTTTGAAGGCTGCCTTGAAAGAATTGCAGGGACAGATTGAATTCTCTAAAGTCGTGCTGAGTTCCGAACAGGCCGCCGGTGATAAACTGATGTTGATTGAAGGATGGGCTCCTGCATTCAGTCAAGTGGAAATCGAGGCTTACCTGAATGACGCACATGTGTATTATGAAATTACTGATCCGGTTCCGGGCGATAATGTTCCTATCCGATTGAACAACAAAGGATTCTTTGCCTGGTTTGAACCGATTTGTAAATTGTATATGCTTCCGAAATATAATGAGCTGGACTTGACACCGTTCTTTGCTCCGTTCTTTATGATTTTCTTTGGACTTTGTCTAGGAGATTCGGGATATGGTTTATTTCTGTTCTTGGGAGCTACGGCATATCGGTTGATAGCGAAGAAACTGACTCCGTCTACAAAATCAATCTTGTCATTGATACAAGTATTGGCTGTTTCGACCTTCTTCTGCGGTTTGCTGACGGGTACGTTCTTCGGAGCGAATATTTACGATCTGGACTGGCCTATCGTTCAACGTTTGAAACACGCTGTTCTGATGGATAACAATGATATGTTCCAGTTGTCGTTGATTTTGGGTGCTGTCCAGATTTTGTTCGGCATGGTGCTGAAAGCGGTAAATCAGACGATTCAGTTTGGCTTCAAATATGCGGTGGCGACAATAGGATGGATTATTTTGTTGGTTTCGATGGCTGTTTCGGCTCTGTTACCGGAAGTAATGCCGATGGGAGGCACAGTGCACCTTATCATTCTGGGAATTTCGGCTGCTATGATCTTCCTTTACAACAGTCCGGGAAAGAACATTTTCCTGAATATCGGACTGGGGTTGTGGGATTCGTACAATATGGCTACCGGTTTGTTGGGTGATGTCCTGTCATACGTCCGTCTGTTTGCTCTCGGACTTTCCGGAGGTATTCTGGCAGGAGTGTTCAACAGTCTGGCAGTAGGTATGAGTCCGGATAATGTAATAGCAGGTCCTATCGTGATGGTACTGATATTCGTTATCGGTCATGCCATCAATATCTTTATGAATGTACTCGGTGCAATGGTTCACCCGATGCGTCTGACGTTTGTCGAGTTTTTCAAGAATTCCGGATACGAAGGAGGCGGTAAAGAGTACAAACCTTTTAAAAATTAAAAATTAATATTTTAAGAATTAAACAATAAAAATAGAATAAGATTATGGAAATGAATTTGTTTATTGCCTATATTGGCATCGCGGTTATGGTTGGTTTGTCGGGCATTGGTAGTGCTTACGGAGTAACTATTGCAGGTAACGCTGCTATCGGAGCATTGAAAAAGAACGACAGTGCATTCGGTAACTTCCTTGTATTGACAGCCCTTCCGGGTACACAGGGACTTTACGGTTTTGCCGGTTATTTTATGTTCCAAACTATTTTTGGTATTTTAACTCCTGAGATTACAGCTATTCAGGCGTCTGCCGTTTTGGGTGCAGGTATTGCTTTAGGCTTGGTGGCTTTGTTCTCGGCTATCCGTCAAGGACAGGTTTGTGCAAACGGTATCGCTGCTATCGGTCAGGGACACAATGTATTTAGCAACACATTGATTCTTGCTGTATTCCCGGAACTTTATGCTATCGTTGCTCTAGCTGCAACCTTCTTGATCGGTAGTGCATTAGCATAATTTTTTCTGCAGGAATATTCCTAATAAAAAACATTCAATCCCCCTGTATATGGAGCTTTGCATATGCAGGGGGATATTCTTTTTTTACTGGATGAGGTTCTTTCTTTCTTCTTCTTAACTCATCTTTTTTGCATAAAGTATTATTTTTCAAAGAATAATGTGTACTTTTGCACCCGCATACTAAAAAGAGTTTTAATATATTATATGGTAAAAGATTTATTAACCCCCGATTATATCTTCGAGTCCAGCTGGGAAGTATGTAATAAAGTAGGAGGGATATATACGGTCTTGTCGACCCGGGCAAATACATTGCAGGAAAAGTTTCGTGACAGAATTTTTTTCATAGGTCCCGATGTGTGGCAAGGAAAGGAAAACCCTCTGTTCATCGAGTCGGATAATCTGTGTGCTGCTTGGAAGAAGCATGCGCTTGAGAAAGATGAACTTTCTGTTCGTGTCGGACGATGGAATATCCCCGGTGAACCCATAGTCATTCTTGTTGATTTCCAACCTTTTTTTGAGAAAAAGAACGATATATACACTGAAATGTGGAATCGTTATCAAGTAGATTCGTTGCACGCTTATGGCGATTACGACGAAGCTTCCATGTTTTCGTACGCTGCGGGAAAAGTGGTAGAGAGTTTCTATCGTTATAACTTGACAGAGACGGATAAGGTGGTATACCAGGCTCACGAATGGATGACCGGAATGGGAGCGCTTTATGTACAGGAAGCTGTGCCTGAGGTGGCTACTATTTTTACAACCCACGCTACTTCTATCGGCCGTTCAATTGCTGGTAACAACAAACCGTTGTATGATTATCTATTTGCTTACAATGGTGACCAGATGGCTCAGGAACTGAATATGCAGTCGAAGCATTCGATTGAAAAGCAGACAGCGCATTATGTGGATTGCTTTACGACAGTAAGCGAAATTACCAACAACGAATGTAAGGAATTGCTGGATAAACCGGCAGATGTAATCCTTATGAACGGTTTCGAGGATGACTTTGTGCCGAAAGGAGGTACATTCACCGGAAAGCGTAAACGTGCGCGTACCTTGATGTTGAATGTAGCGAACAAATTGTTGGGAACAAATCTGGGCGATGATACGTTAATTGTGGGAACCAGTGGAAGATATGAGTTTAAGAATAAGGGAATCGACGTATTTCTGGAATCGTTGAACCGCCTGAACAGGGATAAGAACTTGCATAAGAATGTGCTGGCGTTTATCAATGTCCCCGGTTGGGTAGGTGATCCGCGTGAAGATTTGCAGGAACGTCTGAAAAGTAAGAAGAGTTTTGATACTCCGCTTGAAGTGCCGTTCATTACCCATTGGCTGCATAACATGACGCATGACCAGGTGTTGGATATGCTGAAATATCTTGGAATGGGCAACCGTCCGGAGGATAAAGTGAAGGTGGTATTCGTTCCTTGCTACTTGGATGGTCGTGACGGTATCATGAATAAGGATTATTATGATATATTGCTCGGACAGGATTTGAGCGTATATGCTTCTTATTATGAACCGTGGGGGTATACTCCGTTGGAAAGCGTTGCATTCCATGTGCCGACAATCACTACAGATCTGGCCGGATTCGGACTTTGGGTAAATAGCCTGAAGAACCAACGAGGCATTAACGATGGAGTGGAGGTGCTGCGCCGTTCGGACTATAATTATTCGGAAGTGGCGGATGGTATTAAAGATACAATTACACTATTTGCCGATAAGACAGAAAAAGAAGTGAAGGAAATCCGCAAGCGTGCCGCAGAAGTAGCGGAACAGGCTTTGTGGAAACACTTTATACAATATTATTATGAGGCTTATGACATTGCTTTGCGCAATGCAATGAAGCGTCAACTTAGTTAAGAGAAAATTTATTATCAATAAGTTAATTAAAAAACATTATGAAAATCAAAGTTAGTAATGTGAATATTCCCAACTGGAAAGAGGTTACTGTGAAATCACGTATACCGGTAGAGTTGGAGAAGTTGTCTGAAATTGCACGCAACATTTGGTGGGCATGGAATTTTGAAGCGACAGAACTGTTTAGAGATCTAGATCCGGAACTTTGGAAAGAATGTGGACAGAACCCTGTGCTGTTGTTGGAACGCATGAGCTATGAAAAGCTGGAAGCTTTGACAAAAGACAAGGTGATTCTGAGAAGGATGAATGAAGTTTATACGAAATTTAGAGACTACATGGATGTGAAGCCGGATAGCCAGCGTCCTTCTGTTGCCTATTTCAGTATGGAATATGGTCTGAGCAGTGTCCTGAAAATATATTCCGGTGGTCTGGGTGTATTGGCCGGTGACTATCTGAAAGAAGCTTCCGACAGCAATGTTGATTTGTGTGCGGTAGGTTTCTTGTATCGCTACGGTTACTTTACGCAAACTTTGTCTATGGATGGACAGCAGATTGCTAATTATGAAGCACAGAACTTCGGACAGCTTCCTATCGACCGTGTGCTCGATGCAGACGGCAAGCCATTGGTAGTAGACGTTCCTTATCTGGATTATTATGTTCATGCTAACGTGTGGCGTGTAAATGTAGGACGTATCTCTCTGTATCTGCTGGATACGGATAATGAAATGAACAGCGAGTTCGACCGTCCTATCACTCACCAGCTCTATGGTGGGGATTGGGAAAACCGTTTGAAACAGGAAATCCTGTTGGGTATCGGTGGTATCCTGACTTTGAAAGCACTAGGTATCAAGAAAGATATTTATCATTGTAACGAGGGACACGCTGCACTGATCAATGTTCAACGCATCTGTGATTATGTAGCTACCGGATTGACTTTCAATCAAGCTATCGAGTTGGTTCGTGCTTCTTCTCTTTATACGGTTCACACTCCGGTTCCTGCCGGTCACGACTATTTCGATGAAGGTCTGTTTGGCAAATATATGGGTGGTTATCCTGCTAAAATGGGTATCACTTGGGACGACCTGATGGATTTGGGACGTAACAATGCCGGTGACAAGGGCGAACGTTTCTGTATGTCTGTTTTTGCTTGCAATACTTCTCAGGAGGTGAACGGTGTAAGCTGGCTGCACGGCAAAGTGTCTCAGGAAATGTTCTCTTCTATCTGGAAAGGTTACTTCCCGGAAGAAAGCCATGTGGGATATGTGACGAATGGTGTTCACTTCCCGACTTGGAGCGCAACGGAATGGAAGAAATTGTACTTTAAATATTTCAATGAAAACTTCTGGTTCGACCAGTCTAATCCTAAGATTTGGGAAGCTATCTACAATGTGCCTGATGAGGAGATCTGGCAGACTCGTATGACCATGAAGAATAAGTTGGTTGACTACATCCGTAAGTCATTCCGCGATACTTGGCTGAAGAATCAGGGAGATCCTTCGCGTATCGTTTCATTGATGGATAAAATCAATCCAAATGCATTGCTGATCGGTTTCGGTCGTCGTTTTGCTACTTACAAGCGTGCGCATCTGTTGTTCACCGACTTGGAACGTCTTTCTAAGATTGTGAACAATCCTGACTATCCGGTTCAGTTCCTGTTTACAGGTAAGGCTCATCCGCACGATGGAGCAGGACAGGGTTTGATTAAGCGTATTATCGAGATCTCTCGCCGTCCGGAATTTTTGGGTAAGATTATCTTCCTCGAAAACTACGATATGCAGTTGGCTCGTCGTTTGGTTTCCGGAGTTGATATCTGGTTGAATACTCCGACTCGTCCGTTGGAAGCATCCGGTACATCCGGTGAAAAAGCTTTGATGAATGGTGTTGTTAACTTCTCTGTATTAGACGGATGGTGGCTGGAAGGTTACCGTGAAGGTGCAGGTTGGGCGTTGACTGAAAAACGTACTTACCAGAATCAGGAACATCAAGACCAGTTGGATGCTGCTACTATTTACAGTATCCTTGAAACGGAAATCCTGCCGTTGTATTATGCTCGTAACAAGAAGGGATATTCTGAAGGCTGGATTAAAGTTGTGAAGAATTCTATCGCACAAATCGCTCCTCATTATACAATGAAGCGTCAATTGGATGACTATTATAGCAAATTCTATTGCAAGCAAGCAAAACGTTTCCACGCTTTGGCTGCCAATGACAATGCGAAAGCGAAAGAAATCGCAGCATGGAAAGAGGAAGTGGTTGCTAAATGGGATTCTATCGAAATCGTATCTTGCGATAAGGTAGAAGAACTGAAGAAAGGCGATATCGAAAGCGGAAAAGAATATACAATCACTTATGTAATCGATGAAAAAGGTCTGAATGATGCAGTAGGACTGGAATTGGTTACTACTTATACGACTGCAGACGGTAAACAACATGTTTACTCGGTAGAGCCGTTTAATGTGATAAAGAAAGAAGGCGACTTGTATACATTCCAGGTTAAACATAGCCTGTCGAATGCAGGTAGCTTCAAGGTGTCTTACCGTATGTTCCCAAAAAATCCAGAACTTCCACATCGTCAGGACTTCTGCTATGTTCGCTGGTTCGTTTAATTGAAAATGTAAGGTAGGGGGGAGGATTCTCCCTGCTACTTTAGATATAAAAATTAGCCCCTGCAATCTCTGAGGATGCAGGGGCTAAATTTTTTCTGTTTGCTACAAAGAGCTTCAACACAGTCTGTTCCACCACAGATTAATAGCGGTGACTTATTTTACAACTTCTGCTATTTTGGCTTGTAGTTCTTCTCCATGGAGACCACGTGCGATAATAGTACCTTCGCCGTCAATCAAAACAGTGTGAGGAATACTGTTTACAGCATAAAGTTGTGCACCTTCACTCTGCCAGAATTTAAGGTCGGACATTTGCGGCCAAGTCATGTTCAGCTTTTTGATGGCATCTTTCCATGCAGCGTCATCCTGGTCGAGAGATACACCTACGATTTCGAAGTTTTTACCTTTATATTTGGCATAAGTCTCTACCAGGTTAGGTATTTCACGACGGCAAGGACCGCACCAGCTTGCCCAGAAGTCAACCAATACCACTTTACCTTTACCTACGTAATCCGATAGTTTTACAGGTTTTCCATCTGGAGTCTTCATCTCGAAATCAATGAATTTCGTACCAACGGCAGTTTTTTTCTGCTTGTCAGTCAGCTCTTTTATTCTCACGATTGCTTCATCGTTCTGAAAATTAGCCGGGATTTGTTCCAGCAATTCTGTATTTTCGGCAGTGGAATTGTTGTAGAAAGTCTGTTTGAACAAGAATACTCCTACTGGGTTAGTAATATTCTTTTTTACAGCTTCTTTGATAGCATTGTCATATTGTTCCTCCAATTGAGCGCCTTCTTTCTGTTTCGCTTCTTTTTGTTCGTCACTTAATGTAGTGTCACCCATTGCTTCATAGATGGCATTCATCTTTTTGCTGATATCATTGATCTGTCCTCTGAGTTCCTGGTAAGCGTCATTGTTGGCTGTACCGGTAGCAGAGTCATCTTTTTTGCTTAAGGCAATATTGATCTTTCCGTTTTCGAGGAAGAAATCAATCATCAACGGTTCTCCGTTTACTTCGCAAGTGACATAACGGCTTACTACCGAATCTTGTGTTCCTTCGAAAGTAAACGTACCCTTAGAGATCACAGCTGTATCGAGTTTGATCAGATTTCTACCATTAGCTTCTTGAAGATAAACGGTGTCACCATCGGCTGCACCTTCTACTGTACCTGTAACAACATAGCCGGCTTTGTTTCCACCGGTACAAGCTACCATACCTAAAGCTGCCGTTGCAATGACTAAATAACTTAATTTTTTCATGCTTTTGTAAGATTAGTGAATAAATATTTATGCAAAGATAGATTATTTTTCTATCTGGCCTCGAAAAACACTGTTATATTAGATTAACACGTAGGTGAAAACCGCAGAAATGTGTACCTTTGCAACCCAAACTTTAGTATGAATATGCAAGAAGATAAATCCATCATTGAGGTGAGCCATGTATCGAAGTATTTTGGCGAGAAAACGGCATTGGATGATGTGAGTCTGAACGTGAAGAAGGGCGAGTTTGTCACGATACTTGGACCTTCCGGTTGCGGAAAAACCACATTGTTACGTCTCATAGCCGGTTTCCAGACAGCTTCAGAGGGCGAGATCCGAATTTCGGGTAAGGAAATAACACAAACTCCTCCCCATAAGCGTCCGGTGAACACGGTGTTTCAGAAATATGCCCTGTTTCCGCATTTGAATGTATATGACAATATTGCTTTCGGCTTGAAGCTGAAGAAAACACCGAAACAGACCATTCAGAAGAAAGTGAAAGCAGCTTTGAAGATGGTAGGGATGACGGATTATGAATATCGTGATGTTGATTCTCTTTCCGGTGGCCAGCAACAACGTGTCGCTATTGCCCGTGCCATTGTCAATGAGCCGGAAGTATTACTTTTGGATGAACCTTTGGCGGCACTTGACCTGAAAATGCGTAAGGATATGCAAATGGAGCTCAAGGAAATGCATAAATCTTTAGGAATTACGTTTGTGTACGTCACTCACGACCAGGAAGAAGCGCTTACGCTGAGCGACACGATTGTTGTGATGAGCGAAGGAAAGATTCAGCAGATAGGTACGCCGATCGATATTTATAATGAGCCTATCAACTCGTTTGTGGCGGATTTTATCGGAGAAAGTAACATCTTGAATGGTACAATGATTCATGATAAACTCGTTCGTTTCTGTGGCACGGAGTTCGAATGTGTAGACGAGGGGTTTGGTGAGAATGTTCCGGTAGATGTCGTGATCCGTCCCGAAGACTTGTATATTTTCCCAGTATCCGACATGGCACAATTGACCGGAGTGGTGGAGACTTCCATATTCAAAGGTGTACATTATGAAATGACGGTACTTTGTGGTGGTTATGAATTCCTTGTGCAGGATTATCATCATTTTGAAGTAGGAGTGGAAGTGGGGCTGCTGGTAAAACCGTTTGATATTCATATCATGAAGAAAGAGCGTGTATGCAATACTTTCGAAGGGAAAATGCTGGATGCTACTCATGTGGAATTTCTTGGCTGTAGCTTTGAATGTACTCCGGTGGAAAACATAGAACCTGACACAAACGTTAAGGTGGAAGTAGACTTTGATAAAGTGATTCTTCAGGATAACGAGGAAGACGGGGCGTTGACAGGTGAGGTGAAGTTTATCCTTTATAAGGGAGATCATTATCATTTGACTGTGTTGTCCGACTGGGACGAGAATGTGTTTGTAGATACGAATGATGTATGGGACGATGGCGACCGCGTAGGTATCACTATCCCCCCGGATGCCATTCGTGTAGTTAAAATAACCGATTAACAGGAAAGGAAGTGAATAAGAGGTTTTTAGTGTTTTTGTCATCACGTAAGAGTTGGACTCTCCCTTACATTATTTTTTCAGCGATCTTTGTGGTCATACCGTTGTTCTTAATTGTTGTGTATGCATTTACTGATGATAACGGTCATTTGACGCTCGCCAACTTTCAGAAATTCTTCGAACATCCCGAAGCTATCAATACCTTTGTCTACTCTATCGGTATTGCTATTATCACTACTATTGTTTGTATTTTGTTAGGGTATCCCGCAGCTTGGATATTGAGTAACAGTAAACTGAACCGTTCTAAAACGATGGTGGTTCTGTTTATCCTGCCGATGTGGGTAAATATCCTGGTGCGTACGTTAGCTACTGTTGCCTTATTCGACTTTTTCAGTGTGCCGCTGGGTGAGGGGGCATTGATATTCGGTATGGTCTACAATTTTATCCCTTTCATGATTTATCCTATCTACAACACTTTGCAGAAGATGGATCATAGTTATATTGAGGCTGCGCAAGATTTGGGAGCCAATCCTCTGCAAGTCTTTCTGAAAGCGGTTCTTCCACTTTCTATGCCGGGAGTCATGAGTGGTATCATGATGGTGTTTATGCCGACGATTTCGACTTTTGCCATTGCCGAACTGTTGACAATGAACAATATCAAACTTTTCGGTACAACGATTCAGGAGAATATCAATAATAGTATGTGGAACTACGGGGCGGCGCTTTCGCTTATCATGCTGTTGCTGATTGCAGCTACTTCCTTGTTCAGTACGGATGATAAAGATAACGCTAACGAAGGAGGAGGATTATGGTAAAGAAGATACTGGCTCAGGCTTATTTATGGATATTGCTGTTGTTGCTTTATTCTCCTATTGTGATTATTGTCATCTATTCATTTACCGAAGCAAAAGTACTGGGCAACTGGACGGGCTTTTCCACTAAGCTTTATACCTCGCTTTTCACTACGGGCACACATCACTCTTTGATGAATGCCTTGATTAATACGATCACTATCGCTCTGCTTGCTGCAACCGCCTCTACGTTGTTGGGGAGTGTGGCCGCTATCGGCATCTTTAACATGAAATCCCGTTCGCGTAAGGCGATTGGTTTTGTGAATAGTATTCCTATTCTGAATGGAGATATTATTACCGGTATTTCGCTTTTCCTTTTGTTCGTTTCAGTGGGGATCACGCAAGGATATACTACCGTAGTGCTTGCTCATATCACTTTTTGTACACCATACGTTGTGTTGAGCGTTTTACCTCGTCTGAAACAGATGAACCCGAATATTTATGAGGCTGCCCTCGATTTGGGAGCTACTCCTATGCAAGCCCTGTGGAAAGTGATTGTTCCTGAGATTCGTCCGGGGATGATTAGTGGATTCATGCTGGCATTGACTCTGTCTATTGATGATTTTGCCGTGACTGTATTTACCATCGGCAATCAAGGATTGGAGACGCTTTCTACCTATATTTATGCCGATGCCCGTAAAGGAGGGCTGACACCGGAACTTCGCCCGCTTTCAGCCATTATTTTTGTTGTAGTGCTGGCATTGCTTATTGCGATTAATTACCGGGCAGGGAAAGCGAAGAAAAAAGATTAACGGATTACTAAATGTACTACTACGTAAATAAGATGAAAAAGATAATTCCTGTTATCCTGTTAGTGTTGAGTTTGGCCGGGTGTTACAACTCCGGCGAGCCCCGTGAGCGGATTCTCAAGATTTATAATTGGGCGGATTATATCGGAGATAGTGTACTCGAAGATTTTCAAGCGTATTATAAGGAGCAGACGGGGGAGAATATCCGTATCGTTTATCAGACATTCGACATCAACGAAATCATGTTGACAAAGATAGAGAAAGGCCATGAGGACTTCGATGTGGTATGCCCTTCGGAATATATTATTGAGCGTATGTTGAAGAAACATTTGCTTTTGCCCATTGATACGAATTTTGCCCATTCTCCTAATTATATGCAGAATGTAGCTCCATTTATCCGTGAGCAAATCAATAAGCTGAGCCAACCGGGAGAGGAAGCGAGCCGTTATGCGGTATGTTATATGTGGGGAACAGCAGGAATCCTGTATAACCGTGCATATATTCCCGATTCGGTCGCAACCTCATGGGAGTGTCTTTGGAATAGGAAGTATGCCGGAAAAATACTGATGAAAGATAGTTATCGTGATGCATACGGTACTGCTATCATTTATGCCCATGCGAAAGAGTTGGAAGAAGGAACGGTGACGGTGGAGGAACTGATGAACGATTACTCTCCGCGTGCGATGGAGTTGGCGGAGAAATATCTGAAAGAGTTGAAACCGAATATTGCCGGCTGGGAAGCGGACTTTGGCAAGGAAATGATGACAAAAAACAAAGCCTGGCTGAATATGACGTGGAGTGGTGATGCGATATGGGCAATTGAGGAAGCCAATGCGGTAGGAGTGGACTTGGATTATGTGGTTCCTGAAGAGGGGAGTAATATATGGTACGATGGTTGGGTGATTCCTAAATATGCGAAGAATCCGAAAGCAGCCAGTTATTTTATTAACTTCATGTGCCGTCCGGACATTGCTTTGCGCAATATGGATTTCTGCGGCTATGTAAGTTCGGTTGCTACTCCTGAGATTTTGGAAGAAAAGCAAGACACCACTCTCACATATTTTTCCGACTTGAGTTATTTCTTTGGGCTGGATGCCGATAGTATACAGATTGATAAGATACAATATCCGGATCGCAAAGTAGTGGAACGTTGTGCCATGATTCGTGATTTTGGTGATAAGACAAAAGAAGTTCTTGATATTTGGTCGCGTATCAAAGGAGATAATCTGGGAGTCGGTATCACTATCCTTATTTTTGTTGTCGTTGCCTTGATGAGTGGTTGGATGATTTATAAGAGATGGCAACGTTACAGTCGCCGTAAGCAGCAGAGACGCAGAAGTAGAAGGAAAAAGATAAAGAGGTCATAATGAATAACAAAACGCAGATTAACGCCTTTTCATACTTCGAAGAACATCTTTAGTTCTTTTATCTACGCGGAGAGATTCGATCGTTTTCTGTAATGATTTATTGTAGGTCCAGTTATCCAGCTTACTATGTTTCAGATGTTCCATTGTCTTTTCGGGGAACTTAACGAAACAGATTGATATCATCCAAGCTATAGCCATACGTGCATAATAAGCGTCATGGCAGAATGAGTCGGCGTATTTCAACAGTAGGTCAATATGTTCTTCATCTATATAATGGAAAAGCATTACAATTCCGAAACGTAACTCGAATTCTTGGGGGGATTTTAAATAAGGCTGTATAAATTGCCATACTGTTTCTTTTCCTTTTTTTACGGCAGTCTTCAGCTCGCCGCAAAATATGTCACAAACTGCCCAATTATCGATGCGGGGAACAAATCTCTTTACGTATTTCATTTGTTCGTCAAGTGCCGTTTTAGATCGTCCGATAACCATTCCTTGAAGCATAGCTTCTTCATAAAACTTGGTATCGGTTGCCTCGATGAATATACGCCAATCATCTCTTTTGGCTATTTCTTTAGCCATTACTCTCAGTTGTGGAATGCGTACACCTAGAATATTTTCCGTCCCGGGAACTAGGGCAGAATGGAACTCCTGATACTTGGAATCTACTAAAGTCTGTAACTCTTTTCGAATGTTTTCCGTTATAGTCATTTTTACATAACATGGTTATTTCACAAAAGTATAAAAAAAGAGTATGTCTTCCGAAAGAGGCATACTCTTTTTTTTGCTTTCAAAGTAAAAGGTCGATATTTATCTTTATTTTACCAGTTTCTTTTCACTGTGCGATATCCGTATCCGATAATCACAAGGAAACAGATAAATGGCAGAATGAATGAAACATTGACAGCCGGAAGCCAACCGATTTCCTTCATGTCAATAATGCATGCCTGTAACGGAGGCAGGACGGAACCTCCCAAAATAGCCATGATAAGACCGGCTGCCCCGAATTTGGCGTCGTCTCCCATACCTTTCAAGGCAATACCGTAAATGGTTGGGAACATCAGTGACATACAGGCGGAAACTGCTACCAGACAGTAGAGTCCGAAAATGTTTTGAAGGAAGATGGTGCCCAATGTGAAAAGACCTCCGAAGATAGCAAGAATCATCAATAATTTTCCGGCATTGAGATAACGCAGGATAAAAGTGCAGATAAAACGGCTGACACAGAAAATGACCATTGCTATGATGTTGTATTGCTGGGAAAGTACTTCTGCGCTTTTTTCATCCATGCCGAAATCCGGTGACATGAACAGATGTGTTCCGTATTGAATGATAAATGTCCAACACATAATCTGTGCGCCTACATAGAAGAACTGTGCAATTACACCTTCATGATAACGTGTTTCCATGAAAATACGTTTGAGGGTAGGGAAGAAGTCTATTTTGTGGTTTTGATCTCCATTCTTAGGCATTTTAACAAGCCGTATGACGATGAGCATAGCCAAGATAATCAGACCGATAATAAGGTAGGGGGCAATCAAAACAGTAAGGTCGCTTTCTTTGATAGCTTGAAACTCACTATCATTGAGCAGTGCCCGTTCTTCGGTACACATCGGGTGTAATTTTGCCTGGATAAACTGCATTGCTACGTACATTCCCAAAAGGGATCCCATCGGATTAAAAGACTGGGCAAGATTCAAACGTCGTGTAGCTGTTTCTTCAGTTCCCATAGAAAGGATGTAAGGATTACAACTTGTTTCCAGGAAAGAAAGTCCGCAAGTCAGAATGAAGTAGGCGATTAGGAACGGATAATATTCCCCTGTCATTTTAGCGGGGAAAAATAAGAATGCTCCGAAAGCGTACATTCCGAGCCCTAGCAATACACCTGCTTTGTAGGAGTATTTGCGGATAAATATTGCGGCAGGAAAAGCCATTGCGAAATATCCTCCATAAAAAGCTACTTGTACAAGTGCACCATCAGTAGCGCTCATTCGGAAGATTTTGGAGAATGCCTTTACCATCGGATTGGTAATGTCGTTTGCGAATCCCCATAACGCAAAACACGAGGTAATGAGAATAAAGGGAATAAGATAACTGACGCCATCTTTTGAGATGATGGACTGTTTAGTGTGTTTCATGGTCATTATAATTCTATTTTTTAGGATGATAAACTTGTGGTGTTATGCTATGTCTTACAATCTCTCGCAGTTCGTGAAGATCGGATATCTCTCCTTTTGCCATTGCTTGCGTCAGGATATTTCCTATTGCGGTAGCTTCTACCGGACCAGCATATACGGGAATGCCAAGTGCATCGGCTGTCAACTGATTGAGTAATTTATTTTGTGATCCTCCACCGATAATGTTGAGTTGGCGAATTGGAGAAGGAAGACAACGGTTGAGTTTTTCCACCGCTTGCTTATATTTGAAAGCTAAGGATTGGAGCACGCATTTCACCATTTCCGCTTTGTTCTGTGGAACCGGAAGGTCGTGTTGTCGGCAGTAATCCATAAGAGCGTTTTCCATATTTACCGGATTCATGAATAGTGCATCATCTACAGGGATGATGGAAGCAATCGTTGCTTCGGCAGCTTGTGGAATGAGCGTGTCATAGCTCTGTTCTTCTCCACGTGTTTTCCATTCACTCATCAGACGTTGCAGAATCCATAAACCTGTGATATTTTGCAGAAACCGGATACGGCCTCCCACGCCACCTTCATTCGTAAACTGAGCCAGCCGCGCTTCCTCTGTAAGTATCGGTTCGTCTACTTCTACTCCCAACAGCGACCAAGTGCCGGAACTTAGAAATGCGATAGGAGATTCCGTAGCGGGAACTGCGGCAACAGCGCTAGCCGTATCGTGTGAACCTACTGCAATTACGTCTACAGATCCTAAGCCTGTTTCTTGGGCAATATCCTCTTTTAAAGTTCCTCTGATAGTACCCGGATAGATGATTTCGCCGAACAAGTGTTCGGGAAGTCCGAGTGTACGAATGGTAGATAAAGACCATGTTCGTTGCCGTGCATCGAGTAGTTCGGATGTAGAGGCAATGCAATATTCATTGTTGGCTATTCCTGTCAGAAAGTAGCTGAAAAGGTCGGGCATGAATAAAAGCCGTTGGGCTGCGTCTAATTGCGCATCCTTACTTTTTTTCATGCTGTAAAGCTGGAATAACGTATTGATCGCCATTACTTGTATACCGGTATCGGCATAGTGTTGCTGTTCGTTTAAGAACTTGAACACTTCTGTCGGCATTCTATCCGTTCGTGCATCCCGGTAACAAACTGGGTTTCCTAGTAGATTACCATCCTTGTCAATAAGCCCGAAGTCGACTCCCCAAGTATCGATCCCGATTCCTTTAACGTCATACCCTCTTTGTGCGGCCTGTTTTAATCCGGTCTTCATATCCTCAAACAAGGCGGGAAAATCCCAATAAACATGATTACCGAGTTTAACCTGACGATTGGGGAAGCGGTGAACTTCCTCCAATTCCAGCTTACCGTGGAGAAGAGAGCCGGCGATAATACGCCCGCTTCCTCCTCCAAAGTCTGCTGCTAAATAAGTGTTTCTATGCGTATCTTTCATGGTATGTGCTTCCGGATACTATTTTGTTTTCTTTCCCAATACGTAGATTTCCAGATCTTCTATCTCCGCCGGAGTCAGTACTGAGTAGTCTCCACCGGATTGGACAATGATACGGCAAGCCATTTCAAAGAAAGTAGCCCGTTCATATACCTGATCGAAATCTTTTCCGCATACTACTTGCCCGTGATTGGTCAACAACACGGAATTATGATTCAACATGGCTTCTACCACTGCTTTGGCCAGTTCCGGCGAACCGGGACGGTAATAGGGAATCACCGGTATTTCCGAACCTACATGGCAAGGAATTTCTGCCGTTACATTGAAGTTGGTCGGCTTGTTTTTCATGCAGGAAACGGCCGTTGCATATTCCGACTGAAAATGGAGGACTACATTTACATCCGGGCGTTCGCGAAGAATGCCCAGATGGAAGGTACTTTCCATTGACGGTTTTACTCCATTGGTAGGAGTGCCACTGGCAATATTGCAGATGGAAACTTTCTCCTTATATAAAGTCGGTACCCAAGACCCCGTACCTGAAATCAATGCTTCTTCACCAATTCGCCAAGAGAGATTGCCGCTACTGCATAACATCAGCTTGGCAGCTCCATAGCGATGTGCCTGTGATAGAAACTGTTCAATATGTTCGTTGGTAATCATAATCTGCGTTTTAATCTTATTTATAAATAGGACCGTAAGTTGTACAAGCTCTGTAGTCTGCACCCTCTTTGTCCATACCGAAAGCGTTCCATGCGGCTGGGCGGAAGATCTGGTCTTCTTCTACGTTGTGCATACATACAGGGATGCGGAGCATAGAGGCAAGAGTGATTAAGTCCTGTCCGATGTGTCCGTAACTGATAGCTCCGTGATTGGCTCCCCAATTGTTCATTACTGAATATACATCTTTGAAAGCCGGTTTATCGCACAGGCGGGGAACAAACCAAGTAGTAGGCCATGTGGGGTCGGTACGCATATTGAGTTTCTGGTGAATTTCCGGGTCAATCTCAACTGTCCATCCTTCTGCGATTTGCAGGACAGGACCAAGACCTTTGACCAGGTTCAGACGCATCATAGTGACAGGCATTCCACCTTTTGACAGGAAGTTGGATGAGAAACCGCCTCCACGGAAATAGTCACGGTCCGCCGGATACCAAGTTGTTGCCTTCAGGCAGTTTTCTACATCTGCATCAGTCAGGTTCCACGGCTCTTTCATCACCGGATTGCCTTCCGCGTCTACCGATTGACCGGAACCGTCGAGCGTAGTGGCACCGGAATTGATAAGATGGATAATACCGTTTGCTGCCAGACCACTCAATTCTTTGCCGGTCACACGTTTCACGGCTTCGGGACTCCAATAAGTACGCACATCTGAGAATATTTGAGCGCGATTAGTCAGCAAGTGACCGAACAGCATAGCTACACCGTTGCAGGCATCATTTTCAGTAGCTACTACAAATGCTTCACGGATACCGTTCCAATCGAAGGAAGTATTGAGTAAGGCTTCCGGATAGTCACCGTTCGGATAGAAGTCAGTCCATTGGCGTTATCCCTGGAAGCCGGCTGCGATAGCGTTATGTCCCAAAGCTTCTTCCTTGAATCCCATCTCTTTAAGTTTCAGGTTTCCGGTCATCAAGTCACGCATGATAATCATCATCTTTACGATAAATTCCCAGTCTGCGTCTTTCTGCTCGCGGGTTTTACGTTTTTCGGGACGGTTCTTGAAGTCATCACCTTCGTTTACCTTGCAATACTTTTCAGTCCATGCCATTGCTTTGGCGTATTCTTCGTGGTCGTAGATACCCTCTTCCATGCGGCGGATAATCTCTGTCAGGTCGATAGATTCATTGCGCATACCCAAATATTCCTGGAAGAAATCAGGATTGACGATAGAGCCGGCAATACCCATAGATACGCTCCCCATTGACAGATAAGACTTGCCTCTCATGGTGGCTACTGCCTGTGCGGCGCGTGCAAAGCGAAGAATCTTTTCCGCTACATCTTCGGGAATTGTGTTGTCGTCCAGATCTTGAACATCATGTCCGTAGATTCCGAATGCGGGAAGTCCTTTTTGTGCATGTCCTGCCAATACTGCTGCCAGATATACAGCACCCGGACGTTCTGTTCCATTGAATCCCCAGACTGCTTTCGGGTAATACGGGTTCATATCCATTGTTTCCGCACCATAACACCAACAGGAGGTTACAGTGATAGTGGAACCTACACCTTCTCTTTCGAACTTCTCTGCACAAGCTGCACTTTCGGCTACGCGGCCGATGGTACTGTCGGCAATCACGCATTCTACGGGACTTCCGTCACCGTTTTTCAAATTGCTGCTGATTAATTCGGCTACGGCTTTAGCCAAACTCATTGTCTTTTCTTCAAGGCTTTCACGAACGCCACCCTGGCGACCGTCGATGGTGGGACGAATCCCGATTTTCGGATACTTTTTCATGTTTTTTATATTATATGGTTAATTGAATTCTGTGCTGAACTGTGCTGAATGTGCGGCAAAAAAAATTAGAGGGATTTTCGAAGCCTGACTCCGGTAGGGAGGTACTTCTGTACAGAGGCGTCATTGAGAACGAAGTTTGCCGCTTCGTTCCCCATCATTTCCCAGTCAATAGTCAATGAGGTAATTCCTTCGTCAATCACTTCGTAAGAAGGAATATCATTGTATGCCAGCAGGCCGAAATCTTTTCCACATTTCAGTCCCTCCAATCTTCCTTGTTTGACCACCTTTACTACGTCTTGTTGCTTGATGGCTATATAGGCTGCCCCTTTCTGTACTACCAGATTTTCAATGTCTTCCTGTATCTCGTATGAAAATCCTTGTTCTTCGCAGAAACGGATAAAATATTCTTTGCTGCTTTGCGGATGTTTTAATCCTTTAGAGAACAGGAATACGATATGACGGTATTTGTGCATTTTGTCTTCCAACGTCAGTAATGCCTGGTAGAAAGATTCGTCAAAATCCTGACAGATATAGAAATACTTGCTTTTCTCGAATTTGCCGAAGTCCAGAAGAAGCAGTCGTGCAGGATTAATTTTGTTAAGGGCTGTGCTGAATTTCTCGTTGTCGAAATTCATCACTATATATTTGTTGTATTTTCCTACGGATTCGCGAATGATGGTATTGAACAATCGCTCGTTGTATTGGTGAAACAACAGGTCGACCTTATAATTAATAGGCAGTCGTTTGACGAAACTGTTGTATAAAGCTTCTTTGAAAGGGGTATACTGGTCGAGTAACAATAAGACATTAGTCACCTGGCTGGTCACATAGTAACCTTTGCCGGGAGTGGAGTCAATCAGTCCCCGTTCACGTAAATCAAGAAAAGCCTTGAACACCGTATCGCGCGATACTCCATAATGTGCACTCAACTGATTGATGGAAGGCAAAGAATCTCCTTCAAGAAATTCTTTCCTGGAAATAGCCTGACTAAGTGTGTCTGCCAATTGTGTGACCTTAGTTGCCTGTTGTCCGAATATTGCTTTCTTATCAGTTCGTTTCATGCTAATATTATAAGAGTTAACCGTGCTGAACTATGCTGATGCAAAGAAAGGCATTTTATTTTGAAAGAGACTAATTATTTACTATGTTTTATAGCAGAAAATAAAAAAATCCCCTTCGGCGAACCGAAGAGGATTTATTGCTTTTTCCTAATTTTTTATTCGGAACCTGCTGAAAATTATTCAGCAGCAGCTTCTGTTGCAGGAGCTTCTTCAGCCGGAGCAGCAGCTTCTTCTGCGGGTGCTTCAGCAGCAGCTTTTTCAGCAGCCTCAGCAGCTTTCTTTTCAGCGAGTGCTTTTGCTTTCACTTCGTTGATTTTCTTTTCTGCTTCCAGACGCGCTTTAGCTTCAGCTTTCTTAGCTTCGTCTTGTTTAGCTTTCAAAGCAGCCAAACCTGACTGTTTGTTGTTTTTCCAAGCTTCGAATTTAGCTTCTGCTTCTGCTTCTCCGAATGCGCCTTTCGCTACACCGCCCATAAGATGTTTCTTCATGTAAACTCCTTCACGAGAGAGGATATTACGTACAGTGTCGCTTGGTTGTGCACCTTTCAGTACCCATGCCAATGCAGCGTCGAAATTCAAATCTACTGTAGCAGGATTGGTGTTAGGGTTGTAAGTACCAATCTTCTCAATAAATTTACCATCACGTGGTGCTCTGCTGTCTGCAATTACAATTGAATAGAACGCGTAACTTTTACGTCCGTGTCTCTGCAATCTGATTCTAGTTGCCATTTTTAATAATTGTTTTTAATGATTGATTTGAATTATGCCATTATCTCGTAATAGCGGGCACAAAGATACGGCTTTTCTTTTGATTGACAAACATTTCGCTATTTTTTTACGAATATCGTTTAGGGTAGCGGAATAGGATGGCTAGCAATGCGCAGGCTCCCATTGTAAAAGGATAATAGAGATTACCGATGATACTGATAGGGGAAATATTGGCAAGTCCTGCAGCTATCAACATTTGAGCACCGTATGGAATAATGCCCTGTATCAGGCAGGAGAAGGTGTCGAGAATACTGGCGGTCTTCCTCCGGTCGAGATGGAATTTCCGGGCGATATCTCTTGCTATCGGTCCTGTTGTTATGATGGCAATAGTATTGTTGGCGGTACACAGATTGGCGATACTTACCAAAGCGGCAATGCTTAGTTCCGCACCCCGCTTGCCGTTGACGTGGCGGGTAAGTTTCCGGATAATAAAATCAATGCCTCCATTGTAGCGGATTGTTTCCAACATTCCTCCTGCCAGTAGGGTGATGATGATTAATTCTCCCATTCCCGTTATTCCTGTTCCCATAGCTCCGAACCAGTCGAATATTCCGAAACTTCCGGTGGCAATGCCGATAATGCCACTTGTCAGGATACCTATAATTAATACAAGCATCACATTCATTCCGGCAACGGCTGTTCCTAGTACTATTATATAAGGTATCACTTTTATCCATTCGATCGTTTGGATCTGAGTGGGGGCGGTGATGGATAATCCTTGAAAGATATAAATGCCCAATACGATGATGGCTGCCGGGACAACGATCATGGAGTTTATCCGGAACTTGTCACGCATGACGCATTCCTGTGTTTTCGTAGATGCGATAGTAGTGTCGGATATAAATGATAGGTTATCTCCGAAGAAAGAACCGCCGACTACCACTGCCACCATGAAAGGAAGCGCTATTTCCGTTTTTTCTGCTAGCCCCACAGCCACAGGGGTGAGGGCTACGATAGTACCCACGCTGGTTCCGATAGACAGGGAGATAAAACAAGCTGCAATAAATATACCGGCTAGCAGCAGGTTGTCCGGAAGAATATGTAATGTCAGATTGACGGTGGCGTCAATCGCTCCCATCTGTTTGGCACTGTGTGCAAAGGCTCCGGCAAGAATAAATATCCATATCATCAGTAGGATATTCTTGTTAGCGGCTCCTACGGAAAACTGGTAAATACGTTGATCGAGCTTCAATCCTTTGGTGATAGCGATTGCATAGCAGGAGGAGACCAGAAAGGCCACTGTAATAGGCACTTTATAAAAGTCGTTGACCAGGATAGATGTTACCAAATAGAGGCATAAGAATACGAGCAAAGGACTTAATGCCCACCAACTTCCCGTCCGGTCTTTATGTATTTTTTCTTCAGTCATAAATTAATATTGCAGTATTTATTTGAGCTGCAAAGATAGTAATGAAACACATAAGTACGATAAAAGGCTCAATATTTCATCTCTTCTTTTTCTGTTTCATCCCTGCCTTTTCCGTCTCAGAAACTTTAAAACGGCTGCTTTTTCTTTTTTCGTCTATTTTCGTGTCGTTGATAACATAATTTATTTTTTAGAACAAATGACAACGACTAGATTCTCATTATGTATTTTTTGCCTTTGCCTGTTTGCTTCCTGTGGAAGAGGAGAACAAAAGGCGGATGAACCGATACGGGTGAAAGTGGCAGAGGCGGAAACTTTGGTTCCTTCTTCGGAACGCGAGTTTTCGTTTATTTCAAAACCTTTTAAAGAGACGGAGCTTTCTTTCAGAGTTGGCGGACCGATTGACCGTTTTGAAGTATATGCCGGGAATTTTTATCATCGTGGAGATATCATTGCAGAAATAGATTCCCGTGATTTCCGTATCCGAAAAGAACGCGCGGAAGCTGTTTACAATCAGGCGAAAGCAGAGTTTGAACGGGTAAAGATGCTGTATGAAAAAGATAACCTATCGGCCAGTGCTTATGAAAAAGCGCGTGCTGACTACACTTCAGCCAAGACAGCTTTTGAGACGGCGACGAATGAATTGGACGATACCCGGTTGATTGCTCCTTTCGATGGATATGTAGGAGAAGTCTATATCGAGAAGTTTCAGGATGTAAAAGCTACTCAGCCGGTGGTGTCTTTTATTGATATTACCCAACTGAAAATAGAAGCCTATGTCACACAGGACATAGCGCTTCAGGCAGAAAAAATAAAGGAAGTGGGTGTCCGTTTTGATGTCTGTACAGAGGAAGTATATTCGGCAAAAGTAGTGGAGGTTTCCAAAAGCACTACCCGGAATAATCTGTCTTTCTTGCTGACGGCATTGCTACCGAATAAACAGGGAAAATGGCCTGCCGGTATTTCGGGAAAGATGTTGTTGGACTTTCTGGCTTCTTCATCTGTCGCAATGGTGACTGTACCTCAAACTGCCCTTAGTTACCGGCCTACTGAAGGGAATTATGTCTGGACAGTGGACAATGCTACGAGAAAAGTATCAAAGAAGAAGGTAATATTGGGTGAGTTACTTCCGAATGGAAAAGTCGAAGTAAAAGGTGGATTGCAGGCGGGAGAAACGGTGGCTGTCAGCAAACTGCGTTTCCTGTCGGAAGGGACTTCGGTAGAAATAATGAATCGGGAAATGCCGGTAACTGCTCAAAAGTAAGAGGAAAGTATGAAACTCGTTAAATATTTCTTGCAGAAGAAGTCGGTGACTATTCTGCTATTGCTACTGGTATTGGGGGGTGGACTGTTCTCCTATGTTAAGATGGGAAAGCTGGAAGATGCTCCGTTTACTATCAAACAAGCATTGGTGCTGACGCCTTATCCGGGTGCTTCGCCTTCCGAAGTTCAATCACAGGTGACGGATGTATTGGAGGAATCTATACAGTCATTGGGGGAACTGTATTATCTTAAAACTGAAAATCGTGCGGGACTTTCTAAAATAACAGTCTATGTAAAGAAAGAAATCCGTGCGGACGAGATGCAACAACTTTGGGACAAACTGCGCCGAAAAGTCAATGATGTGCAATCTAAATTGCCTGCCGGTGCAGGTCCGTCGGTGGTAAACGATGATTTTGGCGATGTGCTGGGAGTCTTTTACGGACTGACCGGAGAAGGATACTCATATCGGGAACTCGAAGATCAGGCGAAACTGATTAAAAATGAGGTGCTGAAGGTGAAAGACGTTGCAAAAGTGGAAATCTACGGCGTGCAATCTCCTACGATTGATGTAATCCTCAGTCCCTCCGTCATGGCGAGAAGTGGTATTACTACGGCTGATATTTCCCGTGCCTTTGAAGCTCAGAACCGGGTGGTGGATGCCGGAGGTATCGACACGGAAGTCAACAGAATACGTATCGAGTCTACCGGAAACTTCTATTCGTTGGATGATATTCGGAATTTGACTATTGTATCCCGTACAGGAGAACATTTCCGATTGGCGGATATTGCTGAAATAAAAGAAAGTTATCAGACTCCGCCTAGCAATAAAATGCGGATTGACGGAAAACCGGCGATAGGAATTGCTATTTCCACTGTACCCACAGGCAATGTAGTCGATATGGCAGATGCGGTCAAAGTGGAGATAAAACAATTTTCGGAGACAATGCCCGAAGGTTTTGAGTTGCAGTCAATTTATGATCAAGGATATGAATCCGCTGTAGCGAATAAGGGATTTATCTTGAATCTGATTGTTTCCGTAGTGACGGTCGTTGCTATCCTGTTGTTCTTTATAGGGGTCAAAAATGGTATTCTGATTGGTAGCGGATTAGTGTTTTCTATCTTTGCCACATTGATAGTCATGCTGGTGCAAGGAATAGCTTTGCAGCGTATGTCATTGGCGGCTATCATCATTGCTATGGGAATGTTGGTGGACAATGCTATCGTAGTTTCCGATTCGGCATTGGTCAATATGCAGCGTGGAATGCGTAAACGGATAGCTATATTGAGAGCCTGTTCTTCGACTGCATTGCCGCTACTGGCAGCTACTGTGATTGCGATTCTGACTTTTTTACCAATATATTATTCGCCGCATATTACCGGCGAGTTATTGTCATCCTTAGTTGTAGTTATCGGCGTTTCGCTGATGTTCAGTTGGGTCTTTGCGCTGACACAAACACCTTTCTTTATTCAGGAGTTTGTTCGTCGGCCAAGACCCGACGAACTAAAGACGGCACTTTTTTCAGGTAAATATTACGATAAGTTCCGCTCTTCTTTGGGATGGGTAATTCATCACAGGTATGCTACTGTAGGATGTATGGTTATATTGTTGGTGTTGTCCGCCTGGAGTTTTAAATTTATCCCGAAAGTATTTGTGCCGGCATTGGATAAACAATATTTCACGCTTGATATGTGGTTGCCCGAAGGGACACAGATAGAAGAAACGGATAAAATGGCGACAGAGATGGCGGACTTTATTCGCGGACAAGAAGAAGCGGAAATGGTATCTACCTATATAGGGAGGACACCTCCGCGTTATTACTTGTCTAATGTGGCTTTCGGACCTCAATCCAATTATGCGCAGATATTAGTGAAGTGCAAGACTTCGAAACTTTCCCGCCAATTACACGCACGCTTACAAGATTCAATTTCGATCAAGTATCCCGAACCTCTGATTAAAGTGAATAATTTTGAATTGAGTCCATTGACGGAAGCGGTTATTGAAGCTCGTTTTCTCGGACCAGACCCGGCCGTACTCGATTCGCTGGTAGGTCAGGCGATAGAGGTGATGCGACGGAATCCTAAAGTAGCGGATGCGCGAAATGAGTGGGGAAATATGGCAATGGTTATCCGTCCGGTTTATGATCCGGTGAAAGCCGGAGCTTTGGGGATTACGAAAGCGGCTATGATGGAGTCAGTGAAATCTATTAATGACGGCTTGCCTGTAGGCATTTATCGGGATGATGAGAAGAAAGTTCCCGTACTTCTGAAATCGGGTAATGTGAACATCACCGATGTACATTCCTTAGGCGACTTCTCTATCTGGAACGGTGAAAGGTCGGCTCCGCTTTCACAAGTGACGGAACGTATAGAAACGACTTGGGAATTTCCACAGATACGGACTTACAACCGTCAGCTTTCGATGGCTGCCATGTGTGGCGTGAAGCCGGGACATACAATGGCGGAAGTACACGGAGAAATCAGGGAAGAGATTGAGAAAATGCAACTCCCTGAGGGATATACTTTCTTCTGGGATGCGCAATATAAGGACCAGGGAGAAGCGATGCAGGCCATTGCTAAATATTTCCCGTTGGCATTCCTTGCACTGGTGCTTATTCTGGTTGCTTTGTTCGGCAATTTCCGTGAACCGATTATTATCATCTGCATCTTGCCGCTGTCGCTCATTGGTATTGCTGTGGGGATGTTGCTGACGGGATTTGACTTCGGTTTCTTTCCGATAGCCGGCTGGCTGGGACTTCTCGGAATGATTATAAAGAATGTGATTGTACTGATTGACGAAATAAATGTGCAACATCGGAGTGGTATTGATCTATATACTTCTATTGTTGAGGCTACGGTTTCCCGAACCCGTCCGGTATTGATGGCGGCTACGACGACGATTTTTGGTATGGTACCGCTGTTGTTTGATGTCGCATTCGGCGGTATGGCTGCCACTATTATCTTCGGACTTACATTTGCTACGGGACTGACTTTGTTTGTCACCCCTGCATTGTATGCTATGTTCTACAAAGTAAAAGGAAAATAAAAATGAAAAAGAGAATATTTTATCCGTTATTCTGCTGTTGCGCTTTTCTGTCTTTACCTCTTATGGCGCAACAAAGTCCCTTGTTGGAGAAATACCGGATGATGGCATTGGATTATAATCATGATTTGAAAGCGGCTGAAAAGAATATTGCCGCTAGTGTGGAGATAGAGAAATCGGCAAAAGCGGATTTGAAACCCAAACTTTCGGGAGCTGCGAACTTTCAATATACAGGCAACCCGTTGGAGTTGACTTTGGATGCCCCTTCTATCGGATTGTCGAAGACGGTGGAAGGAAAGCAATTGAATTATGGAGGCTCTCTTTCTCTTTTGCAACCGATTTATACGGGCGGACGTGTATTGGAGTCTATCCGTATGGCGAAACATCAACAATCATTGGCAAGCAATCAGGCGGAGGTACTGAATGACGCAGTCTGTTATCAGACGGATATGCAATATTGGAGTGCTGTAGCGCGACAGGAGGTTGTATCTGTTGCCGAAGATTTTCGTAATTCGATAGCAGCTTTGGTAAAGACCATCAAAGAAAGGGTGGAAGTGGGGCTTGTAGATCCGCAGGATTTATTAATGGCGGAGGTGAAACTGAATGAAGCGGAGTATCAATTGCTACAGGCGCAAAGTAACTTCGAGACAGGTAGAATGGCACTGAACTCTATGATCGGAGTCCGATTGGAAAATGCGACGGAACTGGATGATCAGATACCGATGGTCGTTATTGAAGATTCTGTCTGGTTGTCTACAGGTGCGGAACGTCCTGAAATCCGGATGGCCTATGACCGGATCCGTATAGCGGAGAGTACGAAGAAACTGAATGATTCACAGTTTAAGCCGCAGTTTTATGTGGGAATAGATGGTAGCTATTCTTCTCCCGGCTATAATTTCAAGAAAGATTTAGACCCCAATTACGCTGTTTATGCTAAAGTGTCCGTCCCTATCTTCGAATGGGGAAAGCGGAAAAGTGAGAAGCGTGCGTCGTCCTTTCGTGTCGGTATGGCAGAAGATAATCTGAATAAGGTGATGGATCAGGTTGAACTGGAGATAGGTGTAGCACGGAAAGCTTTGTCGCAAGCTATCGAGCGTGTTCGCTTGAGTGAAAGTTCATTGGCAAAAGCAGAGGAAAATGAAGCGAAAGCTGTGGAACGCTATAATGAGGGTAAGGTGTCTGTGGTGGAAGTAATTGATGCGCAGACTTACCGGCAAACCTCGCAGGTAAACTATGTGCAGGCCAAAGCTGCCGCTCAGGGACATTATTCGGAATTAATAAAAGCTCTTCATGGCTATGATTATCGGTAAAAAACAGTAACTTTGTATGAAAAGAACTGCCAATATTATGAATGTGAAGTTTAATACCTTATTCTATACCGCATTATTTTCAGGATTGGGAGTGTTCTCTTTTCTGTTGCTGATCAATTATGCCGCCTTTCCCGATAAGGTTGCCGATATTTTTCATTCTGTCGGTACATTGGCTTTCTTTGTGCTGGCATTCAACGTGTTGGGATATGCGACGATGCGGTTGAGTACGTGGGTGGATAATCAGTATGCACTGAATCTGCATCGTCGCTGGAAATTGATATCTGTCTATGTCGTTGTGATGGGGATGTTCTTCCTGTTGAATTACGGTTTGCTGGTAACAGCCAAACTGCTGGCCGGAGCTTCCCATCCGTTCATGTTTCCCAATGGAGGGTGGCGGATTCTGATTACGGTATGGCTGGTGGAACTGGTCATTCTAGGTTTGCTGTTGGCCAACCGTTCCATACGGAATGCCTTGAAACTGCAACAGGAAGCGGCTGCCTTACAAAAAGAAAATAATACGGCACGTTACACAGCCTTACAGAATCAGTTGAATCCTCATTTTCTGTTTAACAGTCTGAATACATTGATTTCTGAAATTCGTTACAATCCCGCTAATGCGGAATTGTTCACCCAACATCTTTCCGACGTATACCGTTATACGCTCCAATGCCAAAACCAACGGCTGACAACCTTACGGGAGGAGTTGGACTTTTTGAATTCTTATGTCTTTCTACATCGGGTGCGGTTGGGGGATTGTATTTATATTGATAATCGTATTCCGGAGTCTTGTCTGGGATGCCAACTTCCACCACTGACTATACAGCTGCTCGCTGAAAATGTGATAAAACATAATGTTATCCACATGGGAAAGCCGATGACGATTAAACTTATCTATATGGAAAAGGAAAAAGAGCTGGTTGTTAGAAACCGGATACAGGCGAAAAAAAGTGCAACAGCTTTTGGTACGGGATTGAAGAATCTTTCTGTCCGGTATAAATTGTTGTGCGGTCGTGATATTGTGATAGAAAATGATTCGCAAGAGTTTACTGTAAAAATACCTTTGCTCTATGAATAAGATTAAAGCTGCTATAATAGAGGATGAAATTCCGGCTGCCCGTCTGCTTCGCGACACTTTATTGTCTCTGCGTCCTGGTTGGGACGTACAGTTACTTCCGGGTAATATAGAGGAAGCGGTAGAGTGGTTTGCCCAGCATCCCCATCCGGACATTCTTTTTCTGGATATTCAGTTGACGGATGGCAACTCGTTTCTCTTTATTGAACAAGCCCATCCGGAAAGCATGATTGTGTTTACTACTGCCTATGATGAATATGCCGTACGCGCTTTTACGGTCAACAGCATTGATTATCTTCTAAAACCAATTCATGAAGAACGTCTGTTGCAGGCCATCCGACGTTTTGAGGGACTGACTAAGAAAAATATTCATGATTTCAATTCGGAAAGCCGGATGATGGAAGTTTTGCAGCAGCTTTCTGTTGCACAGGAAGCTTTATCGTCGGCGCATAAAAAGTATCGTACGCGGTTTCTGATTTCTAGTGGAGAGAAACTTCTGACTTTGCAGGTTAGTGACATTGCTTATTTTTATTCGGAGAATAAGTATACCTTTGCGGTGACACATAAGAACCGGGAATTTCTTATTGATTTGGCTTTGGATAGATTGTGCGAGCAATTGGATCCCGACCGTTTTTTTCGTACGAATCGTCAGACTCTTGTCTGTATTGATGCAATTCAACGTATTGAATCCTATTTTTTAGGGAAAGCAATCGTACACGTATTGCCTCCCTTCAAAGATAAAATTATTGTCAGTAAGGATAAGATGGCTTCTTTCAGGATGTGGCTGAATTATTAGAAGTTTACCTTACAGTAAGACAATGCGTTTCTGCATGATGTCTTTTAGCTGCGTCTTCAATAAGTTGGCATTGATGGGTTTAGGCATATAACCGTCAAAGCCGTTTTCCATTACCCTCTGTTCATCTGAGGCAAAAGCAAAGGCAGTAATGGCGATGATAGGTACTTTGGCCGAATATTTGCGGATTGTACTCCTTGAATAGGTTTACAGCCTCTTGTCCATCCCATGCGTGTATCAAGCGGTCATCGTATTTCAAAATAGACTCAAACAGTTTATAATCGCTTTCGTTATCTTCGGCTACCAGGATAATCAGTTTGTCTTTTTCTATCTCAATGGTCTGGATTTCTTTTTGGGGAGCTTTTTCTATTATGTTACTCGCTTCTTTATAAGGTAATGTAAACCAGAATGTAGAACCCGAATCGGATGCTGCCTTCGGTTGTGAATTTGATTGCATTTGTTACAAAATTGATAATCAATTGGGATAGTCTGTTTTTCTCTATATATGCGCAACAAGGTTGTTCGGGAGCGATGAACTCCAGTTTTACCTTGTCCGATTTTAGTTTCAGTTGGCAGCTGTTTTTTAAATCACTCATTAAATCGTTAATCTCTACATTGGAATAATTAAAGTCCAATGTCCCGGCTTCTATTTTTGATAAGTCTAAAATATCACTTATAAGTTGTAATAACAAGGTGTTATTATTCTCAATGATACTTACATATTCTTGTTTTTCCTCTTCCTCCTCGGTAGAAGCCAATATGCCGGAGAAGCCGACAATGGCATTGAGTGGAGTATGTATCTCATGACTCATGTTTGCCAGAAAAGCAGATTTCAGACGATTTGATTCTTCGGCACGGTTTTTGCATTAACCAATTCCTACTCCATCTTTTTTCGTTCGGTGATGACTAATGAAGAACCTACTAAGGTCAATGGAGTGCTATTCTCATCTCTAGTCTCAACTGCCGCCTGAGCTTCTACCCAGTCTATTCTGTGAAGACCTTTGTGAGGGTTGACGATACGATATTCTTCTTTTACTTTGTCCGAACGACCTTCTATCAAATCTTTGTAAGCCTGCTCTACCCGTGTACGGTCTTCTTTGAATATTTTGGCGAAATATTGATTATAGGGCACTGCCAATTGTTCTTCAGCTACGTCTTTCCCGGATGCGTTAAGCTCTATCGGCTTATTTATATCGCATAAAATAGTGTGGCTCTGTAAGTTCCATTTCCATGGTACGATATTAGCCACTTCGATCGACATGGAAAGTTTATTGTTGATTGTACTTAATTTTTGTTGTGCCTTGTGCAGTTCTGTGCTGTCCAGACAGAATACGTCAATGATATTGTTATGCTGTGTTCCTTTAAGTATTACATCATAAAACGTATTGCTTTTCTTAAAAACACATAGCGAAAAAGTAAATTTGGGCAAAGCGTAGCGAATTGGCTGATAGAGCGTTCGTTACGCTTTGTTTTTCTATGGGGCAGAGCCAACGAAATACCACCTCGAAGCCAAACGGCAACCTGCCTCTGATGTGCCGTATCACGGTGGACGGTGAGATTAAACAGTTCAGTTGCAAGATGGACGTTTCCCCACGGCTGTGGGACGTGAAGAACAGCCGTGCTTCGGGCAAGAGCGTCGAAGCGCAGAGAATCAACCTTGCGGTAGATAAAATCCGTGTGGAGGTAAACCGCCGTTATCAAGAACTGATGCAGACGGACGGTTATGTACCGCCGCCAAACTCAAAGACGCCTATCTCGGTATCGGCATCAAGCAGGAAACATTGCTGAAGCTATGATATTATAAAAAGAAAAAGGCAAGACACTTTGAGCCATACAACAAAATAATTTCTTTTGAAAAGAGTTATCTTTGCAAAAGAAATCATTGTTATAATCAAATAGAAGAAATGACAGACGGAATCAATACACTACGTTATTCAGATATTTTTTTGGCGATGTATTTCGATGATGGAAAAAGTTGCTTGCATCGGAATCATTCCCATGTTTTAGTATATATGTACTCAGGTGAAATAGTCATAGAGGAGAAGGGTAAAACGACCCGATTGCATAAAGGAGAGTGTGCATTTATCCGCAAGGATTTCAGTGTACAGATGACCAAGCAAGCATGGAACGGAGAACAGTTCAAAGCTATTTTCTTGATGTTTTCCCCGAAATTTCTGCGTAGCTTTTATAATAGGTTAGATAAAAACACCCTGCCCAAAGATGCCAAACGGAATAAGATAAGTCTGTGTAAGTTGCCCTCCAACCGCCCCGACATCGTAAGCTTGTTCGAATCCATGACTCCTTATTTCAATTCAAACATTGAACCGACAGAAGAGTTACTGCAACTAAAAATGGTCGAGGGAATGTATGTGCTACTCAATACAAGTAAGAATCTGTATGCTTCGGTTTTCGATTTTACTGACCCGTGGAAAATCGACATATTGGATTTTCTGGAGAGTAATTACATGAATGACATATCGATGGAAGAGATTGCCAACTATACTGGGCGCAGTTTGTCCACGTTCAAGCGGGATTTCAAAAAGTGCAGTACGCTCTCCCCACGCGAATGGCTGATTCATCGCCGTCTCGAAGCCGCTCATGAGTTGATACGGAAGGGCGGACGCAAGGTGTCGGAAATTTGTTTGGAGGTTGGATTCAAGAATCTCTCACACTTCTCGAAGATTTATAAAGAAAGATACGGTATTTCTCCAAAAGGGTATTTACAGCATGAAACGGGTCTCGCATAGATTGCGGGACTTTTTTATTCCTGAACCTTGCAGCAAAGCATTTTGAACCATACAGCAAAGTCGTTGTGTGACATTTCCATTACCTTTGCATCAGAAACATAAAAACATGGAAAGTATGAAGAATATTTTTGAAAAAGATTTGTCGGGTGAAATGGTTTCGCCCAATGAGCAGGGTTACGAGGCATTGATTAACGATATTTTTGCAACTATCAAGACTGCGACTGAAATGAATACAGGTTATCGCACTCCTGAAGAGGTGCATGAGTATATGGGGCGGATTCTCGACAAGCCACTCGAAGAGAGTACGACTGTGCTGCCGCCGCTCTATATAGATTATGGTAAACCAATCACTATCGGCAAAGGGTGCTTTATACAACAGTGCTGTACGTTCTTTGGTCGTGGCGGTATCACGATAGGCAATGATGTATTTATCGGTCCTAAAGTCAATCTGATTACGATTAACCACGATCCGAATCCGGAAAATCGCAGTGCCACCTATGGTCGTCCGATTGTCATCGAGGACAAAGCATGGATTGGTATCAATTCGACTATACTACCGGGAGTGCGTATCGGTTACGGTGCAATTGTCGGAGCCGGCAGCGTGGTAACCAAAGATGTACCGCCTATGACAATTGTAGCTGGCAACCCTGCCAAATTTATTAAAAAAATCGAAGTTAAATGAGGAAATTACAAGTTCTTGTTCTCCTGCAGAGCACAACAAAGAGGTATCAAGGCTTACACAGCTTGTGGATAGTGCGCTTGGTTCCCGTTGGCGAAAGAAGTCCTGAGAATAGAGAACCTTTGCTGGATTATCGGCTTCGACGAGAGGCAGACAGCTATACTCGTTTGCGGCAGACTGTTGAAGTATGCAGGTGAGCTCTATTCGGAGGAACACAAACGCACGTTCACAACTGAAAAGGTAACTTTTCAAATGTTGAAAGGCCATACAGACAAAACAGGTGCTCAAAATTGACAGGAAACCTATTGCAGAATGGTTCAGAGAGCTGTTTGAGAAACTAAGGCAGAGCATACGGCAGCCAAGGAAAAGCAATCGGGGATTTAAGTCACAACATACGACAATATGCCCATCTTTAATTGTTCTGATAATTAAGGATGGGCCTACACTTCACTCCCGACAAATCCGTTCTCTAATTTTTCCCCATGCAGGTGTGTTCGGCAAACAACTATCTTGTATCGTATAATACATCTCCCGAAAACGTGATATTGGTATAGTAAAACTTAATATATTCTCATGGATATAGCGACGCACAGAGGGGTCAAACAGTCCAATAAATGTACGTTTCCCATTTTTGCTGTTTTCCAATGCTGCTTCTGAAAAAATAGAAGAACATCCTGAACCAAATTTTACAGTAATTGCATCATCCGAATTGTTATCGTAAAATGTCCATGAAGCAAGTCCTGAAAGCATATCAGGGGTAGCCAAAAAGAAAATTCCCACCACATTATTAAAGTTTTCAAGTTCAGTAATAGGTGAAATATTCAAATACCGCATTGTCGTCATCTGCACATTTGCCTTTTCCACGAAATCAAGAACCAATTCTGAAGACTTCTTATATTTTTCTTTGCTTGAAACAAACATAGGCATTTTTTCATTCATGGTCGAAAAACCAGTATAGAACTTACCACCCATACACCCGATTCTATCGGCACTCAAAGATATCGGTTCACCACCAATCAGCTTTTCAAACTCCTTAAAAAAACAACCGTTGATTTTTTTCAAATCATCATTAATCTGTTCATCGGAATACCAAAATGCAAAGGGTAATTGCACCTTTTCTCCGAAAGCCTTTTGGATATTTTCTATAAAAACGCTTACTTCCATTTGGTTACTAATTACATTATAACTATATTTGTTATGACAAATATATTTTTCAGCTTTTAACAAACCAAATAATATGGATATAGATAAAATGGTAAATCACAAAATAGCCAAACTTTCTGGTATAATCAAACGTCAAATATATCAAATCATATCAGAAGAGGGGCTGAACATAACACCGGAACAGTGGGTTATCTTAGTCTATTTATGGGAAAACGATGGTCAGACCATTGGTGATTTAGTCACGCAGTCGCAAAAAGACTTTGCTAATGTTACGAGAATAGTTGAAAAATTATCCAAAAACGGATATATCATCAAGCGGAAAAATCATAAAGATGGACGGAGTGTTCTTTTATATTGCACCGATAAAGTAAAAACAATTATGCCGCATATAAATAAATGTCAAATGCTATCTCTAAACATCTCATTAAAAGGTATATCACAAGAAGAACAAGATACATTTCTTCATATTTTAGACAAGATTGAAAAGAATTGTATCAATTATCTGAACCCAACCAAGTAAAATTATCGTGCCAATTGACAGATTGCATATAACACCGCAATTTCCGTCCGTTGTGCAGTTGCAAACAACAGAAAATATGGAAAGCGTAAAACAACGGTTGTTATCAGGGTAAAAAGTGCCGTGAAAGTTCGTTCTTTCGGAAAAAGAGATTATATTTGCAAATGAGGGAGTTATTTGACAGCATAGCACCGCAAACCGCTGAAAACCGTACGGTTGCCAATCCGTTACTGTTATTTCTCAAATACTCCGCTAAATGTTTATTCCTCAAATGGTTGTGTCAAACCGCTGAAAATCTAAAATATAATTCGGAATATATATAGTTTCTTTGTGCTTGGATGAATGGCGCAGATAGGAAACATAAAAAAAGAGCCATAAGCATTTTTTTATATTCATGGGAAATGTTTGTCCGTGATATTTTAATAGGTTGTTTCCTTTACAGTTACAAAATAATGAAAAAACGGATTAAAAAACTATTTCCATGATTAAATTTGCCGGAATACTTATATTATATGAATTCTCTGGCTCTTTTTTATGTTAAACTTGCTTTAAGTGGTATAGGACTTGATTAATGTCTATTTTAACGCCTTGATTACCTGTGGCATCATTGTCCAAATGGTATTTTCATCTTGAGCAGTGAAAAAGTTACCATCTATCTCTGATTTTTCATCAGTAGCTGTTCCGTTTTGAATGGCTGGTTTGGCTAATGGGTGAACTGCTACTTTCTTCCCTTTGGTAATTCCTGTAAAGTCAAACATCATTGCGCCGGCGCAATGTCCGATCATTATTTTTCCCTTATCTCCGAAAGTTTTAATGACTTGCATTAAATCTACATTGTAGGTTTTATCAGCATTCTGCTGAAATACAGGCACTGCATCGCCACATGAGAAAACGAGTGCGTCGAATTCATCTTCGTGTCCCTTCAAATTAGCGATCACGTCATCTACTGTCAGGCTGATTCCTGAATTTGTTTTAATATCCTTCGTATCCGATACGGCAAATACTTTATATGAAATGCCATTTTCGAAAAATGCTTCCAAATATTGGAATAATCCACAACCATTTACCGGATTCACTGCTAAAACTGCAACTTTCTTTGCCATAATCATAATTATTTAAATGAAACAATAGTTATTATTAGTAAGTTTATTACTTTTGTGATGCAAATGTATCTTTCTTGTTTGAGAAATGCAATAACGTACTTGAAAATAAGGAAGTTACATAGAAGTAACTATTGCTGGAATTCAATAAAATACAAAACGTTAAAGAATGAAAAACTTTCATCCGACGGGGAATTGTCCGATAAGAGATGTGCTTAGCCGCTTGGGAGATAAGTGGTCGATGCTGGTGCTTATTACGCTGAACGCAAATGGAACTATGCGTTTTAGTGATATTCATAAAACGATAGAAGATGTCTCTCAAAGAATGTTGACTGTTACATTGCGTACTTTGGAATCAGATGGATTAGTTGAACGGAAAGTGTATGCTGAAGTACCTCCCCGTGTGGAGTATTGCTTGACAGATACAGGAGGTACATTGATTCCTCATATTGAAGGACTGGTGGGATGGGCCTTGGAGAATATGAGTACTATTTTAGAACATAGACAAATACATGTATAGCGTGTGCTTTATTTTTTATTGAATATCAAATCAAGTCCTTGAGTGCGATAAAACTCAAAACGGGTGTCGCTTGAGATAAGTGGCAAATGTTCGGTAATGGCATGGGCGATGATAACGTGGTCGGAAGGGTCTTTATGTCCTTGTGCTTCATTAATTTCTAATCGTGCATAAGTCTGCATGTGCTCTTTTTTCAGGGGAAGTATTTTGATGTAAAACTCTTTTTCGATTGAAGTGACCATTGCTTCTACTGACTTCCAGCGTTTGGAACATAAACCTTTATTTCGATATCCTACAATCAATTCACGAACAGATTCTGCACTCATATAAAGTACAGTATCAGGCTCTTGTAGTATAGCTGTTACATCACGATCTAACGAGTCTCTGTCGATCACTGCATAAACAAAGATATTAGTATCTATCAAATATCTCATTTATAGTAAGAATTTAGGATCGTTCACTATAAGGCTTCCCTTTAGTTTACCAAATGCTTCCCATGTCTTATTTACTTTCTTTTTTTTCGGTTTCTGCGCTTTGGCTTTGACTTCTTTTTCTTCTGATATTTTTTTTTCTTTTTCCATGATTCCTATTATTGTATATTCCTATTTTCCTAGACAAAGATAATCTATTTATTCCAAATATCAGGATAAGTTTCGTTAAAGTAGAGTATGGTATTTTAGTTTTTTATATCTTTATGGCAAACTAGATAATATGGAGATAAAAAAAGTTATTTCAGATAAAAAAGAATTCCTTGATTTATTGCTCTTGGCTGATGAACAAGAAAGTATGATTGACCGATATCTGGAACGCGGTGATATGTTTGTTCTTTATGATGACGGGCTGAAAGCTCTTTGTGTGGTGACACGTGAGGGGGAAGGTGTTTATGAAATCAAGAATATTGCTACTGTTCCTTTCTTCCAACGACAGGGGTACGGAAAACGTTTAATAGAGTTTTTATTTGAATATTATCAGGGGAGGTGCTCTGAGATGTTGGTGGGCACAGGAGATGTACCTTCTTCCAGGTCTTTCTATGAACATTGTGGTTTTGCGATTTCTCACCGGATAAAGAATTTCTTTACTGACAACTACGATCATCCGATGTATGAGGATGGTGTGCAGTTGGTGGATATGATATATTTGAAGAAAACATTTTAGTGTGTAACGATGGAAATAGATATCAATCATTTGGTGAAAGAATATGGAAATATGATTTCCATGATTGCTCACCGGATGATTCAGAATAAAGAAATCGCCCGCGAAGCAGCACAGGAAGTGTGGTATGAACTTTGCAAAAGTATCAGTAGCTTTAAAGGCGATTCGGAGATTTCTACATGGATATACACTATCGCTCGTCGCACTATTGGTAGATATGCAGCATGTGAAAAGCATGTGAAAATGTCGGAAATCGAATATTTCCGTTCGTTGCCGGAAATTGAATATTCCGGTGGGGAAGAAGCGAAGCGGGAATGGATAAAAGAAAGGTGCGATTGGTGTATCACCGCTTTAAATCATTGTCTGAATAATGATGCTCGTCTGATTTTTATCTTTAGAGAAAATATCGGGTTGCCTTATCGACAGATTGGCGAAATCATGGAACTGAAAGAAAGTAATGTGCGGCAAATCTATAATCGTTCCATTCAGAAAATCACAGCTTTTATGAATGATACTTGCCCGTTATATAATCCCGATGGTGCTTGTAAATGTCGCATTTGCAAACCGGTATATTCTATTGATATGGATAAAGAATATACAATGGTGCAACGAATGATGAGGCTTGCCGATTTATATAGGAAGTTTGAAAAAGAACTACCGAGGAAAAATTATTGGGAGAAATTCTTGCAGTAAGTTGTCACAAAGCTCATTTGCTTTTCCACTAACTATATGTATAATTAAAAACATATAGTTATGAGTAAAATTGACTTTTTAAAGGAGCAGATTATAGAAGCTCGCACATTTGTGAATCGTTTGATGTCTGAATTGCCGGAAGATTTGTGGTATGTTATTCCTGAAGGAACAGATTCTAACTTTATTTGGCAAGTGGGACATTTGCTTGTTTCACAGAATTTTCATACACTGACAGCTGTTACCGGGGTGAACGAAAAGGTGGGGCGGTTAGTGCCTATCCAAAAATATAATAGAATATTCAATGGTATGGGAACATTGCATCGTTCCATAGAAGAGGGCTTGATTCCAGTTGCTGAATTGAGAGAACAAGCGGAAATAATTCATCAAATCTGTATTGAGAATCTGGAAACTCTGAATGATGATGTTTTGGCAGAGTGCTTGCAGCCTCTCCCGTTTAAACATCCTGTTGCGGAAACTAAATATGAAGCATTGTCGTGGAGCTTTAAACATGAAATGTGGCACAGTGCAGAAATGGAAGCAATCAAAAGAGAGTTGGGGTATCCAATCGTTTGGATGAAATAATGATTATGTCCATTTCTATTACTGTGTGAATAAATAGACTTATTAATGACCTGCTATTGTATGCAAACGTGTTTCTCAATTTTTACAATTAAGGACTACGCTCTTAATAAACGTACTTTCTGTTTATAATAAACTTTTTGATAGTTTATTATAAACGGTATCAGATTTTATTAAAAACTATTTTGATCGTTTTTAGAGATTCGATAGAATGAATTAAGTAAAAATATAAACAAAATAGGGCAATGATCGTTAGATCATTGCCCTATGATATATCTGTACTAATACTGAAATGTATCAGTTTAAAGGCTTTTTATGTCTCTATTTTTCTTATATTTTTCATTCCTCTTATTGCTTTTGTTTCCTCAAAGATACAAAATAAAAAGCCATTTGTCAAGTGTTTCAGAAGAAAAGCCGATTATTCATTAAACCAGTCTATTTTCTTTGAAAAATACATCACTATTGCCAGAATGATAAACAGCCCTAAGCTACCTGCCAATAATGCGAAAGTCTCCAGTTGGATAAGCACAAAGATATAAATATAGAGTATAGCCAACAAACCGGACATGATTAATGACGGTTTCTTTTTCTTGGTGATTCCGAACATATATCCGCCTACCAGTATAATAGTCAGTGCAGAAGATAACAAATAGGCCGGGTTGAAGCCGACGTGTTCGGAGAAGGAGAGGAGTAGGCTGTAGAATAGACAGAGAGCCAGTCCTACCAATAAATACTGCAAGGCATGAATGCGGGTCTTGTTCATGATTTCAGTGAAGAAGATAACTCCGAAAGTCAGTAAGATAATCAGAATAGCATACTTTGCGGAACGCATAGACTGTTGGTACTGTTCCACCGGAATTTTGAAGTTCACACCGAAACTGGAACTCTCAATATCCTTGATATTTGAGGTGTTGAAGTCAACCATCACCTGTGAGTAATTCCGGTTCAAGTTTAAGACTTGCCATTGTGCGGAAAATTCCTTCTCCGTAATATTCCGGTTGTTAGGCAGATAGTTTCCGGTAAAGCTCGGTGTATTCCAGTTGGCTTTCAGATCTACACGGGTTGTTTTACCCAATGGAATAAAGTTGAGTGACTGTGAACCTTTCAGTTTGATTTTTATTTCATAAGGCAGTTTTTTATTCTGCTTCAATTCCGATAAATTAGCGATTGCATGAACTCCGGTGTTATCTATTCCTCTGTTGTCCATGCCAGGCTCGAATATATAAACAGAATCTCCCAGAGTGATGCTGATTTGTTCGCTGATACCCCGCATATCGGTCAGGTTCAAGCAAATAGCTGCCCTGTCAAACTGCAACTGGTCCATGTCTATTCTGCTCTTTTTCAATTCTTCCGAACTGAATGACCCTTTCAATGTCAGTTCCGATTGATATACATTGACCTCATAGATACTTCTTTTCAGGATTTCAGTCTTCAGTTGTCCGTTGACCATAAGCTCGTCAGGAAAAAGTATCAGGTCTTTGATGGAAATCTTCTTCTCACCGTTGTTTTCAGTGACAACCGGATACTGGAGATTCAGGTAAGGGCCAGTGATGGTCTGTGCAAGACTCCATTTTTCGCTTACCTCGTCGATAGCTTCTTCCTGGGTTCGTCCCCGTTCGGAAATAAGATTCTCAATCATAAACATGGGGATCATCAGGAGAAGGATTAATAATCCGATGATGACAACCTTGATTGTTTTGGAGAAACGGTGGAGGCACCCCATAGGTTGCTGCGCCTGTTGCTCATTTGAGTTTTCATTGAAAGCGTCCATAAGCCAGTAGTGTTTTGATGAATTATTTATTTTGATTTTAGAAATTTCTCTAAGGCTTCAATATGCGATTTGAAAGCTTCTCTGCCTTGCGGGGTTGCCTGAAAAACAGTCCGTGGCTTTCGTCCGACAAAACTTTTGTTGCATACGATATATCCCAGTTCTTCCAGGGCACGGGTATGGCTGGCAAGATTGCCGTCGGTCAGAGAGAGCTGTTCTTTCAGAAAATTGAAATCAGCTTCCTCATTTACCATCAGAATAGCCATGATGCCCAGTCGGACCTTGCTTTCGAATGCTTTATTAATATATTGGAATGCTTCTATCATTTATGATCTCTTTCTTTCGTAGTGTAAATAGAACAATATACCATAGAGGATATGGAAACCGCCGAAACCGATGGTCCAGAACAGTAGTGAATGACCTTCCCAAAAACAGTCTACGATGCCCAAACAGATGAAAGCATAACCTAACCATACGATGCTGGAATAAGTAAACTTGGAAACGTTGACTAGTGCCAGCCCATAAAATAGAAGCATGACAGAAGCCAAAATGTCGTAATACTCGTGCATAAGGATGGAAATACATAAAACACCTCCGGTCAGCATTGGAAGAGAGAAATTCCACAATGCCCGGTAAGTGAGGCGGCTGAAAAATTTTTGCCCTGTCTTCTTGGATTTGTAATAGGACAGGATGCAAGCAGTGACCGCAGCAGCTACCAATACGAGCGAGGCTATTATAGCCATCAATTCAAGGGCAACCATTAAATGAGTGCCCGTTGTAATAACTTGTGTGGCGATATATGCGCCAACTAATGCGTAAATGCCCGCCATGATTGCAGCGAGACCACTTAGAGAGATAAACTTTGAGGACTTTTCCATCAACTCTTTTATCTCATTTACCGATTCTAATGCTTTATCTTTATTCATATAAAAAGTACTTTGTATTGCAAAGTAAAATAAAAGATTTCAGATGAACAAACTTTTTGCTTGAATATTTTGATAATAAAGATTGGAGTACTATGTTAATGCATTAATATATAGTGATTTAATGAATGAATAAACGAATGGACAGGAATTATGTCTACATGGTGTAAAAATGAAATTAGTCAAACGTTTGACTAATTCGACGGAAATATGTAACTTTGCCACCGAAACGAAACAGGTAAAAAGGTTATAGAAAATGAGAGAAGGAGCAGAGTTTAGAGAACTCATGTTGCAGATTGTTCGTACCCGTATGGCTTTCCGCCGGTCTATGCAACGGACATTGAGAAAAAATAACGCGGGTATTACGTTTGAGATGCTTCAGGTATTGAGTAGTTTATGGCACGAGCAGGGAATCAGTCAGCAGATATTGGCAGAACGCATTGCAAAAGATAAAGCCTGTCTGACCAATTTGATGAATAATCTGGAGAAAAAAGGATATGTGTACCGTAAAGAAGATCCCGCCGATCGTCGTAATAAACTGGTATTCCTGACTCCCGAAGGGGAGGAGTTTAAAGACCAGATTCGTCCGATTCTCGATCAGGTTTATGTATACGCAGAAAAGATTATTGGTATAGAAAGCATTGAAACGATGTTATCTGAATTAAAAGGTGTATACGATGTACTTGAAAATGTATAAAAAATATTGGGCAGCTTTGTCCTGCCTGCTTTGGGTCACTTCCTCCATCAACGCACAAACAGATTCTTTGTTCCTTACCGTCGATCAGCTTTTTGAACGGGGAGTGCAATATAATCTGCAACTTCAGGCAGATGCAATGAAAGAATCCATGGCACAGGAGCGGATGCGAACCGCACGTTCTGCGCAGTTGCCGGAATTGCAGATTGGACTGAAAGGGGGATTTGTAGGACAACCCGTCGTTTGGGAACGGGGATTATCCGATCCTGTCTATCCGGAAGCACCGGACTGGTCACAAAACTATGCAATTGATTTTGCGCAGCCTCTCTATCAGGGTGGTAAAATCCGAAGCGCTATTCATAAAGCGGATATAGAAAAGCAAGTTGCCGAATTACAGACATTGACCGATCAGGCGGAAATAAAGCTAAGGTTATTGAATCAGTATATGAATCTGTTTAGTTTGTTTAAGCAGCATGAGGTACTGGCGCGGAATATTGAGGAGTCAGAACTCCGGCTACACGATATACGGCGGATGAAAAAGGAGGGTTTGATAACGAACAATGATGTGTTGCGGAGCGAAATGCAGTTGACTAATGATCGCCTGTCTCTACAGGAAACGGAAAACAGCATTGCGCTTGTATCGCAGCAACTTGATATCTTATTGGGACAGGACGAGAATTTATTATTAAAACCCGATACTACTGTTCTTTATCAGGCAGTTGCCTTGCAGCCGTATGATGATTATATTGTTCAGGCTTATGCGAATGATCCGGCGATGAGGCTGCTTCGTGCACAAACAGAATTGGCGAGGAATGAAATCCGTTCTGTCAAGTCCTTTTCTCTTCCCAGTGTGTCGCTTTATGCGTCGAATACTTTGGCGCGCCCCATCTCACGTACGTTGGCAGATATGTATAATAATAACTGGAATGTAGGTGTGTCGGTTTCCTATCCTTTATCGTCACTGTACAAGAACAACCATAAAATAAAAGAGAGCAAACTGATGGTATCCTTGCGGAAAAATGAGGAAGAGCAGAAGATGCAGGGAATCCGCGTCGATGTACGTTCGGCTTTTTTACGCCACCGGGAAGCGTTGCAAAGGGTGGAAGCTCTAAAGCTGTCAGTCCGACAAGCGGAAGAGAATTATCGTATCATGCAGAATCGTTACCTGAATCAGTTGGCTATCCTGACTGATTTGCTTGATGCAAATTCCGTCCGTTTGAATGTAGAATTGCAGTTGGTCAATGCGCGTACTCGTGTGATTTATACTTATTATCAACTTCAGAAGGCTTGTGGAGATTTATGATTTATGATTTCAGATTTATGATTTATGGGTGAATTGTTATGGCAAATGAATTGAAAGAAAAACAGCAGAAACTGAAAAAAGTAAGAGTTCGCAATATAGCATTAAATGTAGTGTGTATCTGTTTGGCAGGTTCCGGGCTTTGGTGGACGGCTACTTACTTTTGGCGTTACGTTAATTACGAAGTGACGAATGATGCTTTTGTAGATCAATATGTGGCTCCTTTGAATGTCCGGGCTTCGGGTTATATAAAGGAGGTGCGTTTTAAGGAGCATCAATATGTCCGTCAGGGAGATACGCTGCTGGTGCTTGATAATCGTGAATATCAGATTAAGGTGAAAGAAGCGGAAGCTGCATTGTTGGATGCGCATGGTTCGCAGGATGTACTTCATTCGGGAATTGAAACTTCCCATACGAATATTGCCGTACAGGATGCCAACATTGCCGAAGCGAAAGCAAAACTCTGGCAATTGGAACAGGATTATCATCGTTTTGAACGTCTGTTAAAAGAAGAATCAGTCCCGGAACAGCAGTATGAACAGACAAAAGCTGCTTATGAAGCGGCAAAGGCACGTTATCAGGCATTAGTTGCGCAGAAACAGGCGGCATTATCACAATATGCGGAAACAAGCAAGAAGACAACCGGTGCGGAGGCTGCTATTTTGCGGAAGGAAGCAGATTTGGATTTGGCGAAGTTGAGTCTCTCTTATACGGTTCTCACTGCTCCTTATGATGGATATATGGGCAGGCGCACGCTTGAACCCGGTCAGTATGTGCCGGCCGGGCAGACTATTTCTTATCTGGTGCGTAACAAGGATAAATGGATTACCGCTAATTATAAAGAAACGCAGATTGCTAATATCTATATTGGTCAGCAAGTACGTGTAAAAGTAGATGCAGTGCCCGGAAAGACTTTTCACGGAGAGGTCACCGCGATTTCCGAAGCAACCGGGTCTAAATATTCCCTGGTTCCTACGGACAACTCTGCCGGTAACTTTGTAAAGGTGCAACAGCGAATACCCGTGCGGATTGACTTGGAAGATGTTTCTCCGGAAGAAATGGCGCAGTTGAGAGCCGGGATGATGGTGGAAACAGAAGCTCTACGCAAATGATTACCATGAAAGAATTGGAGGCACCTGTTCGTCAATGGGTGCCCGATTGGCTTGGACTTATCAGTATTTTCATCGTGATTCTCCCGGTCACGATGCTCAATGGTTCATATACAGGCAGTATGCTGGAAGTATCGAACACGCTGGGCACTAATTCGGAAGATATAACGATGGGATATTATGCTGCTTCAGCGGGCATGGCTATCGCTTATCCGATTATTCCTAAAGTGCTGGCAGCCTTTTCTGTGAAGTCTCTGTTGTTGATTGATTTGGTACTGCAATTCTTCTTGAGTTGGGTTTGCGCACGTACGCAAAACGCAGATATTCTGATTGTTTGTAGTTTTGCCGTCGGTTTTATGAAAGGATTTCTTATGTTGTGGTTTATTCGTTATGCCCAAAAGATTTTCAGTCCGAAGAATGTACGTAGTGAGTTTTATTCTTATTTTTACCCGTTGGTTTACGGTGGGGGACAGGCTTCGATGCTGGTAACGGCTTTACTGGCGTATCATTATAACTGGAAGTATATGTATTACTTTATGATGGTACTGATTTTGATTTCCATTTTATTTGTTATCGTCTGTTTCCGTCATAACCGTCCCATTAAAGCCGTCGCATGGTCTGATCTGCATATTCGTGAGATGTTTGTTATTTCAGTAGGGTTACTGATGCTGATGTACGTTATCAATTATGGAAAAGTACTTGATTGGATGGCTTCCGGTAAGATCTGTGCCTATATCATCATAGCGCCTATGTTGATTGCGTTGTTTATCTGGTATCAGAGCCGTTCGGAAAATCCTTATGTAAGTCTGGCTCCTTTATTCCAGCCCAAAGCGATTATAGGTTATTTCTATATGATGCTTGTGATGTTTTTCAGTACATCGACCACATTGCTGACTAACTATCTGACTGTCATTCTGAAAGTAGATACTACACATACCTATTCCCTTTATATTTATTTGCTTCCGGGATATGTAGTCGGTGCTTTTATCTGTTTCTGGTGGTTCCGATGGCAACGTTGGCGGTTCCGTTTTCTGATAGCGGGAGGGATGAGTTGTTTTGTGATTTTCTTTGCGATCCTGTATTTTGGCATCTCTCCGGATAGCACGTATGAAATGCTCTACCTGCCTATATTTTTTCGTGGGTTGGGTATGTTGACTTTGATTATAGCTTTCGCCTTGTTTGCCGTGGAGGACTTGAATCCGAAATACTTATTGTCGAACGCTTTCTTTCTGATTATTTTCCGTTCCGTATTGGCACCTATTCTGGCAACCTCTTTCTATAGTAATGCACTATACCGCTTACAGCAGAAATATATGTATTCTTTATCGGAGACTATCACCACTGCCGATCCGTTGTCGGCAACACGTTATAACCAGTCTCTGAACAATGCAATTGCACAAGGGCATCCGTATAATGAAGCTGCGCAGCTGGCAACAAACTCTTTATATAATACCCTGCAACAGCAAAGCCTGCTGCTTGCGTTGAAAGAAATACTGGGTTATTTGTTAGTTATATCCGTTGTTATAGCTGTGGTTTCCCGTTTTATTCCCTTTCATAAAACAATCCGTGTTACCTTTAAGAGAACAGGTGACGATATGGTGTAATACAAAAAAGAGTTGCTATCCCGTTCAACTTATCATTGAGTGGAGGATAGCAACTCTATAGTTCTAACAATGTTTCTTTTTATCTTCGATATATTTGTTCTATCAGATAAAGAGCTGTTTACAAGGTTACACCTGTTTTAAAGATAGCAATTTCGCGATAACCTTTCTTTTCGTTATTTACGAATTCACCGCTTGCTACTTTGATAATATAATCAATGAAGCGTTCACAAGTCTTTTCCATCGGTTCGTTTTCTATAATTACACCAGCATTGAAGTCAATCCATCCCGGTTTGTTTTTAGCCAGCGTCGAGTTGGTGGAAATCTTCATGGTTGGAACAAAAGTACCGAAAGGAGTACCACGTCCGGTGGTGAAAAGCACCATGTGACATCCGCTTGCAGCAAGGGTGGTGGCTGCAACCAGGTCATTGCCCGGAGCAGAAAGCAGATTAAGACCTTTTTTCTGTAAACGTTCGCCGTAAGGCATCACGCCGGATACATAGCTCTTTCCGCACTTTTGGGTACATCCCAGTGCTTTTTCTTCCAGGGTAGAGATACCGCCGGCTTTGTTTCCCGGAGAAGGATTTTCGCCGACAGGCTCTCCGTGTGACAGGAAGTATTCTTTGAAGTCATTAATCAGATGGACGGTCTGTTCAAACAGTTCCTCGTTTTTGCAACGGTTCATTAGGATGGTTTCTGCACCGAACATTTCCGGTACTTCGGTCAATACGCTTGTACCTCCCTGTGCAATCAGGAAATCGGAGAACATACCCAATAACGGGTTTGCCGTAATGCCGGAGAAACCATCGGAACCACCGCATTTCAATCCCACACGCAGTTCGGACAAAGGAACATCGGTGCGTTCGTCTTTAGAAGCCTTTGCATACAAATCACGCAGGATTTCCATTCCTTCTTCATACTCGTCACCTACCTTTTGAGTAACCATGAACTTCACGCGGTCTTCATCAAACTCGCCCAGAAACTCACGGAATACGTCCGGCTGGTTGTTTTCGCATCCCAAGCCTACTACCAATACGGCGCCCGCATTGGGGTGAAGCACCATGTCACGAAGAATCTTTTTCGTATTTTCGTGGTCGTCACCAAGTTGTGAGCAACCGTAGTTGTGTGGGAAAGCGACAATGGCATCCACTCCCTTGCCTTCGGTTTCGCGACGCAGTCCTTCAGCCAGTTGACCGATGATACCGTTTACGCAACCTACCGTCGGGATAATCCATATTTCGTTTCTTACCCCTACATCACCGTTTTTGCGACGATAACCTTTGAATGTAAGATCTTTATGAGGAATATCCAAAGAAACCTGAATCGGGTTGTAAGTGTAATCCAACAATCCGGCGAGGTTGGTTTTGATGTTCGTTTCGTTCATCCAGTCACCCTGTTTCTTTGCCATTCGTGCATGTCCGATAGGATAACCGTACTTGATTACATTTTCGCCTTCAGCAAAATTCTTCAATGCGAATTTATGTCCGGCGGGAATGTCTTCGTTCAATGTAATTTCAATGCCATCTACAGAAAGATGCTCTCCTGCCGGGAGGTTAACAATGGCAACGGCAACGTTGTCGGCAGGATTAATTCTTAAATACTTTGTTTCCATGTAATGTACTTGTAAAGTTGTATCTCTTTTATTTGTTATGATAATAATCTATTGTTTCTACCGTCAGCAGGTCAATGGGCATATAGTTAATGCAGGTCACTTCTTTTTTGAAAATAAGGTGATCGCAAAGGGCTTTAATTCCATTGGCGCCTTGCAGCTCCGGTTGTTGGGCGATAAGGAAAAAAACACTTCCTTCTTTCAGACAGGCGACATTCCGTTCCAAAAGGTCATAGCCTATCAGGTTGAAATCTTTCTTTCCGTGACTTTGCAGGTATTCGCCGATGATGTAGACTTTGGAATTGAAAGTGATTCCGTTCTTAACAGTCGGGTGGGAACGGAAAAATTCATCCAGCATTTCATTGTCTTCGTCATTGCGTTCGGCGTGCAAGTCGAGCTCTAATATATTATAAGACGGATGATGTTCTTCCATGTACTGTCTAAAACCGATTTCTCTGTTCTCTTGTTGGTTGGAGCCCACAATTCCTTCATGTATTTTGCGGAAAATAACGATTTCCTTTTCATCGCGTGCCAGCAACATCATCATCCGTGCGGCAAAATATCCGCTTTGACGTGAGTTCTGCCCGAAGAAGGCGAGGGGAGGAACATTCTTGATATTTGAGTCTATATATATATAAGGTATATCTGACGCCTGCAACCGGTCGGTGAACCCTTTGGTGTACTGAGGGGCAGTGGGAGCCATCATGACCCCGTCCGGTTGAAGCGCCAGGATCGCTTCGCTGGCGTTGACAAAAGAATGATAGTCGTATGGATCGTAATAGTTGATTTTTACCGAGGTATTAAAATCCGAATAAGTAGCAATGGCTTCATGGATACCCAGCTCTACGGCTGTCCAATAGTCACCTTCCAAATGCTCCGGCAAAAGACAGATAAATGTATATTTTTTATTGGATGCAAGAGCACTGGCATACATATTGGGCTGGTAGTCAAGCTGCTTCAAGATTTCTTCTACACGTTTTTTGCTTGCTTCCGACACTCCGCTACGCCCGTGAATGACACGGTCTACTGTTCCCACCGATACATCTGCTAAACGGGCGATGTCTTTGATTCTGATCCTTTCGGGCAATTTATTCATACGACAACCTTAATTTATATAAGTATTTGTGCTCGCACACAATAATAATCTTAATATTTTCGATACAAATATATAACAATTTTTGTAATTACGAAAATTGTTGTATCTTTGTGCCCGCACACGAAAGATATGTGATGTTGACCTTATAATAGATTAACAGACAAATAATCAGTGCGTTACCCCTAGAAATAGGCGTAAAATGATAAATTGAAAGTTCATAATATTAATAACTTAGAATTTAAAACATAAGATTATGGGAAAGAAAGTCGTTACATTAGGCGAAATCATGCTTAGATTATCAACTCCGGGCAATACTCGTTTTGTTCAATCTGATTCTTTTGATGTAGTATATGGTGGTGGTGAAGCTAACGTTGCAGTAAGCTGTGCCAACTACGGACATGATGCCTATTTCGTAACTAAATTACCGAAACACGAAATTGGACAGTCTGCTGTTAACGCATTGCGTAAATATGGTGTAAAGACAGACTTTATTGCTCGTGGTGGCGACCGTGTAGGTATCTACTACTTGGAAACAGGTGCTTCTATGCGTCCTAGCAAGGTTATTTATGACCGTGCTCACTCTGCTATTGCTGAAGCTGACGCTGCTGATTTCGACTTTGATGCAATCATGGAAGGTGCTGACTGGTTCCACTGGTCTGGTATCACTCCGGCTATTTCTGACAAGGCTGCCGAGTTGACTCGTCTGGCTTGTGAAGCTGCAAAACGTCACGGTGTAACTGTTTCTGTTGACTTGAATTTCCGTAAGAAACTGTGGACGAAAGAAAAAGCACAGTCTATCATGAAACCGTTGATGCAGTTTGTAGACGTATGTATCGGTAACGAAGAAGATGCAGAACTTTGTCTGGGCTTCAAACCGGATGCTGACGTTGAAGCTGGTCACACAGATGCTGAAGGTTACAAGGGTATCTTCCAGCAAATGATGAAAGAATTCGGATTCAAATATGTAGTTTCTACTTTGCGCGAATCTTTCTCTGCTACTCACAACGGCTGGAAAGCTATGATCTACAACGGTGAAGAATTCTATACTTCAAAACGTTATGATATCGATCCGATCATTGACCGTGTAGGTGGTGGTGACTCTTTCTCCGGTGGTATTATCCATGGTTTGATGACTAAACCTAATCAGGGTGCTGCCCTTGAATTTGCAGTTGCCGCATCTGCTTTGAAGCATACTATCAATGGTGACTTCAACCTTGTTTCTGTTGAAGAAGTAGAAGCATTGGCTGGTGGTGATGCAAGCGGTCGCGTACAGAGGTAAATAAGTTGAGAATTGAGAATGGAGAGTTGAGAGTTTGAAAAATCATTTCATTTAAAATAGTAAATAATAAGATGGCAAAATTCGATAAAATAGCCGTATTAAATAAAATCGGCTCTACAGGAATGGTTCCTGTATTCTACCACAAAGATGTGGAAGTTGCAAAGAAAGTAGTAAAGGCTTGTTATGACGGTGGTGTTCGTGCTTTCGAATTCACAAACCGTGGTGACTTTGCACAGGAAGTATTTGCTGAAATCGTTAAGTTCGCAGCAAAAGAATGTCCTGAAATGGCAATTGGTATCGGTTCTATCGTTGATCCGGCTACTGCTGCTATGTACTTGCAACTGGGTGCTAACTTCGTAGTAGGTCCGTTGTTCAACCCTGAAATAGCTAAGGTATGTAATCGTCGTTCGGTTGCTTACACTCCGGGATGCGGTTCTGTATCGGAAGTTGGTTTTGCACAGGAAGTAGGTTGCGATCTTTGCAAAGTATTCCCGGGTGATGTTTATGGAACTAACTTTGTAAAAGGCTTGATGGCTCCGATGCCATGGTCTAAGCTGATGGTAACAGGTGGGGTGGAACCTACTAAGGAAAACCTGACTGCATGGATTAAAGCCGGTGTATTCTGTGTAGGCATGGGCTCTAAACTGTTCCCGAAAGATAAGGTGGCAGCAGAAGACTGGGCTTATGTAACTGCCAAATGCGAAGAAGCTCTCGGTTATATCGCCGAAGCTCGTAAATAAGATTAGAGAGCGAAAGCTTGTCTATGATAAAAAGAGGTTGATGCGACAGCCTCTTTAAAATATGCCTCGAGGGTTAGTTAGTTTAGTTAGTATATGAGGCATATTTTCATTTTGTTTAAAGGTGTTTAAAGGGGATAGGTCATCGGAATGAATCACTCATTTCGATGGCTTGTTTTTTTATTCCGGAACATAAATAATCTCACCGTTATCCAGTTCGTAGGCTATCCCCACTTTTCTTCCTCTTTTTCCTGAATCCTCCTCTTTCTGACCGGAAGGCTTGTAAGTATTGATTTTCTTTCCTTCCTTGGAGATGATTTCCATATTTTCCTTACCAGGGTTCTTCACGATGGTGAAATCTTCCTGTCCGAAAACTTCCGTCATATTCATGTGCATCACCATTGCTACCATCAATGCCACGGCAAATACCATCGCCACGTCGAACAGGTTTACTACTACACTTAGCGGGTCGGTATCCTCTTCTTTGAGGAATTTGCTGACTCTTCTATTTCTTTTCATTATTGGGGTCTCCGGTTGTTTCGTTTAATACTCTTGATACATAATCGAGGTTGTTGACATCTTTGGCATACCAACGTTGTTTGAACTGCATGGATATCAATCCTACAGCACTAATAACCAGACCCACAACAGTCGTTGCAAATACTACCTGCATATTATATGCCATTCCGGAGATGTCTCCTGTAGAAAGTCCAACTAGTGCCGGACTCATGGAAATCAATGTTCCTATCAATCCGAGAACCGGACCTATCTTAGCCAGCATTTTAGAAAGAGACACATCTTTCTCTGCTTCATTCTCGAATTTTGTTATCAGGAAGTCTGAGTAATCTGCACTGGCCGGATGGTAGAGCAGATCGCGGAGATAACCCATATATAGTGAATTGTCTTTGTCGGGTAAAGCTGCTTTCAGATCGTCTATCCGTGCATCTTTAATGAGTTGGTCCAGTGCTTTGTCATTTTTACGTTTGGTCATGTACATGTTGTAGGTGCCTCCGATCAAAATAAGTGAACGAACGAACAGGCACAGCAAAATAATGATATCGGGTATAAGTAAACTGTTCGCTACCCAGAATAAAAGTTTAGAGATGAGTTCCATATAATATTTTATTGATTGATTTTACTTCTTTTTTTTAATTCTCTACGTTGTAATAAAGGCCATTTCAGCTTGTTCCAGGCAAATCCAATGAGAAACAGGACAACGAACAGACCGATGGACAAGATAATCGCTTTCCAGTTGAGTGCCTCCTCGGTGGCAGCATAGGTCGTTTTCCCATTGACAGTGGTCAGTAGTCCGAGGATACAGATGAATAAGCTGACAAGGAAATGAACTTCCAACCGGAGATCGTCTTCGGGTACAAGATACTTCATCAGCCGGCTTAATAATGGGATGGCGATAACCACTATCCCTGCAAGTGACCAGGCTGTCACTGAAAAGTCTACGCCAGGTAACCGGAAGATAGCTTCTGTGAGATAGTAGAATAATACGGGGAAGAGCAACAAGCTGGGATACCAGCGAAGTAATTCCGCCCACCATAAATTCTTCTTACCATAAAGTCCGCGCAGGAAAGCCACGCAATAGCCGAAGCAGAGTGCTGACTCAAGCGTTATGATAATAGCCATGTTTTGCAATGCTTCCGTGTTCTGCAGATAATCAGCAATCTGTGTCTTTGACTGGAGAATAGCATACTGCCAGGTGCCGGCTACAAAAAGACCGGCTATCAGGCTGTATATTACGGTTTGCCAAAGTTTCCAGAAACTGAGTTTGAAACTGCAGTTAATCACGATAAACAGCATTAATATGTGAATGATTAACTCCATATTACATTACTTTTTCCGTTTCTTTTTAAGTATTAGCAACATGACAACAAATGCTACCAGAACAATACCTGAAATAAGGCCTCCATTCAAAGAATTTTGCTCTTCCTGTGCCCCTTGTACGGCATCGCTCGATTGTTTCTTCAATACCATGCCTCCTTTGGTCGCTTCTCCGTCCAGGGTGGCTTGTTTCATTTGTTTCAGTTCCTTGTTGTAGTTGGCTGCGGTTTGCGCATCTACTTGAGAGGCGATGAACTGCTGTAATTTGGTATTGTCTCCGGTAAATCCGCTGCCCGAAGGACCGAACTGTCTGACAAGGTCTGTATGCAGCTTGGCAATATTGGAGAGTTGTTCCGGAGAAGCTTTCCAATATCCTTTGCGGGCAGTTTCCATCATAACGGCAGTCACTTCCTGTAAAGCTGCGGGATTTTGTTTTTCAAAGAAGTCTTTTACATTCAGTTTGTATTCGTCTTTGACATATACATCATATATATTATCCCAAAGTTCCTTGTCGATAGCGGCAGGTTTCATCACGTTCCAGCCATACGTATTGGTTACAGTCTGGGCAACTTCGCTTGCTGCAGAAGCACCGCCTTTCATTTTCTCTTTGATATAGGTAGGATTCAGAATCGTTGTACGGCTTTCTACGCCGACTGCTTCTTTAAGTTCCTGCATTTTCATATTGTTGCGGTTCCGGTAGTCGCTAAGATAAGCGTCCGGGTCTTTACCGGTAACGTTGCGTACGGCAAGATTCATACCTCCCATAAATTCATATACGTGGTCGAGGCTCAATGCTCCCCAAGTGTTACTTTGGCGGGGCTGAACGACAACATCAGTACTGTTCAATGCTGCTTCAAAGGCAAATTTCTGAAAGACTTCCCAGTGTTTTTCGTCACCGTAGAAGGCTCCCATATTGTTGAGGTAAGTATCTGCGATTTCCGATTCACTTTCCCAACGGTCGCCGGATTCCACCATTCCCTGAATTCCTGTACCATACATGCCATTAGCACCTCCGAATACTCGGAAAGAAGCCATCTCGCGTGCATCTTTCGGACTGACACCTTTTTCAGTCAGCACTCTTTCAGCTTCTATCACACTGGCGGCTACCTGATTTTCAAACTTGTCGTCTTTCGTTGCCGCAGCCATTTCTACTGCACGGTTAATCAGGAAGAGGCGGGAAGCGGCAATATCACGGAGTTGTCCGGAAGTCTGGACCACTACGTCGATACGTGGACGTCCCAGTTCGGCTGAAGGAATCAGTTTCAAATCGCTGACACGACCGAATGCGTCACGGACAGGTTCTACTCCCAGCATATAAAGAACTTGGGCAATAGTAGCTCCGCCAGTTTCAATAAATTCGGAAGACCAGAGCGTATAACTTACTTTGCGTGGAATAGAATCATTATGACGTTGTTTGTAGGTATCAATTGTTTGTTTAGCTAAAGCAATACCCTTTTCCCAAGCAGATTCTGTTGGAGTTGCTTCGGCATTGATAGCATACATATTACGTCCGGTAGGCAAAGCGTTCGGATTAGCTATTGGGTCACCGCCCGGAGTAGGAGCGGTGTATCCGCCTTTCAATGCATTGATCAGACTGTTTAGTTCCTCTTCGGGACTTGTCATGAGTGCATTTTTATAATTACCTACATTCTTGATTGTACGTTCTACTTCCGCTACGGCAAGTGCTAGTTCAATCTCTTCTTTGCTGTATTCTTTCGTCGCTTTCCCCATAGCGGCCATCATGGCTGACATGCCTTTCGGTTTTTCTTGTTTGGAGCCTTTCATCTGTTTATCTGAAGACCCGGCAGGCTGCTCTTTATCCTTGTTGGATTTCATGGCAGCTTCCATCTTTTTCAGAGCTTCGGGATTTGCTCCCATAGATTTAGCCATTTCCATAGCTTTCTCGGGGTCCATATTGGCACCCATCTTTTTCATGGCTTCCTTCATGCTGTCAGGCATATTACTATGAGGAGTTTTTCCTTTGCCTGACATAGCCGGATGATCCTTGCCGGATTTCTTTTTATCAGCATTTTCATTCTTTGCAGATGCAGCCATCATCATTGCCATCATACCTTTCGGAGCATTGCGTTCGGCTTCTATCTGACGTGCTTTGGCAAGTTCTTGCGGTGTGATGCCAGCTGTACGGCAAATCAGTTCATCCGTGGCTAGTGAAGGATTGGCAATTAGCTTTTCTACCAACTGACGGGCAGGGGTCAAATACTGTTGTGTAAAAAGGCTGCGATGCTTGCTGACGGCATCTGTCGCTTTGCCACGCTGCTTGTCAAGAGCCAGCAGACTGTATGCGATAGGTTCTGTAGCCATTGCATAGACGGAAGAAGTGATTCGTTCCGCTTCATAAGGAACTCCCATTGTGTAGAGTTGTCCGGTGATTTTCTCGGTAGCCAGTTCTTCTGCGAAGTTTTCTACACGGGCGATTTCATCTTCCGTATATGGTTTGTTGGCAATGCTATCCAAACCTAAATCACGGTGAATTCCCATCTTCACAGTCAGCGTTTTGATCGCTAATGATTCTTGATCTTTATTCTCTTTTTGAGAGTTATTGTAAATCTTGATTTTTTCCATCAACTCCCGATAAATACCGCGTACGCTGCTTTCAAGGAAAGGAGGAGTGAGGTATGATTGTATAGTTGCGTAAGAACGACGTTTAGCCATCATTCCTTCTCCAACATTACCGATGGAATAGATGTAGAAGTGCGGAACTGCTCCTACCAGGCGATCTGGCCAGTCGTTGCTGCACAATGCCACTTGTTTTTTGGGAGTAAATTCAAGACTTCCGTGTGTACCGAAATGGATCAGTGCGTCAGCCTTGAAGCCATATTGCATCCATAGATAGGAAGCAATATAGGTATGAGGAGGTGCCATATTAGTGCCATGAATCACTTGGAAGGAGTTGTCACCACTTCCGGCTGCATTTTGTGGCATTAAGACAACATTTCCGAATTGCAGACGGGCAATACCCAGTTTGCCGTCATTGGTTGCCATATAGTTTCCGGGAAATTCGCCGAAAATATCCACCACTTCCTGATATTTTTCAGGGCGGAGTGACTCTTTCACCCAACTTTCATATTGATCTTTGGTGATAAGTTCGGGATGTCCTTTTTGCATAAAGTCATTAAAGGCTCCCTCTGCGTAAGAGTTGAACACAGCGCCTTGAGCCTGTATCATTTTACCCAGTTCTTCAGCATTTGCAGGCAGACCGGATATGTTGTATCCTTCCTGTTTCATGCGGACCAGAAGATTGTATAGGGAAGGAGCCACCTCCATACCGGCAGCGGTCAATGCATTTTGCCCCGGACCTTTATAATAGTAGATAGCTACCTTCTTCTCGCTGTTCGGCTTAGTATTCAGATTCAAATAATTATTGATTGTGGATACGAAAGTCTTCAAGCGTTCGGGTACTGCATACGAATGGCGCAATCCTTCTTCATCCTCATATTGTGCAAAGAGAGCGAAAGGACGGATGGCACCGTCAATTTCCGGAGTCACGATGCTCTGTGACATAAATCCTCCTGCCATTCCCATCGGATCTTTCTCCCATTCATCTACCAGGCTGTTGATGGTGAGCGGAGCAAACAAGAGGATATTCTTAGCTTCCAGATAATCCACCATTTTGTCTCCCATGCGTCCGTGTGCCATGTTGATGATTGCGTCGGGCTGCACTTCGTCAATAAATGACATGAATTTCGTCATTGACTGAACCGGATAAACATTGTAACCTTCTTTTTCAAGAGCCTCAATAAGTCCGGTGGCATCAGCCATTTGTCCGGTAATCATGATTTTACGTGCTCCTTCTTTATAAAGACGGTTGTCCTTCATGAATTTCTCATAATCTGCCACGGTGAGGAACTCCAGTTCATCATCCGGGTTGGTGAGTCCGGCGTGATAGAGCATGTCGCTGGGCCTTTCTGCCGGGCCTTCCACTTCCGGTATGGAAGAGATTTTACCGTCAATAGCTTTACGAATATAATTCAGCATATTCCGGTAGTTGGTCTTTCCTCCATTAGTCAGATAACCTCGTATCAGATTCTGTTGTACACTGTCCAGATTACAAATGTTGTTGGCCGGGTTGGTAGCCATGGAAGTATATACAAGAATACCTTTGTCGGCAGCCTGTTGTATCTGTTGACGTTGTTCCTCGACGATACGCAGACCCATTCCGTTGATGAATACCATGTCGTAACCGGTCAGGCGGTCGAGGTTGTCGAGCGATACTTCACTGAGTTTGATGGATGAATTGTCGTTGGCTTTCGATATACTTCCCTGCTGTATGGTCTGGAAGTTGATGAAAGCAATCTTTGTAGGACTGAACCAGGTATTCCATACGGACATCCCTATCAGAGCTGCAGCAACGATGCATACACCTAAGATGATTTTACTTTTCTTTTTCATTTCTCTTATTTTTAGCTTTGTATGTAGTTTAACTCTCGTTATAGTCTGAACAAATCGGCAAGATTAATTGAAACAGTTCCGATAAAGCCGATACCTTGCTGTGGTAACTGGATTCCATAATCGGCAGATTTATCTTTGTAATTGAATAAATTGTCTATACCCAGTCCCACAGAGATACCGCGAGGAAAACTTGCACTAGTGTTCAAGGTGCAAATAGTACGTGGAGAGTAATTATATTCAGTTATAGTATTGTCAACGGAATAATAGGAGTATGTGTGTAATTTGGAACTCCACTGCCCGTTCAGTGAAACGGAAGTATTGACTTTACCGAATTTACGGTTAAAGGATGCGTTGAATGTTAAACTATGAGGCCGTGTCATGGATAAATTGTATCCTTTATATTCTTCTTTTTCATGGACGTATGCGTAAGAACCTTGTAACATCAGTCCGCAATCCATTTTTACCCGTGCAATAGCTTCCATACTTATACTTTCAGCATTGTCGGAATTCATGTATTTCATGTCCGGCATACTTTTCCCGTCTTCAATATTATCAAGATAAGCTAGTGTAATTTTATTCTTGAATTTATTGTAATAGCCGGATATGGAGGCATAAAAGATGTCTTTGTTAATTTCGGCAGACAGGGAAAACTGCTGGCTGTTCTCTGCTTTCAGATTTTCATCACCATGAATGGTAAACATCCCCAGACCTCCCATGTCATATTCTTCATACAGTTCTTTTAAAGTCGGTGTCCGATAGCCTTGTGCATAGCCGACACGCAGGGTTAACAGTTCTACCGGCCGATACATTACCGATAGTTTAGGAGTCATACGGAAGTGGTATTTGGAATGGTAATCAGTCCGTATGCCCGCTATCAGATTGAACTTCTCGGAGATTTTCCAGTCTTCCTGCACATAGAACACGTATGATTGCTGGTTATAATTGGTACTGTCTTTGAACATATAATGTTTTAAATATTCAAGATTGGCTTCCAGTCCTGCTGTAAATGTATGTTGGTCGTTGAAATTTCCGGTATAGTTCAAACGTGCTGTTTGCACGAAGTTATCGTAGTTCTTTTTGGTATGTCCTGCTACAAAATAGTCTATATCCTTTCTATAACTATCGAAGATGTAGGAAAGATCCAACCTGTGATTGACATTAAACAAATATTTTAATTTACCATTTACCGAGTAGTTTGAAAATATATCATTGGTTTTTGCATTAGCCGTAGCATTATCGCGTTTATTCCGATAATATGTTCCTTTTATTTCCGCACTAAACTGGTCGGTAAAAGCATAACCGAACTTCTGCGAGGCATCCCAGATCTGATATCCCCGAATGGTACTGCTGTTAGCACTTTTATCGATGGTGATTGAACCGTCCGGATTGATGACTGTTCTTTCTGTTTCTTTGTCATCAGAAATTGTGTATGTATCTCTTCTTCTGTGGGATATGGTAGTGAAAGAAGAAAAACGGTTTTGTTTGGTTCCACCTGAAACAGTGTATTTTTGTCCACTGTTATTGCCATAACGTGCGTTTACATTTCCTGTAAAAGGTCTGTTGGCGCTTTTCGTGATGATATTGATCACAGCACCCAAAGCATTTGAAGCATAGAGAGTGGATTGAGCTCCTTTGACGACTTCAATGCGTTCAATATCATCTATATTGAAACGGCTGAAATCGGGGTTATGATCCGAGCCTTCACCACTTATACGTTCACCGTCAACCAAGAATAATAAGTATTCGCCACTCATTCCTTGATAAGTGATTTCCGGCAATTTACTCATGGAATTGTAATTGAATTGTATACCGGGTAGCTCATACTGTAAAAGGGTCTCTATATCCATAGGATTTAAAGCCTGGATTTCCTTTTGCCCGATCACTCTGGTTAGTATCGGGGCATCTTTGAGCGGTTTTTCTGTCCGTGTACCTGTAACGACGACCTCTTCCAATGAGCTTTGGGTCGGTTTCAGGCGTATGACAATGTTATTGTGTTCATTGTCTTGAATCTTGTATTCCACAGGAGTATACCCGATGAAACTGGCCCGCAAGATAGGAAACCCTTTATCTCTTAAACTTAATGTAAACTCTCCTTGTGTATTAGTGCCGGCACCGATTGTCGTACCTATTACAACGATGGACGCTCCGGGCAGGGGAGTGCCGTTTTCATCTAATACAACTCCTTTGAAACACCGCGTAGTAGCGTTATCGTTCTCATTGTTTTCGTAGAGGCACCCCGTCTCCGCTGTCGTATACAACGTGGATAGGACACCCAATAACATCATAAAGATTCTTTTCATGATTGGTTATTTAACGGGATACTCGTAATTAAACGTGACGTGCCCTTTTACATTATCCGCATTTGCAAAATCGGTGAACTGGAGTTTTGCATATGTCCCGTCTTTACATTTTAGAACGAACACATTGTTGGTTGTTGCCAATGTTCCAGCCATAGCCGAACCTTCGGTCCATACCATTGTAGTATTACAGTGGCTTTTCACGTAGCAATCATCTGTTGGCGGCATAGCGAATCTGACGAGTATGTTCTGTTCACTTTCATCTGCGACATATCCGCCTGTCGGAATTGTAGTCACCTTGCTCATATCCGTCATATCTGTTTTTACAACAGAGCCTCCATTGGTTTTTACTTCCGTATAGCGATGTATGGCAATCTGCCAGTCAATGGTAACTGCAGATTCGTCATCACTTCCTTCCATAGTTACGGTTTGGGTTTTGCCATCTTTAAGATTTACATATACCCATTGATTATAAGCAGTAGCGTCAACGGTCAATGTTTTCATCTCTGTTTCTTCTTTCTTTTCGTCGTCATCGCTGCAAGACGTCAATGTTGTTGAGAGTGACAGTGCCATAAAGGCAACCATCCAAAAGTTCAAGATTTTCATACTCTGTTAATTTTGATAGATAATGATTGTTTAATTTTCGGTTGCAAAGTTATAGGGAACTATAAGGATGGAAAATACCTAAAAGAAATGAAAAATAACCAAGCTTTAGTTATATGTAGGTATTAAAAGTGAGGAAGTCGCTTCTTGTGAGAAGGAATATTGTACGGCTTAAATAAAATCCGTACCTTCGCGCCCTTAACTAACTAACCTTTATTTTTATGTTTACTGACTTATTGCATTCCTCTTATTTCTCCCTTTTCCTGATAGTCGCGTTGGGGTTTATGCTGGGAAGAATAAAGATCAGAGGATTATCTCTTGATGTGTCGGCAGTTATTTTCATTGCCCTTCTTTTCGGGCATTATGGTGTTATTATTCCTAAAGAATTAGGAAACTTCGGTTTGGTGCTCTTCATATTCACCATCGGTATTCAAGCGGGGCCCGGATTCTTCGATTCTTTCCGTAGTAAAGGAAAGACGCTCATTCTTATTACTATGCTTATTATTTGTTCTGCCTGCTTGACTGCAGTCGGGTTGAAGTACGCATTTGATATTGATACACCGAGCGTTGTCGGTCTGATTGCCGGTGCGCTGACCAGTACTCCGGGTCTGGCGGTTGCTATCGACAGTACCCATTCTCCTTTGGCGTCCATCGCTTACGGTATCGCATATCCGTTTGGAGTGATCGGCGTGATTCTGTTTGTCAAACTGCTGCCTAAGATTATGCGGGTAGATTTGGATAAAGAAGCCCGCCGCTTGGAGATAGAACGTCGTGGACAATTTCCGGAGCTGATTACTTGCATTTATCGGGTTACCAATTCTCATGTGTTCAATCGTACTCTGATGCAGATAAATGCGCGCGCCATGACGGGCGCTGTCATTTCACGTCTGAAACATAATGATGAAATATCCATCCCTACGGCCCATACGGTGCTGCGTGAAGGAGATTATATACAAGCCGTAGGTAGTGAAGAGTCGTTGAATCAGCTTGCCGTGTTGATTGGCAAGCGTGAAGAAGGTGAGTTGCCTTTGGATAAAACGCAGGAAATAGAATCTTTACTATTGACCAAAAAGGACATGATAAATAAGCAGTTGGGTGATTTGAACTTACAGAAAAACTTTGGATGTACAGTGACCCGTGTCCGTCGAAGCGGTATTGATTTGTCTCCATCTCCCGATCTCGCTTTGAAGTTTGGCGATAAATTGATGGTTGTCGGTGAGAAAGAAGGACTTAAAGGAGTAGCCCGCCTGCTGGGTAACAATGCGAAGAAACTGTCTGATACGGATTTCTTCCCCATTGCGATGGGTATTGTATTGGGAGTGCTGTTCGGCAAAATAAATATATCTTTCTCTGACAGTCTGTCATTCTCTCCGGGACTGACCGGTGGAGTGTTGATGGTAGCCCTTGTGTTGAGTGCGATTGGTAAGACGGGCCCCATCATCTGGTCTATGTCCGGACCAGCCAATCAATTGCTGCGCCAGTTAGGTCTGCTTCTTTTTCTTGCCGAAGTAGGAACTTCTGCCGGTAAGAATCTGGTAGCCACTTTCCAGGAAAGCGGATTGCTGATGTTTGGCGTAGGTGCAGCCATCACATTGGTGCCGATGCTCGTTGCCGCCATTGTCGGACGTCTGGTATTTAAAATCAGTCTGCTCGATTTGCTGGGAACGATAACGGGAGGCATGACGAGTACTCCGGGACTTGCTGCTGCCGATTCAATGGTAGACAGCAACATACCTAGTGTAGCTTACGCGACTGTTTATCCGATTGCTATGGTATTTTTGATTCTGTTTATACAAATCATAGCTTCGGCGGTATATTAACAGTATTTTGTCTAATCATTGATTGTGAAATAAATAGTTTGTATCTTTGCCGTCCCAAAGTGAAAATGAGGTGAAACGATTGGTTTTAAATATAACACGCTATTTCTTGCCGATACTTTTTATATCGTATTTGGCAAGTATTACATTCTTTACCCACGTCCATGTGGTTAATGGCGTGACAATTGTCCATTCGCACCCGTTTAAGCAAGGGACGGCGCATCAACATTCAACAGTCGAATTGTTGCACATCCATATCCTGTCTCATCTGATAGCGGATAGTGCGACTGTTGTTTTTGCCCTTCCCCTTTTCGTTTCTTTTCTATTGTGTTTGCTGCTCGGACGCTTGCCGCATACACATTTTCATGCTCCTTATCATGGAGTGACAGCACTGCGTGCTCCGCCTGCTATTTGTCTTTTCGCCATTTAAATGATGGTACCATGTCTCATTTGAGGCAGGGGATTATCTATATGTACATACAAGTATTAAACGAAAACAAATAACAAACGGAAAATGAAGAAATACATCTTTTCGCTTGTCTGCCTGTGCTGCGCATTGTTGCCTGCCCTTGAAGGACAAGCTCATGAATATCCTAATCATCCTGAATTACGTAAATCGGACGCCAATATCATTGGCCATATTCTTGATAAAAACACTAAGGAACACTTACCCTATATAACAGTCGCCTTGAAAGGTACTACCATCGGAACGGTAACCGATGCTACCGGGCATTATTTCTTGAAGAATCTTCCCGAAGGTAATTTTGTGCTCGAAGTTAGTTCGGTGGGGTATAAAACCGTCAGACGGAATGTGACGCTGAAGAAAGGGCGCACATTGGAAGAAGATTTCGAGATAGAAGAAGATGCGGTTGCTTTGGATGGTGTAGTAGTATCTGCCAATCGTAATGAGACTACCCGTCGCCTGGCTCCGACGCTGGTGAATGTGGTGGATTTGAAAATCTTTGAGAATACCAATTCCACGACTTTGGCGCAAGGATTGAGTTTTCAGCCGGGTGTCCGTGTAGAGTCTAATTGTCAGAATTGCGGCTTCCAGCAAGTACGTATCAATGGATTGGATGGTCCTTATACGCAAATCCTGCTCGATTCCCGTCCCATCTTTAGTGCACTTTCCGGTGTGTATGGCATCGAGCAGATCCCTGCCAGCATGATAGAACGTGTGGAAGTGATGCGTGGAGGTGGATCTGCTTTATTCGGTTCGTCTGCTATTGCCGGAACAATCAACATCATTACCAAAGAACCTATACGTAATTCCGGTATGTTGTCGCATACCATAACAGGTATTGGTGATGGCGATGCTTTTGACAACAGTACAGCACTGAATGCATCACTTGTGACGGACGACCAGCGTGCCGGTTTGTATATCTTCGGGCAGAACCGCCATCGTTCTGCGTATGATCATGATGGTGACGGATATTCCGAAATACCCAAGTTGCACGGGCAGACAGTCGGGTTCCGTTCATTTTTGAAAACAACGGCTTATTCGAAACTGACTTTTGAATATCACCACATGGAAGAATTCCGTAGGGGAGGAGACCTATTGAGCCGCCCGCCTCACGAAGCGAATGTGGCGGAGCAGACCGAGCACTCTATCAATGGCGGAGGACTGAAATTTGATTATTTCTCTCCTAACGAGAAACATCGTTTCAATGTGTTTGCATCAGCGCAGCATATCAATCGTGACAGCTATTATGGTGGCGGTCAAGACTTGAATGCTTACGGAAACACCACCGACTTGAACTGGATGGCAGGATCGCAATATGTTTATAGTTTCGGAAAATGTATCTTCATGCCGTCCGACCTGACTGCCGGAATAGAATTCAATCAGGATAAACTGGAAGATAATATGTGGGGATATAATCGTACGGTAGATCAGAAAGTGAATATCGGTAGTGCCTTCCTCCAGAATGAATGGAAGAATGAACATTGGGGATTTCTGATTGGCGGTCGTTTGGATAAACATAACCTGATTGACCATGTGATATTCAGTCCGCGTGCCAATCTGCGTTATAATCCGACGGAAAACATCAATCTTCGTTTCAGTTACTCATCCGGTTTCCGTGCCCCGCAGGCTTTCGATGAAGACTTGCATGTGGAGAATGTAGGCGGTAATGTAGCGATGGTCGAACTGGCTGATAATCTGAAAGAAGAAAGGTCGCAGAGCTTGAGTGCCTCGGCAGATATTTACCATCGTTTTGGTGCGTTTCAAGTTAACTTCCTGGTAGAAGGATTTTATACAAAGTTATCAGATGTATTTGCACTTACTGACGGAGAGGTGGTGGATGGAATCCTGACACGTACACGATACAATGCACCGGGAGCCCGTGTGATGGGACTGACATTGGAAGGAAAGATGGCATATCTGACTAAATTCCAGGTTCAGGCGGGAGTCACTTTGCAGCAGAGCCATTACAACGAACCGCACGTGTGGAATCCAGACGCTCCGGCTGTGAAGAAAATGATGCGTACGCCGAATACTTACGGCTATTTTACAGCAACCTATACTCCGGTAAAACCATTGTCTATTGCTCTTTCCGGTACATATACCGGTTCGATGCTGGTTCCTCACGAACCTGTTCCGGGATTCCTTGAAAATCCGATAACGGTGAATACGAAGGACTTCTTCGACATAAGCCTGAAGGCTGCATACGACTTTAAACTCTACAAGTCTGTGAATTTGCAAGTGAACGCCGGAGTACAGAATATTTTCAATGCCTATCAGAATGACTTTGATAAAGGAGCCGACCGCGATTCCGGATATATCTATGGTCCGTCCTTGCCGAGAAGCTTCTTTGCCGGAGTGAAAATCAGTTATTAATTCGGTTGTTCGGTAAGTTATACAACGCTACCCGATAGCTTCTCTTCCGACAGATTTGGTCTTTTTATACCGCCCTTCACCTTTTCGCTATAATACCCTATTCATAGGCGTTAGCGGGTGAAGGGCGTATGTTTCACCCGCTAATGCCTATGAATAGCGAGTTACAGCAAAAAGGTGAAGGCTATTAATAATTAATTATAATTATCTCCGTAATGAAAGAAAAGAAGAATTTGACTGAATTTATGCTCTCTTTGGTGCAGACTCTGGAAGACGAACATCGTTTTGGCTCCGCTCATGTCTATCGTAGTACTCTCCACACTTTTACCGCTTATTGGAATAAGCGTAAAGGGAGAAAAATCTTAATGGCAGTACGTAACGTATTTACCGTAAGCGTCTTGCGGGAATTTGAGGAGTATCTGAGAGGCAAGTTGTTGAAGATGAACACTATCTCTACCTATATGCGGATGCTGCGTGCGGTATATCATCGGCTTTTGAAAGACGGTGAAGTAGATTATACGGCCGGTCTTTTTGACAGTGTCTATACAGGTACTTGTGCCGACGTGAAACGTGCGCTTTCACCCGCCGATATGGCGAAGATTTTATCTTTCCCGTTGCCGGACTTAGGTAGCGTGGCAGTTGGCACTTCTGTTTCGTCTTCGTTGGTACAAGATGATTTGGAAGAAGCCCGTTGCTGGTTCTCCTTGCTGTTTCTGCTTCGCGGAATACCTTTTGCCGACCTTGCCCGTTTGCGTAAATGTGATTATAAAGACGGGGTAGTCAGTTATTGCCGTCAAAAGACGGGGCGTCGTCTGACGGTGACCGTACCGAAAGAAGCGGAGTCTCTGATTCGAACCTGTTCTGATACTAATCCTGCTTCTCCCTATCTTCTTTCTATTTTGGATGGAGGAAAAACGGGTGGTATCGGTAGTCGTGAGGAATATGACCGTTACCTGTGTGTTCTTCGCGATTTCAACCGACGACTGGAACATTTGGCTTACGTTATTGGGATAAAGTGCAAACTGTCTTCTTATACGCCGAAACATCATACAATCTCTATCTAATTGAAAATTAAACAGTTATTTCTGTTTAATTAATATCAGGTAACGATTTAGAAACGAGCGAATTACAATATTCTGTTTTCTTTTGCCTCTGTCAAAGAACGATTCTTTCAATGCAAATATACACTTTACTTGTGACAAAAGCAATCTTTTTCTACATTTAATCGACTTACAGTCAGCCTTAAAGAGGGTATCTGGTCTCATTCCATCTTCTTCCTCAAAAATAACATAGCAGTCTAAATTGGTTTATGTATGGGATAGGTCTTGTTCATTCGATCCGGTAGACTACTATACATAAAAGTATAAAGGCGAGATACGACAAGGAGATGCCATGCTTTTGTGTAAGGGGAATCTCTCTTAGCTTATCGCAGACCATGTATAGCTAAGTGTTTTGAGAATAAACAGTCTGTAAAAAACGGAAAGACACCGATTATGGGCCGTATCACCATCAATGGAACCCAAGCCGGTTTCAGTTGTAAGAAAGAAGTGTCCCTCGCTTTGTGGGACGTCAAAACCAACCGGGCCAAAGGCAAGTCCGAGGAGGCCCGTACACTCAATCAGGAGCTTGACAATATCAAGGCGCAAATCACCAGGCACTACCAGTACATCTGCGACCACGACAGTTTTGTTACAGCCAAGAAAGTCTATAACCGCTATGTCGGCTTCTCAGAGGAATGCCACACCCTTATGAACCTTTTCAGGGAACAGCTGGAACCGTATAAAAAGAAAATCGGCATAGAGAAAGCCGAAAGCACCTACTGCGGTCTGGTTGCCGATTACAAGAGTCTCCTGCTTTTCATGAAAAGCAAGAAGAATGCAGAGGATATTGTCATCGAAGAACTTGAGAAATCATTCATCGAGGATTACTACAACTGGATGCTCGGTACATGCGCTTTGGCAAACTCCACTGTCTTCGGGCGTGTCAATACCTTGAAGTGGCTGATGTATATCGCGCAGGAAAAAGGCTGGATACGGGTTCATCCGTTCGCATCATTCGAGTGTATGCCCGAATACAAGAGGCGTTCTTTCCTTTCCGAAGAGGAACTGCAAAGGATAATCCATATAGAACCGAGATACAAACGCCAGCGTGCCATGCGCGACATGTTCCTGTTCATGTGCTTCACCGGTCTTTTCTATGTGGACTTGAAAGCCATAACATACGATAATATCCATACCGACTCCGACGGCGGTACATGGCTGATGGGCAACCGTATAAAAACGGGAGTGGCGTATGTCGTAAAATTATTGCCCATTGCTATCGAACTGATTGAAAAATATAGGGGTACGGATGAAAAGAAAGACTCCCCGAATGTGTCTTTCCGGTAGGTGAATACAATGCCATGCGGCTCAGTCTTGGAATCATAGGCAGGAAATGCAACTCCGGGGCGAGGTCACCCCGCACATCGGACGCCACGCATTTGCCGTTCTGGCCATACTCAAGGGGATGCTGCTGGAAACTCTTCAGAAAGTGTTTGGGCATAAGTCCATCACATACGTCCTGCGCATCCATTCACTTGTCCGGCGCAGGCGGGGCAATCTTTTTCTGGAAGTCGCCCATCTGTACGACCAGCGTGCTGACCAGCTTTCTCAACTCCTAATACGCGCTTGTTTCAATAATTGTCAGTTCCATACTAAAATTCTTTTTAAGATTCTGAATATGCGACAAAGTAACGCACATCCTATATCCTTTCCAAACAGATAATATCAGAGTCTTCCGTTGGCGTGCATTGGCGTATCCAACGTTAAAAGAGAAGGTCCTTCACCTGCATCCATGCGGCAACGGAACTTCCATTCCCTTACTTGTTTTCCATAAATTTATAGGATTAATTTCTGGTGCATGATATTAATAGTCATTATTCTGTCTGCTTTTTTTGCTTGCATAATTGCAGCTAACAGTTATCTATTCCAGAACGCATTGTTATGGAAAATGGCAAGCTGTTTTGTTGGTTTATGGATATTGTGTATGATAATTACCGTCTTCGTTTGTCGTAAACTTGAATGCTCTAATTAAAACAGTACGGTTGTCATGCTTTGTGTGTTTTATTATAAATATTATGAATTATTTGGAATTGATATGTAATATAGATAATTTTGCAGTCGGGAAATGGTTTCGGGAGGTTTACGCCTTCCGAATGAAAAGGGAACCCGGTGAAAATCCGGGACAGTACCCGCTGCTGTGAGTCCACAAAAACGGACATCGAACTTTTGCCACTGGTGTAATACCGGGAAGGCACGATGACCGGGACGAGTCAGAAGACCTGCCATGACCGGAATGAGATTTACACCTGCGGGATATACGGGTCGTAATCAAATAAGGAATAGCTCATCGGCCATTCAATATTTGAAGACAGACATATTCCCGTTCGTGTAAGTCCGCACGAACGGGAATTTTTTGTGTTTGTTAATAATATGTTTTACATTAAAATGAGTGACCTATGAAAAGAAAATTACGCTTTCTGGCAGGTGCCTGTCTATTTACCGCAACCGCCTTGTTCTCTGGCTGTAGCTCGGACGATGACTTTTTGATGGACCCGGTTGATTCCGGAACTTCGCAAACCCGTGCTGTGACAAATTCGGACGGTACTTTAACTATCACTTTCGATGATTTCGATCCCGGCATGTTAGCAGGACCTACCTCGGCCGGAGAAAATCTTTATTCGTACCAAGGGTATCCTCAAGTAACCACCATTTACGACAATACTCCGGAAGAATATCTCTTCCTTTCAATGTTTAATACTGTAGGTGGAAGCACAGAGTATTCCAGCGGCGGCATCGCACTTTCCAACTGGAACATCCGCTCCAATCAGTCGGGAAATACCGGAGACTGGTGGTATTCTTATCTAAACCAATGTTCTGTCTATAACACTGCGGTGGAAGCGGAAGGACAGAATAAGGAAGCCGGGCACAGCGGTTCCAATTTCGGTGTCGTTTACGGATATGTGGATGCTTACAATCAGGCATGGATGGCTAAACCAGAATTTTATTTCAATGTTCCCCGGAAATTGGTCGGCCTGTGGATCTGCAACACCTCATACACTTATGGTGTCATTACTTATGGTAATCAGTTCGGTTCTACGGGGGTAGCGACTCCTCTGAAAGAGATGAAAGGGTATTTCCAAGTGAATCTGGAATGTTATGATGCGAATGGCGGTCTGATCCGCACTTACAAACGTCTTTTAGCCGATTATCGTAACGGCCAACAACAGGTTGATCCTATCACGACATGGGATTATTGGGAAATCAATGCCGAAGGGGTGCAAAGTGTGAAATTCAACTTCGAGGGTTCGGATTCGGGAGCATACGGTTTGAATACTCCGGCTTATATCTGTATTGATGATATCACCATACAATAAAAAGAATACAAGGATATCCCTTCTGTCGGGGGTATCCCTGTTATTTTTCTAAAATCCACACATCATGCATCGTTTTCACTATTTTATTATTTCTGCCTGTATGCTGTTCACCTCCTGCAACAAGGATGAAGTCATTACCGAAGAAGTAGGAGGACAACCTATAATAGAACTTGACAGCGAGACCGGTATTTACACGGTCAAGGTCGATCACGAATTGACTATCGCCCCGACATACCAGAATGTTGAAGATGCTCTTTTTGCTTGGACGATAGACGGTACGCTGGTTTCTTCGGGTCCGTCTCTTCAACGTACATGGAATGAATGCGGGGATTTTTATGTCAAACTAAGAGTAGACAATGCGGAAGGCTATGCCGAAGAGGAACTGAAAGTAGAAGTGAAAGAACTCACCCCTCCGGTCATCTCACTGGCACTACCTTCGCAGGGGCTAAAAGTCGTCCGGAATACCGATTACACATTTACTCCCGATATTCAGCATTCGGATGTCGAAGGGTTCAAAATCGAATGGGTACGGGAAGGAAAAATCGTTTCCACCGAGAATACTTATACTTTCAATGAAAAAGAACTCGGTGTTTATACGGTGACAATCAACGCTTCCAATATAGATGGGACAACAACGAAAGACGTAAGCGTAGAGGTCGTGGAAACGATGCCCTACGTTGTCAAATTCCCGACCCCGTCTTACCTGCAAACATCCACGGACAGGTACACTTTTGCCGACCGTCCTGTTTTCCTGCGTCCGTTGTTGGAGTATTTCGACAATCCCCGTTTTGAGTGGAGTGTGGACGGTCAGGTCATGGAAGGAGAAGTGGAACGCATGTTCAAGTTCACGCCGTCCGCACCCGGAGAATACACCGTCTCCTGTACTGTGTCGGAAGACACACCGACGGAAAAAATAAGCAGGAATATCGACAAAGGGAAAACGGCTGTCACTGCCACCGTAAAAGTCGTTTGTGTGGACAAAAAGGAACAAGACGGCTTCCGGGCTTCGGGAAGTTCCAAGCTCTGGAATAAAGTCTATGAATATACCCCAGCTCCCGGCCAATTTATCAACGAGACGAGCACGATAGGCGGTATGACCGGCAACGAAACATCCCCTGAAGCGGCTGTCGCATGGGCAACACAGCGTTTGAAAGACAAACTGCACGTCTCTTTAGGTTCTTTCGGGGGTTATATCATCGTCGGCTTCGACCACAGTATTCCCAATTCGGGTAACCAATATGATTTCTGTGTTCAGGGGAACGCCTTTGACGGCAGTTCCGAACCGGGTATCGTATGGGTCATGCAAGATATAAACGGAAACGGATTGCCGGATGACGAGTGGTACGAACTGAAAGGATCTGAAGCAGGCAAGGAAGAAACAATACAGAATTTTGAAGTGACCTATTACCGTCCGGAAGGCAAAAAAATGGATGTCCAATGGATCAGTTCCGACGGTAGAAACGGCTGGGTAGACTATCTGTCCGCTTATCATACACAAGACTATTATTATCCGGCTTGGATTTCGGAAAACAGTTATACCCTGACAGGCACTTGTCTGGCCGCCCGCAACACCCAAGATTCTCAAACCGGTTATTGGGATAATCAGAGTTATGACTGGGGGTACGTGGATAATTTCGGAAACGACCAGATAGAAGGCGGCAGTACGGTGGATGGAAGCGGACAAAGGAACGGTTTCAAAATTTCCAATGCCATCCATGCCGATGGAACGGAAGCCAATCTGCAATATATTGACTTTATCAAAATACAATGCGGTGTTCTGGCCAAAAGCGGCTGGCTGGGCGAAGTTTCTACGGAGGTATTTTCTTTTGAGGATCTAACCAAATAATAAAAATTACAAGTATGAAAATTTATTTTCTTCCCATGCTCCTATCCTTGTTCTTTTTGGGAGCGTGTGACAAAAACGATGAAATTATACCTGAAGATGCAGATGAAAATTTCATCACATCGGTCGTGATGACCGTGGACGGGAAATCGTACACGGCCGACATTACGGACAATACAGTAACAATAACCGTTCCCTATACGGTATCGCTGAACAACGCCGAAGTGGAATTCAAGTACACAACTTCTGCAACAATCATACCTGATCCTGAAACGGTAACGGACTGGGATAACGAACGAACCTTCCGGGTGACATCCTATAACGGAGATGCCCGCGAATATACCTATAAGGTCGTGAAAAGCGAGATAGAATCTGACGGAGATGTGGAGTTGAAGACCACCGAGGAGGTAGCTTCTTTTGCCGCAACCAAAACAACCGTTGTCAAAGGGAACCTGATTATCGGCTCTGATGCGGAAGAGGCAGAAAAAATCACTGACATATCTGCATTGGCATCTTTGAAAGAGGTTACTGGCAACATTGTCATTCGTAACAGTTACAACGGTGCAGACTTGACAGGGTTGGATAATATCGTTTCTGCCGGAGGTTTACAGGTAGGTTCGACCGATGTCGCCTCGAAAGCTACGGAACTTCACATGATTTCCATGAAAGCATTGGAAACGCTCTCCGGAGACATATCGGTATATAACGACCAAGTGACGTATGTCCTATTCGAGAAACTGGCAACTATTGAAGGAAGCGTGATGTTCAATGCGTCGTCGTTACAGAGTTTTGAGTTTCCGGTTCTGACTACTGTAGGTCAGGATCTGAATCTTCAAGGACTCAATGAAGAGAACACAGCAGCCGGTTCGATTGCGTCTTTGGAAATACCGGAACTGACAAGTGTCGGAGGGGTCTTGTCCGTAAACAATCTTGCCAAGCTGACTTCCATGAGCTTCCTTAAGCTGAAAGAGACCGGTGGCCTTGATTTCCATACCGTCCCCGTGATGTTGGAAACCATCAACCTTCCGGAAATCGAAACAGTAAACGGAAGTATTATTATGGAAGCCAATATGGAAGCTCCTCCTACCGGTAGTTTTGTTCCCCAACGAAATGACGTGCTTCAGGCTTTCGGTGGAATGGACAAACTGACAACGATAAAGGGACAGATAAAGATAAAGAATTTCACGGCACTCAAACAACTTCCCGACTGGAGCAAGATCACCACACTTGGAAGCATCACGCTGGATTATCTTGAAGATGTGAGCGGAACACTGCTGTTGCCGAACGCCCGATTTGAAACCTTCGGAGAAACAGCGCCCCAGATTGAAATTATAAACAAGGTGCAGCTCTCCAAAATTGAAACAGCCGAAGATTTGTCAAATGTAAATTTTGTCATCACCAGTCTCACGAATAATAAGTTCCCTGAAATCACGTTCAAGAATATCAAAGACTTCACTTGTAAGCCAACCACCAACAATACCGATTATACCATATCGACAATTCAACATGTATATGGAAATCTAAATGTGACAGGCCAAATGCGAAGCAATGCCAAATTTCCCGACTTGGAAATCATAGATGGATATGGATATATCCAAATACCCATGTTTGCTTCAATCACAATGCCAGTCTTGAAAGAAGTGGGAGGACAGTTCTATTTATCTGGAAATTTTACCAGTTGTAACTTGCCCTTACTATCCAAAGTTTGTTGTTCAGCTTCTCCTGTATATTATAAAGAGGGAGAGGGTTCGTTAGCAATATCTTTACAAAGTAAATCGCTGGATATTCCGGAATTGCTTCACGTAGGAGGTGAAGGGTTGTTCGTTAATAAAGCAACAGGCATTACTTGTGATAAATTACAGACTATAGATGGTACGCTACAGATAAAAAGTGCGACTTCTCTTTCTCAGGAAACACTTTCCATGGAGAAGTTGGAGACCTTGCATGGGGTTGTTTTTGACGGTTTGACGAAATTTACCGACTACACTTTCTTCGGCAAGTTTATAGAAAACGGAATGATTACGGGGGAAAGTTGGAGCGTGACGAAATGTGGGTATAACCCAACCTTCCAAAATATGAAGGACAAACAATATACGCAGCAGGATTAAACCTTATACCTTAACCAGAGTACCCGTAATGATTCGGGTACTCTTTTTTATCCGAATGACAATGAGCAGAACAATACAACGGATTTGCCTTTTTCTTTTCTGCCTGCCAGTTTTCGGCAGTTGCATGAAATGGGATTACGGAGAGATGGAAGATTTCTCTGTATCGGCCTCTGGTCTTTTCATTACCAACGAGGGGAATTTCCAGTACAGCAATGCCACGCTTTCCTACTACGATCCCGCCACGTGCGAAGTGGAGAATGAAGTGTTTTACCGTGCCAACGGGTTCAAGTTGGGCGATGTGGCCCAGTCTATGGTTATCCGGGACGGTATAGGCTGGATCGTGGTGAACAACTCGCATGTGATTTTCGCCATCGACATCAATACTTTCAAGGAAGTGGGCCGTATCACAGGTTTCACCTCACCCCGGTATATCCATTTTCTGTCGGATGAGAAAGCCTATGTGACGCAGATATGGGACTACCGTATCTTCATCATCAACCCCAAGACATACGAGATTACCGGCTATATCGAATGTCCAGACATGGACATGGAATCGGGTTCCACCGAACAAATGGTACAATACGGCAAGTACGTCTATGTGAACTGCTGGTCGTACCAGAACCGCATCCTGAAAATCGACACGGAGACGGACAAGGTCGTGGACGAACTGACCATCGGCATACAACCTACTTCGCTGGTCATGGACAAATACAACAAGATGTGGACCATCACGGATGGCGGTTACGAGGGCAGCCCATACGGTTACGAGGCACCGTCTCTCTATCGTATAGACGCCGAGACTTTCACCGTAGAGAAACAGTTCAAGTTTAAGCTGGGCGACTGGCCTTCGGAAGTCCAGCTCAACGGTACACGGGATACACTTTACTGGATCAACAACGATATTTGGCGAATGCCGGTGGAAGCCGACCGTGTTCCCGTCCGGCCTTTTCTGGAGTTTCGGGACACCAAATACTACGGCCTTACGGTCAATCCCAACAACGGGGAGGTATATGTGGCCGACGCTATTGATTACCAGCAACAAGGTATCGTGTATCGCTATTCGCCGCAAGGCAAGCTGATCGATGAATTTTACGTGGGAATCATTCCGGGAGCTTTCTGCTGGAAATAACGAGGAAGGAGGACAAAAATGAAAAGACATCTTATTCTATTGTTCGTGGGGGTAAGCCTGCCCTTTCTGCTTGCCGCCCAGCAGAAAAATTCCGTCAGCATTACCAAAAGGGTACTACGTATTCCGGAGGTTACGGTGGTGGGCAAACGACCTATGAAGGATATAGGCGTGCAACGAACCCGTTTCGATTCCATCGCCATGAAAGAGAACATCGCCTTGTCTATGGCCGATGTGCTGACATTCAACTCATCCGTTTTTGTCAAGAACTACGGACGCGCCACGTTATCCACCGTGGCTTTCCGGGGTACCTCTCCCTCGCATACCCAAGTGACGTGGAATGGTATGCGCATTAACAACCCGATGCTGGGCATGACGGATTTTTCCACCATCCCTTCTTACTTTATCGATGATGCCTCGCTGCTGCACGGAACGTCATCGGTAAACGAAACGGGCGGCGGCTTGGGTGGTCTGGTCAGGCTCTCCACTTCTCCGGCCAACCATGAAGGGTTCGGGTTGCAGTACGTGCAGGGAGTGGGGTCGTTCAGCACGTTCGACGAGTTTCTCCGCCTGACCTACGGTGACAAACACTGGCAGTCCTCCACCCGTGTGGTGTATTCCTCTTCCCCCAACGACTACAAATACCGAAACCGGGACAAGAAGGAAAACATCTATGACGAGGACAAGAACATCATCGGTTCCTATTACCCGACGGAACGCAACCGCAGCGGGGCTTATAAGGATCTGCACGTCTTGCAGGAAATTTATTATAACACGGGCGAAGGCGACAAGTTCGGGCTAAACGCCTGGTATATCAATTCCAACCGGGAACTGGCGATGCTCAGCACGGATTACGGGAACGACATGGACTTCGAGAACCGCCAAAGGGAGCAGACGTTTCGCGGCGTCCTCTCGTGGGATCGCGTGCGGGAGAAATGGAAGGTCGGTGTAAAAGGCGGCTATATACACACATGGATGGCCTATGATTACAAGCGGGACAAGGGAAACGGCGAAATGGCTTCGATGACCCGCTCACGCAGTAAGATTAACACGTTCTACGGAAGTGCGGACGGGGATTATGCTCCTTCAGAGAAATGGCTGTTCACGGCCGGTGTTTCCGTACACCAGCATTTGGTGGAAAGCGCGGACAAAAATATCATCTCGCAGGAAGGTAACAAGGCTGTTGTCGGGTATGACAAGGGACGTGTCGAGTTTTCCGGTTCCGTTTCTGCGAAATGGCGGCCTGTCGATCGTTTTGCCGCCTCGCTTGTCCTTCGCGAGGATATGTTCGGTACGGAATGGGCCCCGGTTATCCCGGCTTTCTTCATCGACGGGGTACTGTCGAAAAAAGGCAATATCGTGGCGAAAGCATCCATCTCCCGGAACTACCGTTTTCCCACGCTGAACGACCTCTATTTTCTGCCGGGCGGTAATCCCGACCTGAAAAGCGAGCACGGCTTCACATACGACGTGGGGTTGTCGTTCTCGGTGGGGAAAGAAAATGTATATGCTTTGAGCGGTGGTATCAACTGGTTCGATTCGCACATCGACGACTGGATCATCTGGCTACCCACAACCAAGGGATTCTTCTCCCCCAGAAACCTCAAAAAGGTACATGCTTACGGGGCAGAGACCAACGCCCACCTTGATATAATGCTCGGAAAGGACTGGAAACTGGATATGAACGGAACTTTCTCGTGGACTCCCTCGATCAACGAGAGCGAACCGATGAGTCCGGCAGACCAATCCGTCGGCAAACAGTTGCCATACGTGCCGGAGTTTTCCGCAACGGTGACCGGACGTCTGTCATGGCGGACATGGAGCCTGCTTTACAAATGGTGTTATTACAGCCAGCGTTATACCATGTCGAGTAATGACTATACCCTGACGGGCTATCTGCCCCCTTACTTCATGAATAACGTGACACTGGAAAAACAGCTCTCTTTCCGATGGGCCGATCTGTCGCTAAAGGGCAGCATCAACAACCTGTTCGATGAAGAATACCTTTCCGTATTGTCCCGTCCCATGCCGGGCATCAATTTCGAGATATTCATCGGCATAACACCCAAGTTCGGAAAAAACAAAAATAGTAAACGATAATCTGCATCAATATGAACGCATTAAAGAATTTAAGCCTGATTTTGTTGCTTTCTCTGGCATTTACAGGCTGCCACAACAAAAGCTCAAAAATCAATGATTTCAACCTGCTGCTTTATGCTCCCGAATATGCCTCCGGCTTCGACATCAAAGGGGCGGGCGGGAAGGAAAGCGTACTGATAACCGTCAGGAATCCCTGGCAGGGAGCGGACAGTGTAACCACATGGCTGTTTATCGTCCGCAACGGTGAAGAGGTTCCCGAAGGGTTTGCAGGACAGGTACTCAAAGGAGACGCCAAACGTATCGTGGCGATGTCTTCCACTCATATCGCCATGCTTGACGCAATCGGTGAAGTCCGGTGTATAACCGGCGTTTCGGGAATCGACTACATTTCCAACCCAGACATCCAAGCCCGCCGCGACAGTATTGGCGATGTCGGCTATGAAGGGAACATCAACTACGAGTTGCTGCTCTCGCTCGATCCCGACCTCGTTCTGCTCTATGGGGTGAACGGCGCAAGCGCAATGGAAAGCAAACTCGAAGAACTCGACATACCGTTCATGTATGTCGGCGATTATCTTGAAGAGTCGCCTCTCGGCAAGGCCGAATGGATGGTAGTGCTTTCAGAAGTCACAGGAAAACGTGAGAAGGGTGAAAAAGCCTTTGCCGCAATCCCGGTCAGATACAACGCCTTGAAAAAGAAAGTGGCCGACAGTACCCTCGGCACTCCTTCGGTTATGCTTAATGTTCCCTATGGCGACTCGTGGTTCATGCCTTCAACCCAAAGTTATGTAGCCCGCTTGATTACTGATGCGGGAGGCCGCTATATCTACCAGAAGAACACGGGAAACGCTTCTATCCCCATTGACTTAGAAGAAGCATATCTGCTCGCGTCGGATGCGGACATGTGGTTGAACGTGGGAATGGCGAACTCCCTTGACGACTTGAAGGCATCATGTCCGAAATTCACCGATACCCGATGTTTCAAAAATGGAGAGGTGTATAACAACAACGCCCGTACCAACACAGCCGGGGGTAACGACTATTACGAGTCTGCCGTCGTGAATCCTGACATCGTGCTCCGCGACCTCGTGAAGATATTCCATCCTGAACTGGTGCAGGAAGAGTGTGTGTATTACAAGCAACTGAAATAGATGCGTTCCCGTTCGACTATATTATTCTCCATATTGATTACGCTCACGGTCGGTCTTTTTTTACTGGACTTGGCCGTGGGAGCTGTCAACATTCCGATCCGCGATGTATGGGCAGCACTGACCGGGGGAAATTGTTCCCGTGCCACGGAAAAAATCGTACTCAACATACGCCTCATAAAAGCTATAGTGGCACTGTTGGCCGGGGCTGCCTTATCGGTCAGCGGTCTTCAGATGCAGACCCTCTTCCGTAATCCTCTTGCCGGTCCCTATGTCCTTGGCATCAGTTCCGGTGCAAGTCTCGGTGTGGCACTTGTGGTACTTGCCGGGATCGGTTCATCAATAGGCATTGCCGGAGCAGCGTGGGTGGGTGCGGCTGTCGTGTTGCTCGTGATAACTGCCGTCGGACAGCGAATAAAAGACATCATGGTAATCCTGATTCTGGGCATGATGTTCTCATCGGGCGTAGGTGCTGTCGTGCAGATATTGCAGTACCTCAGCAAAGAGGAATCGCTGAAAGCCTTTGTCATTTGGACGATGGGGGCTTTGGGTGACGTCACCTCCGGACAACTTCTGATTCTTGTTCCATCGGTGTTTGCCGGACTGCTGTTGGCTGTACTGACCATCAAACCGCTTAACCTCCTGCTGTTCGGAGAGGAATATGCCGTAACAATGGGACTGAATATTCGGCGTTCACGCAGCCTGTTGTTTCTCTCGACAACGCTGCTCGCCGGAACGATAACCGCTTTTTGCGGTCCGATAGGTTTCATAGGTCTCGCTATGCCTCATGTCACAAGAATGCTTTTCCAAAATAGCGATCATCATGTCCTTCTGCCCGGAACAATTCTTTCGGGAGCATCGATATTGCTTCTTTGCGACATCATTTCTAAAATATTCACCTTGCCGATCAACGCCATTACAGCTCTATTGGGAATCCCAATCGTCGTATGGGTGGTTTTACGCAACAAATCCATCACCGCATGATAGAATTACAGCATTTTTCCATAGGTTACAAAGAAAACTCGTTGCTCCACGAGGTAAATGCCACGATAAAAAAAGGTCAACTGACAGCCCTTATCGGAAGAAACGGGACAGGAAAATCGACGTTGCTCCGCGCCATAGCCGGTCTGAACCGGTGTTATTCCGGAAAAATCATTCTCGACGGGCACGACATCGCCTGCATGAAAACCGAAGATATGGCAAAAACGCTGGCTGTCGTCACGACCAAGCGCACGCGCATCGCCAACCTGCGGTGCAAGGATGTCGTAGCCATAGGCCGTGCTCCTTATACCAACTGGATAGGTAGGATGCAAGAAACAGATAAGGAGATAGTCATGCAATCGCTCATTTCGGTGGGAATGGAGGCTTATGCAAACCGCACGATGGATAAAATGTCGGATGGCGAATGCCAGCGTGTGATGATTGCTCGTGCATTGGCACAGGATACTCCTATCATTCTCCTTGATGAACCGACTTCCTTTCTTGACATGCCTAATCGCTACGAACTTGTGGCGTTGCTTCGTAGGCTTGTCCACGACGAGAAAAAATGTATCATGTTCTCGACACATGAACTTGACATCGCGTTGTCCATGTGCGATTCGATAGCATTGTTAGATACCCCGAATTTAAGTTGCTTGACCGCGTCTGAAATGCAGAAAAGCGGATACATTGACAGACTTTTCCAAAATGAAAACATCCGTTTCGACTCCTTATGCGGTACAATGATTTTGAAACAATGAGTATATACACTGTAGAAAATTTTACTTCAGACATCACTGTTGAAGGATACATCGCCGAATTCCGTGACGAACCACATTTTCTTGAACTTTGCAAACAATGTACCAATTACGGTAAAAGTTGGGGGTGTCCTCCATTTGATTTTGATACGGAATCGTTTCTCCGACAATACAAGTATGCACATCTTATGGCAACGAAGATAATCCCTGAAGACAAAGATATTCCGATTGAATATACACAAAAACTCATTTTACCGGAACGGATACGAATCGAGAGCGAATTATTGGATATGGAACGGAAATATGGAGGGCGTTCATTTGCCTATATAGGTAAATGTCTTCACTGCTCAGATAACGAGTGTACGCGTAACTGCGGCACACCATGCCGACACCCGGAAAAAGTGCGTCCGTCACTCGAAGCCTTCGGATTTGACATAGCCAAAACGCTTTCTGAACTTTTTAACATCGAACTTCTTTGGGGAAAGGATGGCAAATTACCTGAATATCTTGTTCTCGTAAGCGGATTTTTTCATAATGAATACGAACTTTGCAACATAGCATACTAATGATTCGGACATGAAATAAACAGACAAACTAACCACATTCGGTTCAATCTGTTTTGTGATTTCAAATGAATTATAATTAGATATGTAAAAAGCGACGCTGGAGCTTGAAATAAGTAACGGTTTATCGGTGTATTCTCCGTTAAACCGTCCTGTTTTCGTTAAACGAAAACACAACTTGCTGTCCGCAGGAGCGGACCACATTTATCCAATAATTATTGTGTATTAGCCCATTGTATGGCTATTCTCCTGTGATTTACGAGGCATTTCCATCAGGTGTTTGCCGGCTGCTCTCCCCATAAAAGGGTGGATATCTCTCCATAATCATATGACTTACGTCCATAATTCGGGAATAAGGAGGCGAATATACGGGAAATCTGCCCTTTACATGCCCTATTGTCCATTAATGGATTGTTACTTCTACACATCTACAAATGGAGAGCGGCAGTGAGCCGTATATGGTTTATGGTTTTTCTGCATTATCTTCATTAATGGATTACTACTTCTACACTTCTGCAAATGGAGAATGTAGCCGTGTACACCTTATGGTCTTCCTTCATAATTCTCCATTAACGGATTAATACTTTTACACTCCCATAGACCGATAATTTAAGAATCCGTATCCGGACGGATGCGCGCTCTCACGCCTGCCCATAAGGATTAAAAAGGAACGGTGGACAAGGAAACGGAATCCCGCTCGCTTTTCCACACCACTACGGGCCTCTGATGTCGCCTCCGCATAGGAAGAACCGTCCGAACGGAACGGCATCTCCGTCCCCCCCGTCATGTGTATCATGACAATAACTGACTTTGGATGACTATAAGTGACAGGTGGTTTCATCCTGTTCTCTTCTTCCTTTATTTTGTATTCCGAGACAATACCAGTTGTGTAATTTAATAATTTAAGATTTTAAAATATGGATTCAGAAAAGGAAAAGAACCGGCTTTCCGATATCGTTCTCGAGAGGGTCGGACTCACGGGGAACCTTCTGTCAGCTCCCGTTTCCCCATCCCTGGAACCAGTGGTGGAGATACCAAGTCATGGAAGTCAGGTCCGGGCAGGGAAAGTGACAGGTCCGGAGGAATACAAGAGGAGGTTTCTGGTTCCCGCTCCCAGAGCCGCTGAGTGGAAGACCGCCTACATTGATGGGAGACTGCACCGCCGGATCGCCATGCTGGTCAGGGTCGCCGGCTGCGGCAGCATCTCCGGTTTTATCATCCGGTTGTTGGAACTCCATATGGAGGAACACAGGGAGGACATCGCCTCCCTGCTCGGTGAGGTCTACCGTCCCTGGGATGAGGACGGACAGCCGGGAGGAACACCTCGCCGATAAAACGTTGTCATTGTCCAAGAAGGCATATCATGACAGGAAAGAACGTAAAAGAGCGGATTGGTCTTGGCGGGATGGACGCGGACCGCATCCGTGAGATCATGGGGGAAGCGCCTGCCTGTCCCCGGAAGAGACGTGGAACGTCCGGTAACGACATTATACGTCCCGCAAGGAAAAATGGCCCCATGCAACCGTCCGTCTACGGGGAGGAATACCTGCATGGCATTGCGGGCGTGCAGCGTCGGTCGCTGCATATTCCCGCCGCCCTGCACCGGAAACTGTCCATCCTGGCGGGAGCCTCGAGAAACGGAAAGGTCACTCTGGAGGGGTTCATCAACCACCTTGTCTCGCGGCATCTGGAAGAATACAGGGAAACGACGGACATGATTCTGGAGGAGTCCCTGCCCGGCCCGGTCATAAAGGCTCGTCCCCCATGACAGGGGATCTCCCCCGATGGGAGCATTATTTTTGTTTCTGAAACAATAGTGTTTAACTTTTAATGAAAAAGAAGTATGATGAAAAAAGAAAAAGAGTTGTTGGTTGCCATCGCCAGCCAGAAGGGTGGCGTGGGAAAATCCGTCTTTACGGTACTGCTGGCCAGTGTCCTGCATTACCGCAAAGACGTGCGTGTGGCGGTTGTGGACTGTGACTCCCCGCAGCACAGCATCGCCCTGATGCGTGAGAGGGACATGGAGAATGTCATGAAAAATGACGACCTGAAGGTGAACCTGTACCGGCAGTACGAAAGAATCCGTAAGCCTGCCTATCCGGTCATCAAAAGCGACCCGGAAAAGGGGGTGGAAGACCTGCGGCGTTATATGGACGAAAAAGGGGAGACTTTCGATATCGTGCTCTTCGACCTTCCCGGAACGCTCCGCAGCGAGGGGGTAGTTCATACCGTTGCCGCGATGGACTATATCTTTGTCCCGCTCAAGGCGGACAATATCGTCATGCAGAGTTCCCTGCAGTTTACCAAGGTGCTGGAAGAGGAGCTGATCGCCAAGGGGAACTGCAACTTGAAAGGAATCCGGCTGTTCTGGAACATGGTGGATAGAAGGGGACGGAAGAATTTGTATGATGCCTGGAACCGGGTCATCCACAGGATGGGGCTGCGGCTGCTGTCCTCACACATTCCGAACACCCTCCGCTACAACAAGGAGGCGGACCCTGTCTGTAAGGGTGTCTTTCGTTCCACGCTGTTTCCACCCGATCCCCGTCAGGAGAAAGACTCCGGCCTTCCTGAACTGGTGGAGGAGATATGCCATGCCATCGGTCTGGAGGAATCCGATACCGAGCGGTAGCGGATGATAGGATACAGACACCTTGAATAAGGGCTTTTAGCCTAAGATAAAGTAAGATAATTGCATGATAATAAGTTTTTTACAGATGTGACTTCTCCTATAAAAGCATTACCTTAGTAGTGTAATGTGCGCCAAGAGGTCACACAAGTAATTGTTCAGCATCGTGTCTGAACCTATTGTTCCATCAATAGTAGCCTGAAGAGGCGTACGTGACTGGCAACGGTCGGGTGCGAAGCCCTCTTGACAACGACGTTCCAACCTAAGCATCATAGGCGAAGAATGTCAAAGCTGACTGATATGAGTAACCTAAGTGAATCGCCGTACCATCGTGACTATGAATTAGCTCACGGATATTTATGGGCCATTCCAAAAGGCAAGCAGTCAGGATAGTACGCTGTTACATCGTGCTACACGGATGTCGCACTGCTGGTGGATAGGCGGAGTCTAAGTCGGTCGTCAGTTATTTGTGCGAAACTTGGTAAGCCCGTATCTCTCCCGTCAGCCAATAACCGATGGGTGGCCAATTGTAAGAGCGGCCGAATGAGGTGCGGGTAAAGGATTGTGGAGAAAGCGAATGCCATGGTGTAATGCCCTGGATAAAGGTTTCAACGTCACCCTACGCGAAAGCGGGCAGACTTCCACAGGGTAATTCTTTGTGAAACGAATTGTAGAACTTCAAGTATAAAGAAACAGCAAAGGAACAAGGCGCAAGCCGAGTGTGCATCTTCAGCCGGACGCAAAACCGTGTGGAAAGGAATAGACTTCGCACGATGCGAACGTAAGGTATCAATCGTTCACTGACTGCTATGTTCGGTATTAATGCAGACTGAATCCTTAATCATTTATCCAAACTCTTGAAATATCAAAGCCTGATTTAAGTGCAGATAACTGATAGAGTTTGGATAAATGGAAAGTTTGAATAAAATACATTATTATCAATTTCTACAGATATTTTTCCTTGCGCTCACACCCCACTGCATATTTGAGAAAACAGAATGATTTAACATACTATTTTTCATATCCAATCTTTTTTAATACTCCCCATGATAATACTCACTATAAAAAGTCCAATCGAATAATTTTACGCGGTGATAAATGAAATTAATAGAAAGCGATTACCTTTGAAGAAAAAGTCTGTAATTTGGTCAAGAGAAAAGTACAATAGGTCAAAACATGGATATTATAATTCGCTTTATTTGCACTACCATTTTAAATCTAATTGTATTAATCCTTATTATAAACTTTAATATCTGCACTATGAAGAGAAAAGTACTATTAAGCACATTGTTTCTAATACTACATTTCACTGTAGCATTAGCACAGCAAGTAACTATTTCAGGGCAAGTGTTGGATGAGAAGAGTGAACCTCTTATCGGTGCCACGATAAATATCGAAGGTACCACCAATGCAGTAATCACCGATTTAGAAGGAAAGTTCACGATAAAAGTACTTCCTTCTGAAAAACTGGTCATCAGTTATCTGGGATATAAGCCCAAAACTATCACTATCGGAAAGAACCGAAGATTTGATATCATTCTAGACCCTTCAGTCACAGAGATGGATGAGGTGGTTGTTGTAGGCTATGGTAGCCAGCGAAAAAGTGATATTGCAACCGCCGTTGCTTCTGTGAATATAAAAGATATTGTAAACAGTAGTTCTACGCAGACGTTGCAAGCACTACAAGGCAAAATCAGCGGAGTACAGATTATCCCCACAGACGGTTCATTGTCAAGCGGAATGACTTTCAGAATCAGAGGTGTCAACTCCGTCACAGGAGGAACCCAGCCTCTCTTCGTCATTGATGGTGTACCAATGCCTACTCAACAGATCACCAATGAAGATACCGAAACGGTAAACAATCCTCTGCTGGGACTGAATCCAAATGATATTGAATCCAATTTGAATTATTGGAATCCTCGTCCTATCAAAAAGGATAATCCATATTTGACCGTCCAAAGGAAGCTCTCTCCACAGACTGTGGAGGATTTCGCCAATAGACTGTTCATCTACCAGGTAGGAAAAAACAATCATATCGGCTTTCCATTCCGCAAACCCTCCCAGATGGAAATCCTTAACTTTGAAATGAGGAACTATTTTGCAGAGACCAATACCAATTATAAAGCCTTTGCCACGGGTGGTGACAAGGCGCAAAGCTGTTGGATGGCCAATTTTGTTCCTTTTGACAAGGTTACAGACATATATCTCTTTGAATCCGCTATTGACGCAATGAGTTTCTACGAAATAAACCATTATACTAAAGAAACCACATGCGCATTCATAAGCACGGGGGGATATGTCACCAAATCCCAAATAGAGAATATAAGCCGTATATTCCCATCTGATAAGGTAAAGTGGAATTGTTGCTATGACAATGATGCCAGCGGTAATGGTTTTGACATCACCACAGCATATTATCTCAAAGGTGAGGAATGTAAAGCTTTTGCAAGGACCAACACTGGAGACACATATAAGACCATCTATTTAAGTTTCCCGGATGGAAACACACAGACCTTCAAAGAAGATGCATTTTCCTCCGGCGAGTATCTTAAACAACATGGTATAGACAATGTAAATATCATCAAACCTTCACGGTACAAAGATTGGAATGAGCTTCTTGTCTATTACAAAAGATTTGATTTGAACCTGGGTCCAGGAATGAAATTCATCCCGGCTATCGAAAAGACCATATCCCAACTGAATCTAAGAGGATATGAACAATTGGCCAATAGTATCAGTTCTTCCACAAAAGAACTGGTGGATTCTCTGCTTGAGCAAGCCAATTACTGCATTTCCGCACCTCTTGCCGAGAGCGGCGCTTATACTCTTATGGTAGACTGTAATATCTTCATGGGGCTGGACACGATGGTACCGGTACCAAGCAACTTATATGTTATAGAAAAGTGCACGCAAAAAAAGATATCGGCACATGCCATAAATGAATTTCTTAAAAAAGAATATATAAACATTTTTAGAGACATGAGTTCATCTGATTTCAAAAATTTTCTAGAGAAAGACATCCTAACTTATACAAAGGGTGCTGTAGAAAAGAATTTTGAGAAAGTGATATTGACTTTCGGATGGAGCCTTAAACCTTCAATTCTAAAAAAAAAGAGTTTTGACTTAGAACATGGTATATAGCATAACAATACAGCATGATACCATAATAGTAGCTGTTTCAAGCAGACATGTTGTCACAATTCCTGCCAGGTTTAATGGAATGATTCTCGGGCTTTGGAACTTGATACAGATTTTCGTTGCCTACTGTAATGAGAATCCGAATTGGGTGAGTAATGTCCGGTCACTGTGGGGTGACCGATTCAAATAGGGACAGGTATGGAACGGATGCCTATTCATGCCCCTATTATAGCTGACACATGGACTTTTATACATTCTTGCACTTTTTAAGTGGGTAAAAAAGTACTATTTGTATTTTATACAAAAAATTGTTTGCTTAATGAAATGGAACATACATTGCCAATGATATTTAATACCTATATATAGGTATTAGATGCGTTTTTATACCCAAAAAATGGTATTTTTATAATCTTTTGTAATATCTAATTTTGCGTCCTAAAATAGATCTTTTATCGAAGAGAGATACAGTTTCCTTATATTTGAACTGGGGCTTCTGTAAAGTGCGATAAATATGAGGCTGGAACGGAGCTATCAGAAGAATTTTGGAGAAAATCCGTTTTTTAACTTAGTTAGATCTATCAATGAAAATATAAGTATTTATCTGCGTTGTATTAAGATATAGCATATCAGAACTACAACCATCCCGTTTTTTATTTAGATTTGCAGTTTGCTTTTAATCACTCAAGATCCGTATTACTATGTATGGAACTTAAATAAAGTACTAATATATATTGGATTTTCCTAAATATAATGCAGTTGCTATATTGTTAGACAACAGACGGTTGAGGTCTGTGAGATTATGCAACGGCACCAACAAAAACAACATGTATTTTTAATAATTTTAGTTTTGTTACACACAATGGTTTGTTTTAATTTAAAATTTACATATAATTTTGCATTATTAATAAATATGATGTTACTTATGAAAAAAGGTATTTTGGGGTGTAATATTATATACTTGTTTATACTTATTTGCATAGGAATTGCCCTCCCTATCAAATCGCAAAACAATTACAAAGTAAAACTTACAGGCACTGTTTATGAGTACGACCACAACAACAAGCGTTTGCCTTTAGAATTTGCAGCTGTGTCTATTCCTGAAATTGCACTAGGGACAACCTCTGATGAAAATGGTAGATACATACTGGAAAACGTACCTACTGGTAAAATTCGTATGCAAATTCAATATTTGGGCAAAGTCTCCATTGACACCTTAATAAATGTAAATAAGGATTTGGTTCTTAATTTTACAATGAGGAATGAGGATTTTAAGTTGAAAGAAGTTACAGTAACTGCAACCAACAGCCGTTCAGGCAAATCCACATCTTCTCACATTTCCCGCTCTGCTATGGACCATATGCAAGCGACCAGTTTATATGATGTAATGTCATTGATGCCAGGTGGAATTTCACAGAATCAAGATATGAGTTCGGCACAACAGATTAACATCCGTCAAGTTTCCAGTTCCAGTGGTCCGGAAGCTCCGATGAATGCTATGGGCACCGCAATAATTCGTGATGGTGCCCCCATCTCAAATAATGCTAATCTATCTGCGATGAGCCCTACGGTATTAAGTGGTACGGAAACACCCGCTTCATTGGCCGGAGGTGCCTCGCCGGCTGGTGGAACCGATGTTCGTAGTATTTCTACTGAAAATATAGAGTCTATACAAATCGTTCGTGGTATCCCTTCTGTTGAATATGGTGATCTGACCTCAGGAGCAGTAATTATTAATACAAAAGCTGGTCGTGAGCCGCTACGTGTCAAAGCAAAAGCCAATCCCAATATCTATCAGGTGTCTATGGGAACCGGTTTTGAACTTGGAAAAAAGAAAGGCGCTTTAAATGTAAGTGCAGATTATGCTTATAATACGAATAATCCAATATCCAGTTACCAGCACTATCAGCGTGCCACAACAAAGTTGCTCTATTCAAATACTTTCTTTAATAATAAGTTACGTACCAATTCCAGCTTTGATTTTATTTATGGTAAGGATCAACGTGAACGTAATCCTGATGATGAACAAACTAAAACAGCTTCGGAAGGCCGCGATATAGGTTTTACTTTGAATACCAATGGTACATGGAATATAAATAAGGGCTGGTTAAAAACACTACGCTATGTATTGTCAGGTACGTATATGGATAAAGACAGTTATTATGAAACCGTATACAGTTCTGCTACATCTCCTTATTCCATGACCACTACAAACGGTGCGGTACTTAGTAACTTTGCAGGTCAGCATATCTATGATGCCAATGGTAATCAAATTACTAATTTTGGACCGGAAGACATAAATCATTATGCTGTTTATCTACCAAGCAGCTATTTGGGACACTATGAGATCGATAGTCGTGAAGTTAATTTGTTTGCTAAAGTGACGAGTTCTCTATTCAAGGCGAGCGGTCATGTAAACAACCGCATCTTGATTGGTGCGGATTTCCGGAGTGACGGTAACGTTGGTAAAGGAAAAACTTATGACCCAAGTACTCCTCCTTATCGTAGTCAATACGGTCATAATTCATCTTTCCGTCCACGTAACTATAAGGATATTCCTTTCATTAACCAATTTGGTGCATATGTGGAAGATAATTTCAAATGGTCCATAAGCGGTACGCATGATTTGAACATTCAGGCTGGTGTGCGTTATGATCATACCTCAGTAGTAGGAGGCATTTTCTCGCCACGTGTAAATGCATCCATTGATTTGATTCCGAATCTATTAAGTCTTCAGGGAGGTTACGGTATTGCTGCAAAGATGCCTTCTCTTCTCTATTTATATCCAGAAAATGCATATTTTGAATATATCAATATAAATGAGCTTACCAATGAAAATATTCCGGAAAGCCAGCGCTTGTTTATGACTACCACAGAAGTTCGGCAAGTAGATAACTCAGATTTGAAGATTGCCCAAAATCATAAAGCAGAAGTCGGTTTTAATTTACGAGTGGGTAAAACCAATCTGAATGTAATAGCTTATAAGGAGCGTCTGAAGGATGGTTATGTAATGAGCCAAACCTTCAACACCTTCAATACATTTATCTACAATGAATACCAGCGCACAGAAAACGGGATAGAGCTTAGTAGTAGCCTACCGGTATTGTCTACTTATGCAAAACCAACTAATAATTTAAATATAGAAACTAAAGGTTTAGAATTTGATTTGAATATCGGACGTATTGATGCTATCCGTACGGCCTTCCAAATAAATGGCTCATGGATGCGTACTAAGAGTTGGCGTCAGGGTTATAGCTTCTATGACAATAGCGAAGATGCTGCTTCAGCCCGTAAACCGGTGGCCATTTATTCTCAAGAAGGCAATGCAAGTTACAAACAACAATTTGTAACGACTTTACGTGCCACTCACAATATCCCGCGTATCGGTTTTGTTGTTACGATGACAGCACAAGCTATTTGGCAGCAGTCTAATTGGAATACATTTGGAAACGATTCTATACCTGTGGGCTATTTAGCATTGGAAGATGCGTCTGTAAATATGTTTCCCAAGGGGAAATATACCACTACCCAGCAAGTAAAGGATGCAGGATATGGATATATGTTGAATAATGTAAGTCATAATAATGCTATAAAAGAATCATACAGTCCTTATTTTTGTTTTAACTTGAATGTAACTAAAGAAATTAGCAATATGCTACGTGTTTCTTTCTTTGCCAACAATATGTTCAGAAGTTATCCGCGCAGAGAATCCAAACGTAATCCGGGTTCATATATTCAATTGAATAACCGATTTTTCTTTGGGCTGGAATTATCACTCACTTTATAATGTTTAGGAAGTTATGAAAAAATATTTAATATATTTGTTTACATTGGCAAGTACCCTTTTGATAGGATGCGATTCGTTCAGGGACATGTCTGGCACAGCAGAAGTGAATCCTATCACAGTGGATGTATATTTGGATATTACCGTTGAAAATATATCCACACTGAAAGATCTGACTGTAAAGTTCGACAATTACGATGAAGATTTACATTATGTAAAAGAAGTAACTGATAATAGTGTGAAAGTTGACGGAATTATCCCCGGAATTTATTCGGTAACAGTATCCGGTACAGCGATCGATACAGAAAACAATGAATACTACATCAATGGCAATTCTGTAAATGCGGCATTATTTAAGCATGGTAGCGCATTGAATATTGAAGTACAAGGGCTTAAAGTGAGCCCATTAATATTCAAGGAGATTTATTATTGCGGTAGCCGTCCGGAAAAAGGAGGAGTCTATTTCCGAGACCAGTTCTATGAGATATACAATAACTCTGCTGACATTTTGTATTTGGACGGTATTTATTTCGCAAATTTAACTCCGGGTACAGCTACCACTAAATTACCTATTTGGCCGGAAGCGGACGGTAATAATTATGCATATGGAGAACGTGTGTGGAAATTTCCAGGAAATGGAACCGAATATCCGTTAGCGCCAGGTGAATCTTGCATCATTTCTCAATTTGCCGCTAACCATCAGTTGGACATCTATAACCCTCAAAGTCCTATAGACGGCAGTAGTTCTGAGTTTGAGTTTAATATGAATAATCCAAACTTCCCTGACCAGGCAGCTTATGATATGCAACATGTTTTCTACCAAGGAAAAGCAGAGATGGGAAGTATACCACAATATTTGACATCCGTATTCGGAGGTGCTTATGTGATTTTTCGTGTTCCTGAAGGAGAAGCTTGGGATCCGGTCAACGATGAAAATATGAAGACAACAGATCTTAGCAAACCGAACAGCAATGTTTATTATGCAAAAATACCTATTAAATATGTATTGGATGCTGTTGAAGCAGTAAACAATGAGTCAAAGATGAATGCAAAACGTGTCCCCGGTGTACTTGATGCAGGTATTACTTGGGTAGGAGCTACTTATTGCGGTTTAGGTATTGCTCGCAAATTGTCCACAGACGAAGAAGGTAATCCTATTATTCGCGAAGAAACAGGTACATATATATATCAGGATACAAACAACAGTACGGATGACTTTGAACGTGGCGTTGTTCCTGTAATGCGTCGTAATGGAGCAAAAATGCCTTCATGGAATCACACATTGTAATAATTAACTAAAAAGACAGAACAATGAAAAAACAATATATGAACTATATGAAAAGCTGCCTGCTGGTAATGATAGCCTGCCTTGTAAGTATGGTGGGAGCGGCACAGGGCTTCTCTCCCGCCGCTATGGAACAATTGAAAACAAGACGACTATGGTCTCATTCACAGAATGCTGCCGGTATGCCATTCGATGATATTCAGAATTATTCGAATGTTATATTGGGATATGACTTACAGGACGGAAACTATTGCCGTCCGCAAGAGGGGCAGAAAGAGGCTATCGTAGGTGTATCCAGTGAAGGCTTTATCAATCTGAAAAATGCATATGTGTGGGGAGCATTTAATTTTGCACAAAAAAATCTGACAGATGCCGGATATAACGCCTCCATTGCCGATCCATTCAGGGGAATGCCTTACTATGTCGCAGACCAGCACTTAAGCAAATGGAGAAATCAATATTACGATCTGAAGTTTCGTGCAGCTACTCCTTTACTTGGTAATCATTGGGCATTGGGGTTGGAAGGTAATTATGTAGCTACATTAGCTGCCAAACAGCGCGACCCGCGTGTGGATACCCGTTTTTATACGCTGGGACTGACGCCGGGGATTACTTACAAGTTGAATAATTCACACAAGTTTGGTGCAAGTTTCAAGTATAGTTCTATCAAGGAAGACTCAAGAATGAGTAATGTCAACTCTTATGTGGATCAGGACTATTATATATTATACGGTTTGGGAACAGCCATAAAAGGAATAGGCAGCGGTGTAACCAGCAATTATATTGGAGACCGTTTCGGTGGAGCTCTCCAGTACAACTTCAGTATGCCCTCTTTCAATTTACTGCTTGAGGGCAGTTACGATGTAAAAGCGGAAACTGTTCAGCAGAGCTATACGACTCCTAAAAAAATAGCCGGTGTAAAAGATAAAACTGCTCATGTTTCTTTAACGATGATTCAGGAAGGAAAGGACTATACCAATTATATGAGAACCACATATACAAATCGTAACATCGATGGTATTCAGTATATTTCTCAACGCGATAACTCTGAATCACAAAGTGGCTGGGTGGAATTATATAATAACATCCGTTCTACGTACAAGGCACAAACCGCTTCTCTTAATTATGCATTAAGCAGAAACCGCGGGAATGAATATAGTTGGAAAGCAGAATTAAATGTGAATTATACCAAGCAAGACGATGAATATTTAATGCCTAATTCTGTACAGAATGCAGAAAATTTATCTTTAGGCTTAGGTGGCAAAAAAAATTTTGTTTTAGGCAATAGTTTGAATCGCAGGCTTTTAATAGATGTTCATGTTGCGTATAACAATAATCTGGGAGGTGAATATGTATATGGTGGCAGCCATGCAGACTATCCAACTGTAACCGAATTACAACAAGGGCTGACTAATTATTATACCTGTGATTACTATCGTATTGGCGGGTCGATAACGTATTCGCAACAAGTCAGAGAAAACAGACGTATGAACTTATTTGCAAAAGTTGTATTCGATCGTGTAAATACCTCTGACTATGATTATGATGGGCGTACTCATTTATCGATAAGTTTAGGATGTAATTTTTAATGCTACATAACGAAATCTATATTACAAAACATGCGTAAATTAATAACTGGAAGTTTGATGCTCTGCAGCATATTATCTCTGCGGGCACAGACATTTGTTAAACCGGCTGTGAAAGTAAAGGACACCTCTTTTGCTGTAATTACAGATAAAGGGACATTTCAGGCTTGTGAAGCCGAGCTTAAAGCCTATCAGGAGATTCTAGGAATGGAAGGGTTGCCTACGTTCATCGTATACAATGAATGGAATAAACCGGAAGATGTAAAGAAAGTTATTGTTAAGCTCTACAAAAAGGATAAATTGGAAGGAGTGGTATTTGTCGGTGATATCCCTATTCCAATGCTCCGCAAAGCCCAGCATATGACTTCCGCTTTTAAAATGGATGAGAAAAACAATGACTGGAGAGATTCTTCAGTGCCCAGCGACCGTTTCTACGATGATTTCGACCTACAATTCGATTTTTTGAAACAGGACAGTGTCGAAAATAATTTCTTCTATTATTATTTGGCTATAAAATCTCCACAGCAAATTCGGTGTGACATATATTCTGCACGTGTCAAAGCTGTTGATAACGGCGAAGAACCGCATGCGCAAATCAGCCGCTATTTTAAAAAAGTGGTGGCTGAGCACCAGATAAACAATAAATTAGACCAATTCTTCTCCTATACAGGTGATGGCTCTTACTCTAACTCATTGACTGCATGGACACCGGAAACCTTTACTATTCGCGAACAAATGCCGGGCGTATTCGATAAAGAGGGACGGGCCCGTTTCATCCGTTATAATTTCAGCGATTATCCCAAGGACGATGTCATTAATATGCTGAAACGCACAGATCTGGACTTGTCTATTTTTCATGAGCATGGTATGCCCGAACGTCAATATCTTTCCGGTAGTCCCGCTACTAATAGGTGGAATGCTCATGTAGATGCAATGAAGTACTATTATCGTGGTTTAGCGCGTAGAAAGCAAAACAACAAAAAGTCTTTCGACGAAATGCTGGATATGATGAAAAACACATACGGTTTGGACACTACTTGGATTGCAGGCTATGATGATCCCAAAGTAATTGCAGAAGATTCTTTACTAGACCTGCGCACCGGTATTATCCTGTCGGAAGTTACAGAGTTTAAGCCTAATAGCCGTATGGTAATTTTCGATGCATGCTATAATGGTGATTTCCGGGAAAAAGATTACATTGCCGGACGTTATATCATGTCGGAAGGAAAATGCGTAACTACTTTTGCCAATTCAGTCAATGTACTGCAAGATAAAATGGCAAACGAGATGCTCGGCCTGTTAGGTATGGGAGCACGAGTGGGGCAATGGGCTAAATTGACGAATATTCTCGAATCGCACATTACCGGTGACCCTACTCTACGTTTTCAATCTATCAATGAGGTAGATGCCAATGCTTTGTTCAAAGAACCATATAGCGAGTCCCGCATGTTGGAGTTATTACAGTCGCCCTATGCCGACATACAGAATTTTGCTTTGCACAACCTTTATCGCAATGACTATCCGGGTATTTCTGATTTATTAAGAAAAACTTTTGAAACTTCCTCGTTCATGATGGTACGTTTCACCTGCTTGGCATTGCTTGAGAAGATTAGTGACAAAAACTTCCGGGAAGTCTTACACTTGGCCATTACGGATTCCTATGAATTTATTCGTCGCACCTCTGTTCGTATGATGCAACATGTGGGACTGAACGAGTATGTTTATCCGCAAATCAAAGCCTATGTAGAAGACAACCTATCCGAGCGTGTGGCATTTAATGTGAGTTTGGGGCTTCAAGTCTTTGATCAGGCAGCCGTACAGGCGGCAATTGATAAAGTAATGGCTGAGACCTATGTGTTGCAAGACAAGGAGGAGATGCGTAAGGTTTTGGAGAATGCCAATAATAGTCGTAGCATGCAAAAAGAGTTATTAAGCAAAGAAACTTCCGAACGTTGGCGCATCCTTTATTGCAATTCTCTGAAAAATCATATGGCACATGCCTGTGTAGACGGCCTCTTGGCTTTACTTACCGACTCCAGTGAAAGTGAAAAGCTAAAAACCTGTTTATTGGAGGCTTTTGCTTGGTTCACTCATTCTTATCGGAAGCCTGACATCCTTCGGGTATGCGATCAACTGAGAAAAGATAAGAGCTTATCCGAGAACCTTCGTGAAGAAGCCGACCGTACATATTACAGACTTAAAAATTAATTGGCCATGATTAAAAAAATAATATATCTGGCATTTCTTTTGCCATTGGCAGGAAATGCACAAACAACAGTCATAAAGCCATTGGTCAAACAACCTACCGCTTTTGCTATCATAACAGATAACCAAACTTATGCAAATACCAAAGATGCCATGCATCAGTACAAAACTGCGGTTGAAGATGATGGTTTGGCAACTTATCTGATCAGCGGTGACTGGCAAAATCCAGATCAAGTCAAACAGATAATCATCAAAACATATCAAGAATGCCCTTCATTGGAAGGTCTGGTTTTAATCGGCGATGTGCCTGTCGCATTGGTACGTAATGCGCAACACATGACTACTGCATTCAAAATGAATGAGAAAGCCTTTCCTTGGGATCAGTCTTCCGTACCTACCGACCGCTTTTATGATGATCTGAACTTAAAGTTTGAGTTCATCAGGCAAGACTCAGTAAATCATCAGCATTTCTACTACAAATTGACAGAAGACAGTCCCCAGCGGCTAAATCCTACTTTCTATTCAGCTCGTATCAAGTATCCGGAAAAAAAGGAAGGGGATAAATATGCGGCCATTGCCTCATATCTGAAGAAAGCTGCTGCTGCCAAGGCAGATAAGCATAATCAATTAGATCGGGTATTCTCATTCAATGGTGCTTCTTACAATTCCGATTGCCTGATTGTATGGATGGATGACGAAAAAGCTTATATGGAGAACTTTCCATTAGCTTTTGGTCGTCAAATGGGATTCAAACATTGGAACTTCCGAATGAAACACCCTATGAAATATAAGTTATTCAGCGAATTGCAACGAAAGGACCTTGACTTATTTATGTTTCATGAACATGGAATGCCAACAGGGCAGCTTATTAATGATGAATTGGCATGCACTGATTTCAATAATCGTTATAAAATGTTGAAGAGTACACTTTATAATGCAGTCATGTCCCATGTTGGAAAACGTGACAAAGACACCTTACGTATTCAGATGCAGGAAAAACGACAAGTGAATGAGGTGTTTTTTAAAGACCTGGACAATCCTAAGTTCTGGGAAGCAGACTCTCTTCACTACGCTGATGAACGTATCGTAACGGAAGATTTAATGAAGAGAAATCTTTCCACTAATCCGAAGATGATAATGTTTGATGCGTGCTACAACGGTTCTTTTCACGAAAACGACTATATAGCAGGACAATATATCTTTAATGACGGTCAGACATTAGTAGCACAAGGAAATACCCGTAACGTATTGCAAGACCGCTGGACTATTGAAATGATTGGTTTGTTGTCCCATGGTGTACGAGCCGGGCAATACAATAAGCTAATCGTATCACTTGAAGGTCATTTGTTTGGTGATCCCACTTTCCGTTTTGCTCCTATCGAAGCCAATACTTTAAGTACCGATATAACAATACACAAAGATGACAAAGCCTATTGGAAGAATTTGTTAAACAGCCCATACGCTGATGTACAAAGTTTGGCCATGCGTATGCTGGCTGACGCCGATACCCAAAAGGAATTATCTCCGTTGCTCCTGAAGAAGTACCGGGAAAGTGGCTTCAATACGGTTCGTATGGAAGCTATCAAGTTGTTGAGCCGTTATCAGGACGACAACTTCATCGAAGCATTACGCGAAGGTTTGAACGATACTTATGAAATGGTAGCTCGCCAAAGTGCCATTTATGCTGGATTTGTAGGTGACGATTCCTTATTGCCCGCTATTGTGGAAGCATTGGTCGAACATAATGAACGCTTACGCGTACAAATGAGTGCCAACAAGGCTTTAAGCCTTTATCCGAAAGAGAAAGTAGAAAAGACAATAGAAGACTTTTATGCAAAAGTTGACCGTTTGAATGAAAACGAAGAGAAAAAACGATTACTAAGAAGCCTGGAAAGAATGTTTGTACAAGAGGCAAAAGTCCATCAGACCTTGATGGATGTAGCTGCACCGGAAGCAAAACGTATCAGTGCAATCCGCAATGTGCGTAACTATACATTCCATTTCCACGTGGATGATTATTTGAATGTAATTCGTGATGCCGGTAATCCACAGGAAGTACGTGTAGTAATGGCCGAAGCATTAGGTTGGTTTACTAATTCTGTACAACGGCCACACATTCTTGAAGAAATAAAGAAGATGCAACAAACAGCCAATCTTCCGGAAGATTTAAAAGCAGAGCTTGAACAGACAATCAAAAGATTAAGTTTATAAATATGAATAAATACATCCTTTTGGCAATTACCGCTTTGTGCTTACAGGATATGCAGGCGCAAACAGTTGTACATCCTAGTATAAAAACAAAGACTACTTTTGCAATTGTAGTCGATCAGAAAAGTTATGATGAAGCGAAAAGTGAAATTGATGCTTATCGTACCAGTATAGAAAAAGAAGGTTTAGGTACTTACTTGCTAATTGATGATTGGAAAAGGCCCGAACCTATTCGTGAGCAACTTGTCAAATTGCATGAGAATGAGAAAACGCCTTTGGAGGGTTGCGTATTTATAGGTGACATCCCTATTCCAATGATTCGTGATGCACATCATCTATCTTCGGCTTTCAAAAGGTCTCCCAAAGCCAATTGGCAGAAATCAAGCGTTCCTTCCGACCGTTATTATGATGACTTCGGATTAAAATTTGATTATATTAAACAAGACAGTTTGATACCTGACTATCATTATATGACATTGCGTGCTGATTCTAAACAGTATATTTCACCGGATATTTATTCGGCCCGTATCCGTCCATTACATTTAGAAGGTGAGAACCGTTATCAGATGCTACGCGATTACTTAAAAAAGGCAGTTGCCGAAAAAGCAAAGCAAAATGCATTTGACCAACTGACTATGGCCCGTGGCCATGGTTACAATTCTGAAGATCCTTTGGCATGGAGCGGTGAGCAAATAGCCTTACGTGAGCAATTGCCGCAAATATTCAAATCGGGTAATACAGTGAAGTTCTATGATTTTAACATGCGCTATCCGATGAAACCATTATACTTGAACGAGATTCAGCGCGAAGGATTAGATGTCATGCTATTCCATCACCACGGTGGCCCCACCATGCAGTATATCAATGGCTATGAAAATGGTTCCGGTATTAATTTGAGTATTGAGAATGCCAAAATATTCTTGCGAAGCAAAGTGCCTTCATACGCCAAGAAACATGGGCGTGAAGCTGCTATCAAAGAATATGCCAAGCAGTATGGGGTGCCTGAAAGTTGGTGTGCGGAAGCTTTCGATGAGGAGAAAATAAAATCGGATTCCATTGTAAACCGTAATATGGATATCTATACTGAAGATATTCGTCTTTTGACTCCTAATGCGCGTTTTATATTGTTCGATGCTTGTTTCAACGGTTCTTTCCATTTGGATGACAACATTGTAGGCTCTTATATATTCAATAAGGGTAAGACCATTGCTACTATGGGATGTACGGTTAACACCATTCAAGATAAATGGCCGGATGAATTTCTCGGCTTGTTAGCTGCCGGTATGCGCATCGGGCAGTTCACTCGTTTTACCTGCTTCTTGGAAAATCATCTGATCGGTGACCCGACTTTTCACTTCACCAATAATGCCGGGCTGGATATGGACATCAACCAAGCTTTAGTTGCGCAGGAAGGAAATGTTACATTCTGGAAAAAACAGCTGAATTCCCCTATGGCTGACATGCAGGCAATGGCGCTCCGTCAATTGTCAATGGCAAATTATAGTGGTCTCGTTGAGTTGCTGAAGAAAAGTTACCACGAATCGAACTATTTCGTTGTGCGGTTGGAAGCATTACGCCTATTAGCTTTGAACTATCCGACAGAGGTTGCCGATGTATTGCAGACAGCCATGAACGACAGTTATGAACTGATCCGTCGTTATGCGGTGGAATACGTTGAAAAGAATTGCAATCCGGAATTGTTGCCGGCATGGATAGAAAGCTATTTATTACGCGGACATGAAAACCGCCATCGTTTCAGAATTTTTAGTGCTATCAACACGTTCGACCATGATATGGCTTTGAATGAATTGAAGAAACAGGCTGCCGATTGGTCTTTCTACGATTCTTCCTATGTGAATGAATTGTTAGAATACCTTCCTCGCCAAAAGAAAGGACTTGAAAGAGATTTTGCACTTATTGACAGTCCGGAAAGTACTACCAAACAGATACAAAGCGAAATAAGTAGGTTCCGAAATAAACCTATTGCTAAAGCTATTGAGCCATTACTGAACATTATAAAAAATGAAAGCCAAGAAGAAGAACTTCGCATATTGGCTGCTGAAACATTAGGCTGGTATAATTTATACTATAATAAAGCAGATATAATCAAAGAACTTAACACATTTAGAACTTCCAATCAAAAGCTAATGAACGAAGTTACCAAAACAATTAATAGGCTGAAAAGTCAAAATAGGTAGAATCATCCAAACGATGAGATAGACCGGATCCAAAGGGCGGTTCTGCCATTCCTGAGCAGCCTGGTTGACTTTGTTCGTGATGATGGAAATAGCTGATGTGGACAGTTCTATCTCATAGATTTCACGCATCTCCTCTTCTATGTCTGACACGCTCATTCCTTTGGCATATAGGGAGATAACAAGTTTTTCTTTAATATTATCGACACTATACAGGGACATTCAGTAAATGTCTATAGTATAACTCCTCAACCAGTTCCAGACACCAATCATTAAAACAGGGATATTCCTAAAATAATAAAATTTAAGGCAACTAATTCATTGCGAGTTAGTTGCCTTTTTTGTATCTTTAAGCATTCCGTGCGACAAGAAGTCGTATAAGTAATTGTTTAGCACTGCGTCTAAACCTATTGTTCCGTCAATAGTAGCCTAAAGA
>NZ_JACOOB010000016.1:0-104649 GCF_014287315.1 Bacteroides sp. NSJ-39 | reverse complement strand
AACTAGAGGTTCAAGCAGGGGAAACTAAAGTTTCAGGCAGAGGAAACTGGAGTTTCAAGAGGGGGAAACTAAAGTTTCATACGCAGGAAACACTTGGTGAAAAGCAGGATGGCAAAGACAGTGCGTAAGGATAAGTAAGGGAAAGTGTAAGGATGAGCGAGGGAAAGGTGTAAGATACACCGCATCTGCAACCATCCCACACCACTATCCTACACACTATTAATATACTAATATTCAACAACATAAAGTGAGAATGGTGTAGGATAGCAGATAATCTTCAATTTTAAATCCACGAGGAGAAATACTCTTTCTGATATATTAAAGATATGAACAGGTCTCAATCAGATTTTATACTCTTCTATCTTTCTATACAACGTAGTAAGTCCAATTTTCAGCAAACGGGCAGTTTCCGTTTTATTTCCCTTAGTGTATTCCAAAACACGGGCAATATGTCTTCGTTCCATTGCCGCCAGTTCAAAGCCCTCCGCACTATCGTCCGAACATTCGTAATGAGTATTTTGAATTTCCAAAGGTAAATCGCAAATATCCAACCGCCCACCTTCGCAGACAATCAGGCTACGCTCGATAACATTTCGCAATTCGCGGATATTTCCTTTCCAAGACTGTTTCTCCAAAGCCTCCAGAAAAGCGGGAGTCATCTCACTAATGGAATACGAAAGTTTCTCGGAAAAGCTCTTGGCAAAAGCTGCTGCAAGAATACTGATATCCCCTGCCCGCTCACGAAGTGCAGGGAGATGCACCTGAAATACAGAAAGACGATAGAACAAATCTTCACGAAAACATCCCTCTTTGATTTCTTCCTGCAGGTTGCGGTTCGTTGCAGCAATGATACGCACATTCACCCTGGTAGGCTTTGTGTCACCTATTTTTATATACTCGCCGGTTTCAAGAATACGCAGTAACTTGGCTTGCAGTTCAAAAGCCATTTCCCCTATTTCATCCAGAAAAATCGTTCCGTTATGAGCTTCCTCAAAAAGCCCTTTCTTATCTTTCAAAGCACCGGTAAATGAGCCCGCCTTGTGCCCGAACATCTCACTCTCTAATAATTCCTTACTAAAAGAGGAGCAGTTGACCGCTACGAAATTCTGTTTACTCCGCTTACTATTATAATGGATAGCCTGAGCAAAAACCTCTTTTCCTGTCCCGGTCTCTCCGGTAAGTAATACCGGAACATCCGTGACAGACACCTTCTGTGCCAAAGAGATAGCCTCTTTCAGCACTTTCGATTCTCCTAAAATAGAATCGAACGAATACATCTGCCCGACTTTCTTCTCCAGTTTTTCCAACCGGACATTCATTCTTGCTTTCTCCGCAGCACGACTAATCAAAGGAATGATCTTATTATTATCATCTCCCTTCGTTATATAATCGAATGCACCATTCTTGATCGCCTGCACCCCGTCAGGAATATTGCCATGTGCGGTGAGAAGAATCACTTCCACATTAGGAGCCTGCTTCTTGATATTCAGCACTAAATCCACCCCATTCCCATCAGGAAGAAAAACATCACACAGAACCACATCGGGCGATTGGACTTCAAGTTGTTTGACAGCAGCTTTACAATCGCCAGCCTGACATACTTCGTACCCTTCAAGTTCCAGCATACGTGCCAAAAGGCTACGAATCTGGATTTCATCGTCAACAATAAGAATCTTACTCATACAATTTACTTACATTTAATGGAAGAATAAAAAACAGGGTGTGCAAATATAACTTTTTTCGATGAGTCTATGAACATTTCTTATATATAGTTCGTTATTTCCATAGGAAACTATTTACACTATAAAATTATGAAGATTATCATTATCGGAGGCGTTGCAGGAGGAGCTACCACTGCTGCCCGAATCAGACGAGTAGACGAGACAGCAGAAATTATCCTTTTGGAAAAAGGAAAGCATATATCGTACGCCAATTGCGGGCTGCCTTATTATATAGGAGGAGTGATTGAAGAACGGGAAAAATTATTTGTACAGACTCCCGAAGCATTCTCGACACGCTTCCGTGTTGATGTCCGCACGGAAAACGAAGTGATTTTTATTGACCGGAAGAAAAAGACAGTCACCGTACGTCAGAGTAGCGAGGATACGTATGAAGAGAGCTACGACAAACTGCTGATATCAACCGGAGCTTCTCCCGTACGGCCGCCATTACCGGGAATCGACCTTCCGGGTATTTTCACGCTAAGAAATGTCACAGATACAGACCGTATCAAAGAATATATCAACAGCCATTCTCCCCGAAAAGCGGTAGTGGTAGGAGCCGGATTTATCGGTCTCGAAATGGCCGAGAACCTGCACGCACAAGGGGCGAAAGTCTCGATTGTGGAAATGGGGAATCAGGTAATGGCTCCTATCGACTTTTCGATGGCTTCGCTCGTGCATCAACACCTGATGGACAAAGGAGTGAACCTGTATTTGGAACAAGCCGTAGCTTCTTTCGAACGGGAAGGGAAAGGACTGAAGGTTACTTTCAAGAACGGACAGTCGATTTCTGCCGATATTGTCATTCTATCCATCGGAGTACGGCCGGAAACCAGTCTGGCCCGGGCTGCCGAACTAACGATCGGGCCTGCCGGCGGTATTGCCGTGAACAACTATTTACAGACATCCGACGAAGCCATTTATGCTATCGGTGACGCTATCGAATATCGCCATCCAATCACCGGAAAGCCCTGGCTCAACTACCTTGCAGGCCCTGCCAACCGCCAAGGACGCATCGTTGCAGACAATATACTGGGAGCTAAAATTCCATACGAAGGTTCCATCGGCACTTCCATCGCCAAAGTCTTTGATATGACGGTGGCTTCCACCGGCTTGCCCGGCAAACGGCTACGCTTGGAAGGTATCGATTATATGTCGTCTACCATTCATCCCGCTTCTCATGCCGGATACTACCCGGACGCTATGCCGATGAGTATAAAGATTACGTTCGACAAACAAACGGGACGGCTGTACGGAGGACAGATTGTCGGCTATGACGGAGTGGACAAGCGAATTGACGAGCTTGCGCTTGTCATCAAACATCAAGGTACGGTATACGACCTGATGAAAGTAGAACAGGCATACGCTCCTCCATTCTCCTCCGCCAAAGATCCTGTAGCAATAGCCGGATATGTAGCGGAAGATATGATTACGGGTAAAACGAATCCTGTCTACTGGAGGGAGCTGAGAGACATCGAGATGGAGAATAAATTCTTACTGGATGTCCGTACACAGGACGAGTTTGCATTAGGATCATTACCGGGAGCGGTCAATATCCCGTTGGATGAACTCCGGGACCGGATGTCGGAATTGCCGAAAGACCGTATGATTTATACGTTCTGCGCCGTCGGCCTGCGCGGTTATCTCGCTTACCGGATATTGACGCAACACGGATTTGACAAAGTACGTAACCTTTCAGGCGGATTGAAGACTTACCGTGCAGCCACAGCCCCCATCGTTATACACCAGGAGAATGAAGACCAAACAGACGAATCCCCTTCACCGCAAGAGAAGACACTTTCGAGCGAACCGTCAGCCGCACCGGCAATTCCCGTAGCAGCTGCAAAAACAATCCGTGTGGATGCGTGCGGGCTGCAATGTCCCGGTCCAATACTGAAAATGAAAAAGACGATGGACGGACTGGCTTCCGGCGAGCGGGTAGAGATTACGGCTACCGATCCGGGATTCCCGCGTGATGCTGCCGCATGGTGCAGCTCGACCGGCAATCAGCTCATTTCCAAAGAGGCATCCGGAGGAAAATCTGTTGTTATTATAGAAAAAGGAGAACCAAAAGCGTGCAATATTGTTACTTCTTGTGAGGGCAAAGGAAAAACTTTTATCATGTTCAGTGATGATTTAGATAAAGCTTTAGCTACCTTTGTACTTGCCAACGGTGCGGCAGCCACAGGACAGAAAGTTACAATCTTCTTCACTTTCTGGGGATTGAACGTTATCAAGAAACTGCATAAGCCGGAAACCGAGAAAGATATTTTTGGAAAAATGTTTGGCATGATGTTGCCTTCCAGCTCGAAGAAACTGAAACTTTCAAAGATGAGCATGGGAGGAATAGGCGGAAAAATGATGCGGTATATCATGAATAAGAAAGGTATTGATTCTTTGGAATCACTGCGCCAACAAGCTCTGGAGAACGGAGTGGAATTTATTGCCTGCCAGATGTCGATGGATGTGATGGGAGTGAAACAAGAAGAACTTCTGGACGAAGTGACTATCGGCGGTGTAGCGACTTATATGGAACGGGCCGACAATGCCAACGTTAATCTGTTTATTTAACGGAACGAAATAATAAATATATGCAATGAGAAATATGAAAACAATATGTGCCATACGCGATGTATTCAGAGCTATGACCAATTTTGAGGCTAGCTTTGAGCAAGTCTACCAGATAACGCTGAACGAGGCCATGATTTTGTGCGCTCTCAAGTGCTCTTCGGAAAGAATGACGGCAACAAACCTGTCGAAACAAACAGATTTGAGCCCTTCCCATACATCAAAAATGCTCCGGATACTGGAAGAAAAAGGACTGATCGTAAGAACTTTGGGAAGCGAGGACCGGCGGCAAATGTACTTTACCCTGTCTGCTGCAGGAAGAGAACGGGTTTGTGACATGGAAATACAGAAGGTGGAAATCCCCGAATTACTGAAACCTCTGTTCAAAGACGCAGAATCTTAAACGGTTCTCTGCAAAACTATAAAGAGAGTTCAAAACGCGGATTAACATGAATTAATCCGCGTTTTATTATTCATTATGACACACTCTCTTCTTTATTACAGACACAGAAAGAAAAATGTTAATTTTCCGGCAAAATAATTCTTCGTGCGAACCTTTTTATTTCTTTGTTGTTGTTTGTAACAAAAGCCCCAAGGTACCAGGGCCTGATTTTTATATAACCTAAACATTATAAAGATATGAAGAAATTAATTCCTATTTTATTGGCGGTCTTTGCACTCGCATCCTGCGAAAAAGACCCGGACATGGGTAAGCTGGATAACAACTATCTGGTATACACTAACTACGACAAGAAAGCTGACTTCAAAGTTCCTACATTCTATCTGGCAGATCAAATTCTGGTAATCAACGACAGTAAAGAACCGGAATATCTCGAAGGAGAAGGCGCTGAACAAATTCTGGCTGCTTACACGGAAAACATGGAAGCCAGAGGCTATACAGCCGCTGATACCAAAGAAAATGCTGATCTTGGTATCCAAGTAAGCTACATCGAAAGTACTTATTATTTCACCAGCTACAATCAGCCCGAATGGTGGTGGGGCTATCCCGGCTATTGGGGACCCGGTTACTGGGGCGGAAACTGGGGTGGCGGATGGTACTATCCGTACGCTGTGACTTACAGTTATAGCACCAACTCATTCCTGACGGAAATGGTGGACTTGAACGCCGACCAAGGTGAAAAAGCCAAACTCCCTGTTGTATGGACCAGTTATCTGACCGGATTTGAAACAGGTTCGAGCGCTGTCAACCGTACTCTTGCAGTGGAAGCTGTCAATCAGTCATTCACTCAGTCACCTTATCTTACTAACAAATAAACAACTACAACTGTTATGAAAACAAGAAAAAATATATACTTCAAGGTAGTAGCCTTGGCGGCTATTGCCATCGCCTTCGCCATGCCGGCTAAGGCACAGCTATCAGACAACGGATATGCTAATATCGACTGGCAGTTTAATGTTCCCCTCGGCAATCATTTTGCCGACAAGTCCAGTGGTTGGGGTATGAACTTTGAAGGTGGTTATTTCGTGACTCCTAATATCGGTTTAGGTCTTTTCCTAAACTACCATACGAACCACGAATATGTAGGCCGTGAAACCTTCCAACTGGGAGCCGGTGAGGTAACTACCGACCAGCAACACACCATGTTCCAATTGCCTTTCGGTGCTGCTGCCCGTTACCAATGGAATCGCGGTGGATCCGTACAACCATACGTCAGCGCTAAACTAGGTGCCGAATATGCTAAAATCCGTTCCAACTTCAATATGCTCGAAGCAAGAGAAAACAGTTGGGGCTTCTACGCTTCTCCTGAAATCGGTATCAACGTATTTCCTTGGGTATACGGACCGGGACTACACTTCGCTCTCTACTACAGCTATGGTACCAACAAGGCTGATGTACTGCATTACAGTGTAGACGGACTGAACAACTTCGGTTTCCGACTGGGTGTATCATTCTAAGGCTAAACTCTATCAGAATTACGTTAATAAAAAGAATGCCTCTCTGCTTCCACGAGCAGAGGGGCATTCCATTTTATAGCTTGCCGGAAAAGGAGGGATTACTTTTTCTTCATCGCATCATAAATCGCTTCCTGTATCCTTTCACGAATGTGCAATTGATTCAATTTACGGTTGGTCGCGTCCGGATAAACCCGGTTACTCAAAAAGACATAGACCAACTCATTCACAGGGTCCACCCAAGCACAGGTCCCGGTAAACCCAGTATGACCATACACTTCGGCAGGCACACCGGGAGCACAGTTCCCTTTCTTCGAATCAGTCATATCCGGTTTGTCGAATCCCAAACCGCGCCGGCTTATCTTTGAAACTTCTGTAGTAAACAGTTGACAGGTTTCCTTACTCAGATAACGCTGTCCGTCCAACTCCCCTCCATTCAATAACATCTGATAGATACGGGCAACCTCACGGGCTGTGGAAAAAAGTCCGGCATTCCCACCCAATCCACCAAAGAAAGCAGAAGCCTCATCATGAACAAAGCCTTGCAAAGTCTCTTTTCGCAAGAAACGATCTTTATTGGAAGGCACAATCTCCGATTTGGCAAAGCGGCGTAAAGGCAAATAACCCGTGCGCTCCAACCCCATCGGTCCGTAAAATTCACGTTGCAGATAGGCTTCCATCGGCATTTCCGCCAACTGTTCCACCAGCATTCCCAACAGAATAAATCCGATGTCACTATATACATAGCGTTTCTGTCTCAATGGAGTTTCCGCAATTTTCTCTTCTATCACTTTCCTGAATGAACGGTTCAGCCATATACTATCACAGATTTGAACGGTATAATCCCCGGTCCCGACAGACGAGATATATTCTTTTTTAAACTTAAAATCCGGATTCGCCCATGTGGTCGTACCAATCCGTAACAGATGTTTCGCATCCCTACGCGCACTGAATAATCGTCCGTCGTAACTATCCTTATCTATCACTTCCTGATAGAACGGTATCCAAGATGGCAAACCGGACTGGTGAAGCAGGATTTCCTGAATAGTGATATCTTTCTTGTCTGTACGTTGCAGGAACGGTAAATAATCCGAAATCTTATCGGTAAGGCTGAAACGTCCTTTATCGTAAAGTTTCATAATAGCCAGCAGAGTTCCCGTAGTTTTGGATAAAGAGGCCAAATCGTAAATATCCGTAGATTCAACACGAGGACTGCCCTTTCCCGCATACGTACCGAACGCTTTATCATACATGATATGCCCGTTTCTCAAAACAACTATCTGGCAACCGGGATAGGCTCCCTGCTGAATGCCGTCCAGTGCAATGGCGTCAATCTTTTTCAGAAGAACGGACGAAAGACCATGCTCCTCCGGGATGAAATGTAAAGGCGTTCTCGGTGTAATGGTCACTCCCGCCCCTGTGGGAAACAATCCGCCTATACTTGCCGACAACCTTCCGTCCGCCGTGGCTTTGGCATATAAGATATCAGCCACCTGCCGCTGCACGTCACCATTATGGCTATGCCCCAATATCACGGCTGATGCGCGGGACACCGCACGTTGAATCTGCAACATCATTTTGCCGGGTGTAAAGAACAGATAGATAGCCGGGCTTTTAGGAACAAACTTGGCAAAGAAAGACTGATAAGCCCCCAATCGTTGTTCACTGACCGCTACTACAATCCGTTTATAAGCAGCCAGCGAATCACGCAACTTCTGATTTTCCTGTTCAGTCTGATTGGCACGAAGACGGAAACGGACCAATGAAGTATAACGGGACATCTGACTCGCCAGCGCATTCGTCTCACCCGGTTTTCCAACTTCGAGCAATGCAATCTTCTGTTCCTTGTCCGCGTGCAACGGTAAAATATGGTTCTTATTGTTCAGCACAGTAATCGCCGCCCAATTCAACCGACGGATTAAATCACGTGTCTGAGGAGTGTTAATACGCTGTTCCAAACCGGATACTTGCACAAACGGCTTTTTCTTTAATCCCAGTGCATATTTATAAGTCAGCACCTTACGGCATTTACTCTCAATATCCTCCCGGCTCAACTCCCCTTTTTCAATGGCTTCCAATACGGCGGATATCTCCGCTTTCAGATTACGGGGAGCCAGCACCATATCATTTCCCGCTTTCAATGCTTGCAAACTGACACTTCCATTCCCCGACACCCCTTTCATGGCAAGCGCATCTGTAAATATCAGCCCTCTAAAAGCCAATTCGTCCGTCAGCAAATCATACACCACATTGCGAGACAATGACGATGGGAGTCCGCCCACCGGTTCTATGATGGGCACTTGCAAATGGCCGACCATCATACCGCCCAATCCTGCCCGGATCGCTCTTTTAAAAGGATAAAGTTCTACACTGTCCAACCGCTCGCGAGTGAAAGGAAGCACAGGCAACGCCTTATGCGAATCAATATCCGTATCTCCATGACCGGGAAAATGCTTGCATACAGACAGTACTCCTCCTTCTTCCAGGCCGGATGCGTAAGCGATAACCTTATCTGCCACCTGTATCGGATTTTCTCCGAAAGAACGGGTATTAATCACCGGATTCTTCGGATTGATATTCACATCCGCCACCGGAGCAAAATTAACCTGAGCCCCAATCTGTTTGCACTGGCGGGCTACTTCACGCCCATACGCATGAATCAACCGATTGTCCTGAATACAGCCCAGCACCATATTTCTCGGGAAAACAGGTGTGCCGCGCAAACGCATTGCCAGCCCCCATTCTCCATCGAAAGTAATCATAACAGGTACTTTGGCTTGCCGTTGCGCCCGATTCGTCAAGTTGACCTGGTTCTGCAGTTTTCCACCGGAAAAAAGAAGTCCCCCCACTTTATAAGTATCAACGGCTTCACGCAGCAATTCCAGATTTCGTTTGGTATCCACAGGAGCGATGGTATAGATAAATAACTGCCCGACTTTTTCTTTGAAGGAAAGCCTATCCATTACCGAGTCTACCCAATGGCGGCAGTCCTTATCCTGAAGAGCCTTATATACCAACTGCGGTTCAACGGCAGCAGCATTTTGAGCCGAACCCGTTACCGGTCCGGCTGAAATAAGAAATAAAAACGCTAAGATTGAGGAAAGTTTCTTCATTTATGTTCCAAAGTCAAATCAAGACGGCCTACACGCACACCACTCTTCCCCGTGTGCATGACAGCCACTTCTTCTCCATCCATGTTCAAATATGTTTTCGGGCCTTTCATAAAGGTGTGCGAATGCCCGCCCAAAATCACATCGATATTACGTGTATTCGCCACCAGGCGTTCGTCCATCTGAATTCCCAAATGCGACAGACATACCACAACATCACATCCTTTTTCTTTCAGCAAAGCAGCCACTTCATTCGATACCCCGACCGGGTCCTCATAAACTATTCCTTCACATTTATTAGCCTGAATCAATCCTTCCGGTTCCGCTCCCAGACCGAAGACACCTATTTTCAAACCATATTTCTCTAAAATAACGTATGGCTTTACAATATCTTTCAATACCGTAGCTTCCAAATTATAATTGGCACAGACTACCGGAAACTTTGCCATCTTGAAAATACGGGCCATGTTATCCACATCGAAATCAAACTCATGATTGCCGATAGTCATCGCGTCATAGCCCATTTCGTTCATCAACTTAATTTCCACTTCCCCCTGAAACATATTATAATAGGGAGTCCCCTGCGAAATATCCCCGCAATCGAACAACAATACATTGTCGTGCTCTTTGCGGAACTGTTCAAGGAAAGTAGCCCGGCGGACAAATCCTCCTTCATTATAATTGTGGTCACCTTTCTGATTGACCGGTTCAATACGACTATGCACATCGCTAGTCTGCAAAAGTATAAGTTCTTTAGTATCCTGCGCAAATAGGGAAAAGGCAAAGCTTACTACCAAGCACAGCAGAAATGATATCTGAATTCTTCTCATATCCAACATTTTTAGGTTCTCCTTTTTTATTTTATAGAAATACGTCCATCCAGTCTGGAGGTAATCAGCTTACCTTCGGCAGTCTGCTTCCGCACATATTCAAGAAACAGGCCGCGCAAAGTAGCGTTCTCCGGACATACACGTTTCTCCGCTTGCAGAAGAGCGTCCATCCGCCCGTTTCCATCCGCCAGATAATCGATGGTAGCTACCGTATAAGATTGGTCATCCTTCACCGGTTGTCCGCCAATGGTTACATTCAGCAGTTCGCCTTCCTTACTGATTTCCATACGAATGCCGCTCACTCCTTCTCCATGCAAGGAAGCGATAGCCTTAAAAAGACGTTTCATGTCCGCCCCCTTCATTGTCAACACACAAAGCGAATTCTCGAAAGGAAGGATTTCGAAGATTTCGCCAACGGTGATATCTCCCTTCGGCAGGATATTGCGCAATCCTCCCATATTTACCAATCCCATATCGGCAGGTTTACCCAATACCCGAACCGCCGCCTGCTGCAACACACCTGCCACAAGATTGGAAAGGAGGCTTTCCGGATTCCCTTTATCCATTATCATTTCACTGGTGCCAATGACTTCATACATCATCGCATCTACTTTGTCCTTATAGGGCTTCAATATCTCAGCAGCTCTTTTGTCGGGATTCGCATCCCAGACCGAATCGATCGTAATCATACTGCCTTTTACTCCAACCACTTCGTAGTTAGCCGTGGTTTCCCGTGCCGAGCGACAGGACGTAAAGAGGAAACCTCCCGCCAACACGGCTACAATCAGATACTTTACATAAGTCTGTTTCATGTTCGCTATTTTTAGATATGCTACAAATATACGAAAACATTTGGCTATCTGACAAATAATTCGTTACTTTGCACCGCTTTCGCGCAATCGCTGTCAAGAGAAGAGATACTTGGTATGTTGCGTTGTAACGATGAAACAATTTAATAATAACAACAATGGATTTAATTAAAATTGCAGAAGAAGCATTTGCTACCGGAAAACAGCACCCGAGCTTCAAAGCAGGAGACACTGTAACAGTAGCATATCGTATTATCGAAGGTAACAAAGAACGTGTACAGTTGTACCGTGGTGTTGTTATCAAAATCGCCGGTCACGGAGACAAGAAACGTTTTACTGTACGTAAAATGTCAGGAACTATAGGCGTAGAAAGAATTTTCCCAATCGAATCACCGGCTATCGATAGCATCGAAGTGAACAAGGTAGGTAAAGTTCGTCGCGCTAAATTGTACTACCTGCGTGCTCTTACCGGTAAGAAAGCTAGAATCAAAGAAAAAAGAGCTAACTAATCCTAGTTACTTTTCGATTCGAAATAAAAAAGGGAACTTCCTGCAATGGAAGTTTCCTTTTTTATTGTCATTCCTCCCTCTGATCTTCCACTCTGAAACATAAAACCCCGAGAGTCATAAACTCCCGAGGCTTCATTACCTTTATTACAATAATGATATATTATTCTTTCAGATCCTTCAATTCCCAAGCCAATGCACTGGCACCCAGTACGGCGGCATCAGAATCCTTCAGTTCGGAAACGAGCAATTTCGTCTTACCTTTATAGATATTCAGGATATTCCTATCGATTGATTCCTGAATCGGTTTCATGATATAGTCACCGGACTTAGCCAAACCACCGAACAATACAATTGCTTCGGGACTGGAGAATGCGATAGCGTCCGCCAAAGCTTCACCCAAAATATTTCCGGTAAATTCGAAGATTTCCTGTGCCAGTTTATCGCCTTGAACGGCTGCGTCATATACATCCTTTGAAGTAATGTTTTCTGCAGGAATATTACGGAGCAGACTTGCATCCGTGCGGGCAGCCAAAAATTCGCGAGCAGTACGGGCTACACCGGTAGCCGAACAATAGGTTTCCAGACAACCTTTACGGCCGCAACCACAAAGACGACCATCGCGACGAGCGATAACATGTCCCAACTCACCGGCAAAACCATCATGACCATACACCATCTGACCGTTGATAACGATACCGCTACCTACACCTGTACCTAGTGTAATCATGATAAAGTCTTTCATGCCACGGGCGGCGCCGTATGTCATTTCACCGATAGCGGCAGCATTAGCATCGTTTGTCAGGGCTGTAGGAATGCCCAGTCTTTCTTCAAACATAGCAGCCAACGGAAGAATACCTTTCCAAGGCAAATTCGGAGCGAACTCGATAGTTCCTGTATAGTAGTTACCATTCGGAGCACCCACACCGATACCTCTGATTTTATCCACACCGCCATTGGCGATAATCAATGGAAGAAGATTTTTGCACACTTCATCTGCATATTCTTCTACCGTAGGATAACCGGATGTTTTGATAGAACTGCTTGCTATAATAGTTCCGCGTGCGTCTACAATTCCAAAGACGGTATTTGTTCCGCCTATGTCAATACCTACTACGTAGGGTTTCTCCATGTTTGAATTCATGATACTTTTATTTAAAAGGGTTAGTTAATCATTAAGTTTACTGCACACAAATTACGTAAAGAAGATTGAGTCTACAAAATGTTTTTCAAAAAAAGTTCAACCTCTTTGCAACTTTTCTTTTCTCGCTACCGTCTAATAGAAGAAATTCATAAGAAAACTGAAACTAAATAAAGGAAACTGTGATACAACTGACAAATATCAATAAGACCTATAATAACGGAGCACCTCTTCATGTGCTCAAGGGTATCGACCTCCACATCGGGCAAGGTGAATTTGTTTCCATCATGGGAGCGTCAGGGTCAGGAAAATCGACTTTACTTAACATATTAGGTATTCTTGATAATTACGATACCGGAGATTATTATCTGAACAACGTACTCATCAAAAATCTAAGCGAAACCAAAGCCTCCGAATACCGGAACCGCATGATCGGATTTATCTTCCAATCATTCAATCTGATATCGTTCAAAGACGCAGTAGAGAATGTAGCACTTCCTTTATTCTATCAAGGAGTAAGCCGTAAAAAGCGCAATGCCCTTGCTTTGGAATACCTCGACCGTCTGGGGTTGAAGGATTGGGCGCATCATATGCCGAACGAGATGAGCGGCGGACAGAAACAGCGTGTAGCCATCGCCCGCGCACTCATCACCCGACCGCAAATTATTCTGGCGGACGAGCCCACAGGAGCATTGGACAGTAAGACCTCCGTAGAAGTGATGCAAATACTGAAAGACCTGCACCGGACGGGGATGACCATCGTAGTCGTCACACACGAAAGCGGAGTTGCCAACCAGACCGACAAGATAATACACATTAAGGACGGTATCATTGAACGAATCGAAGACAACATTGCCCATGACGCTTCTCCTTTCGGTAAAAACGGATTCATGAAATAAAGACCAATCAGACATGATCGACATCTGGCAAGAAATATACAGCACCATTAAGCGCAACAAGCTAAGGACTTTCCTCACAGGGTTCGCTGTGGCATGGGGAATATTCATGCTTATCGTCCTCTTAGGGGCCGGCAACGGACTGATTCATGCTTTCGAAGAGTCTTCTTCGGAACGTGCACTGAACAGTATTAAAATCTATCCGGGATGGACTTCCAAGTCTTACGACGGACTCAAAGAGGGACGGAAAATCCAGCTGGACAACAAGGACTTACGGATCACCGACACTCGTTTTCCGGATTATGTAATTAAGGCCGGAGCTTCCATCTGGCAAGGTACCGTCACCATCAGTTTCGGCTCGGAATATGCCAGTGTCGGGTTGGCAGGCGTCTTTCCCAATCATATAGAAATAGAAACCATAAAGCTCTTTAAAGGACGTTTTATTAATGAGACGGATATTAAAGAAAGACGGAAAGTAATCGTCCTGCATAAAAAAACGGCTGAGATTCTTTTTCATAAGACGCATACCGAACCTATCGGGCAGTTTGTCAATATGGGAAACGTTGCCTATCGGGTAGTGGGACTTTGCAACGACAAAGGAGATAGCGGTGAGAAACCTGCCCTCATACCTTTCTCTACCTTGCAAACGATCTATAATAAAGGAGACAAGCTGAGCTGTCTGACCATTGCTACGAAGAATATGGAGACGATTGAAGCGAATAATAATTTTGAAAAAGAGTATCGGAAAGCGTTGGGAGCCAACCACCGTTTCGATCCTACCGACAACAGCGCCTTATGGATATGGAATCAGTTCACCAATTATCTGCAACAACAAAAAGGTATGGCCATTCTACGTACCGGAATTTGGGTGATCGGCATTTTCACTCTTTTAAGCGGCATTGTAGGAGTATCCAATATCATGCTGATCACCGTTAAAGAACGTACACGCGAATTCGGTATCCGCAAAGCGTTGGGAGCCAGACCGGGCTCGATCCTTTGGCTGATTATTGTAGAAAGTGTAATCATCACTACTTTATTCGGCTACATAGGTATGGTGGCGGGCATCGGAGTGACCGAATGGATGAATACCGCTTTCGGCAATCAAGTCATGGATACCGGCGGATGGACAACAACCGTCTTCCTGAATCCGACCGTCGATATAAAAATCGCCATTCAAGCTACACTTACATTAATAATCGCCGGAACGTTAGCCGGATTGTTCCCTGCCCGCAAGGCTGTCAGCATCCGTCCGATTGAAGCACTTAGAGCAGATTAAGATTATGAAAATAGACATGGACACCTGTGAGGAAATCCTCATTACCATCACAAGAAATAAAACAAGAAGCCTGCTGACCGCATTCGGCGTGTTCTGGGGAATCTTCATGCTCGTAGCCCTTATCGGAGGCGGACAAGGATTGGAAGAGATGATGAAGAAAAACTTTGAAGGATTTGCCACCAACTCCGGTTTCCTTGCCGCGCAAAGAACGGGCGAGGCTTACAAAGGTTTTCGCAAAGGAAGATGGTGGGATCTGGAAGCAACAGATATCAACCGCCTCCGGTCACAAGTCAAAGAAGCGGAAGTGATTACTCCTTCCGCAGCCCGCTGGGGCTCCAAAGCCGTATACGAAGATAAAAAATACGATTGCAGTGTGAAAGGACTGTATCCGGACTATCTCCATATCGAATCACAGGAGATAGCATACGGCAGGTTTATCAATGATGTAGATATAAAAGAAGCACGCAAAGTATGCGTTATCGGGAAAAGAATCTACGAGAGTCTTTTCAAGCCGGACGAAGATCCGTGTGGCAAATACATACGTGTGGATGGAATTTATTACCAAGTCATCGGAATGTCTGCTTCCGAAGGAAACATGAGCATACAAGGACGGTCTTCGGAGGCGGTCATCCTTCCTTTTACTACCATGCAACAGACTTACAATCTGGGAGGGCAGATTGACGTGATCTGTTTCACCGTGAAACATGGAGTCAAGGTATCCGACATACAACCCCGAATGGAACAGATCATTAAAGCTGCGCATTATATCGCTCCCAACGACAAACAGGCACTTATGTATCTGAATGCCGAAGCGATGTTTTCTATGATCGATAACTTGTTTACCGGTATCCATATACTCATCTGGATGGTAGGATTGGGAACTTTGCTGGCGGGTGCTATCGGCGTGTCCAATATCATGATGGTCACCGTAAAAGAGCGTACCACTGAAATCGGTATCCGCCGGGCAATCGGAGCACGTCCGAAAGATATCCTGCAACAGATTCTGTCTGAAAGCATAGTGCTGACCGCCCTTGCAGGAATGTGCGGAATCTCCTTTGCCGTCATAGTGCTGCAACTAACAGAAATGGCAGCTAACTCAAATGGAGGTGATATCCGTTTCCAAGTTACCTTCGGACTGGCAGTCGGAACGTGTATCTTACTGATTGCGTTGGGTATGCTAGCCGGACTGGCACCCGCTTACCGGGCTATGGCTATCAAACCGATTGAAGCGATCCGGGAGGAGTAGAAGTTGAGAATGGAGAGTTGAGAATTAGAAATTAAACATATATATCCAAGATGAAAAAGTATCTGAAAATCGCATTATTGGTAGTCGTTGCTATCATTCTTGTCGGAACATTTGTGTTCCTTTATCAGAAATCCAAACCTAAGGTAATCACTTACGAAACAGTTAGACCGGAAGTGACTGACCTCCAAAAAACAACAGTAGCTACCGGAAAGGTGGAACCGAGAGACGAAATCTTAATCAAGCCGCAGATTTCGGGTATTATCGACGAAGTGTACAAAGAAGCCGGACAAGCTGTGAAGAAAGGGGAAGTTATCGCCAAAGTAAAAGTAATCCCTGAACTCGGTCAACTGAATTCTGCGGAAAGTCGTGTGCGCCTGGCAGAGATTAATGCAACACAGGCAGAAACGGATTTTGCCCGCGTAAAGAAGTTGTACGAAGATCAGCTGATTAGCCGGGAAGAATATGAGAAAAGTGAAGTAGCTTTGAAGCAGGCTCGCGAAGAAAGACAGACGGCTAAAGATAATCTGGAAATCGTAAAAGAAGGGATTACCAAAAACAGTGCCTCTTTCAGCAGTACCCTGATTCGTTCCACTATCGACGGACTGATTCTGGATATACCTGTCAAGGCTGGAAACTCCGTTATCATGAGCAACACTTTCAACGACGGAACCACTATCGCCACAGTAGCCAATATGAACGACATGATTTTCCGTGGTAATATTGATGAAACGGAAGTGGGACGTATCCATGAACAGATGCCGATCAAACTGACAATCGGAGCTTTGCAGAATCTGACTTTCAACGCCATTCTGGAATATATCTCTCCGAAAGGGGTAGAAACCAATGGTGCCAACCAATTTGAAATCAAGGCTGCAATTACCATTCCGGATTCCGTACTGATCCGTTCCGGATATTCGGCTAATGCGGAAATCGTATTACAAAGAGCCAATCAGGTATTGGCAGTACCCGAAAGCACTGTTGAATTTAGTGGTGACTCTACATTTGTGTACATCATGACAGATTCAGTGCCCGAACAAAAGTTCCAGCGTACACAGGTGACTGCCGGTATGAGTGATGGGATCAAGATAGAAATCAAGAAAGGGGTAACCATTCAGGACAAAATACGTGGTGCAGAGAAAAAAGATAAATAATTGAATCCGATGAAAATAATTCGTAAAACCATATCAGCCTTTCTGCTTGCCGGAGTCGGAATCATCTCCATCCAGGCACAGAACAACCCTTCGCAAGCGTGGACGCTGCGGCAATGTATCGACTATGCCATTGAGCATAATATAGAAATCCGTCAATCGGCCAATAATGTCGAAGCAGGCAAAGTGAGCGTAAACACCACTAAATGGGCACGCCTTCCGAATTTGAGTGGTAGTGCCAGTCAAAACTGGAGTTGGGGGCGTACCGCTTCTCCGATAGACAACTCGTATAGTGACATCAACAGCGCCAATACCAGTTTCAGCTTGGGAACAAACGTACCTATATTTACCGGTTTGCAATTGCCCAACCAATATTCACTTGCCAAACTGGATTTAAAAGCTGCTATAGAAGATTTGAATAAAGCCAAAGAAGACATTGCAATCAATGTCACTTCCGCTTATTTGCAGGTTTTATTCAACCAAGAATTAAGTAAGGTTGCTCATAATCAGGTAGATTTAAGCAAAGACCAGTTAAAGCGCATCCAAGGGCTCCACGGAGTGGGTAAGGCGTCCTCTTCTGAAGTGGCCGAAGCACAAGCCCGTGTTGCACAGGATGAAATGACTGCTGTACAATCAGACAATACATACAAGTTGTCATTATTAGACCTCACCCAACTTTTGGAATTACCTACGCCTGAAGGATTCGTGCTCGAAAGTCCTAAGGAAGAACTAGAGTTCGAATCTCTCACTCCGCCGGATGACATATATACACAGGCACTTGCTTACAAACCAAGCATTAAGGCTGCAGAATACCGTTTACAAGGTAGTCTTAATAGTATTCGTATTGCCCAAAGTGCGTTTTATCCACAACTCTCTTTCAGCGCCGGTTTGGGTAGCAATTATTATACTGTGAGCGGAAGATCAGAAAACAGCTTCGGCAGTCAGATAAAGAACAACTTGAATAAGTATGTAGGATTCAATTTGAGCGTTCCGATCTTTAATCGTTTTTCTACACGAAACCAAGTACGCACCGCTCGTTTACAACAAATAGACTTATCTTTGAGATTGGATAACGCAAAGAAAGTACTCTACAAAGAGATTCAGCAGGCTTGGTATAATGCTCTAGCTGCTGAAAGCAAGTACAACTCCAGTGAAGTGGCAGTGAAAGCTAACGAGGAGTCTTTCCGCTTGATGAGTGAGAAATTCAATAACGGCAAAGCTACCTTTGTAGAATATAATGAAGCCAAACTTAATCTGACGAAAGCTCTTTCGGATAAGTTGCAAGCAAAATACGACTATCTGTTCAGGACTAAAATTCTGGATTTCTACAAAGGACAAGTCATTGAATAAAAAGAAATATATTTGAGTTTAGTATAGTAGTTCCTTAAAACATATCCGTTGGTTCATTCGTTATTATAGAAAGAACTAACGGATATGAAGTGTTTTATCATCATAGTGATCGTAGTGATTAGTAATACATTTTTAGGAGTTGCTAAACCAATGAAAAATCAATCAGAAATCTATTTTGCAGGAGGATGCTTCTGGGGAACAGAACATTTCCTGAAACAGATTCGAGGAGTAGAAAGTACTCAAGTAGGATATGCCAACAGTAATGTTGCCAACCCGAGTTATGAACAGGTCTGTTCAGGAAAAACCAATGCTGCGGAAACAGTAAAGGTGGTTTATGATCCTAAAACGGTAGATTTAAATTTGCTGCTCGATCTGTATTTCAAGACAATTGACCCTACCAGCCTCAACCGTCAGGGTAATGACCGGGGAACACAGTATAGAACCGGAATTTATTATGTAGATAAAGAAGATCTTCCTGTCATTAACCAGGCTATTAAACTATTGTCTGCACAATATAAGACTCCTATCGCTATAGAAGTAAAGCCATTGACTAATTTCTATCCGGCAGAGACTTACCATCAGGACTATCTGGATAAAAATCCGGGAGGATACTGCCACATCAATCCTGCTTTATTTGAAATGGCACGCAAAGCCAATGCACCGAAAACAAAAGTGTATCAAAAACCGGATGACTCAACCCTCCGCAAGGAACTGTCGGCGGAACAATATGCAGTAACCCAGAAGAATGCCACCGAACCGGCCTTCCACAATGAATACTGGAATGAGCATCGCCCAGACATTTATGTTGATAGAAGAAAGATACTTCGCATGGCATGATACGTACGGAAGTGCGCAGTAGAACCGGAGATGCCCATTTGGGACACGTATTTACAGATGGTCCGAAAGAGAAAATGCAAGAGGAAGGTTATGGAGAATATCTACCACTCGTCAAATAGATATTGAAGAGTTACAAAAGCTAATCGTAACTGTTCATTAGAAAAACAGAACGGTGTACGAAAACGAACGAGGTTGTGTCAAAATGCTGACACAACCTCATCCAAGTTACGGGCGTTGCCCGGAATAGTCTAGCCGGTGAAAACCCGGAGTCTAGTTCTCCTTCCGCTGAGGAGTAATGAGATTGATATAAATAATAAAGGAATAGGTTATCTTCTTGAACCGCTGCTGTTTCTTTCAGAGGAACGGGAAGAGCTTTGAGTGCTATTGCTTCTCGCACTTCCGGAAGAAGAGCGTCTTTCTGTTTGTCCACTAGAGACATTGCTCCGGGTAGATCTACTGCGACCAGAATCACTGCGACTGGAACTACCGCGCCTGGAACTGGAAGAGCTGTTATTTCTCTCAGAACTGTTATTTCTATTATAGGGACTACTATCGTTTCGTTTACTTGAACTTCCTCTCGAACTACTACTTGTTTTTCCACTTTCACGATTGAAGCCAGTTGAACTTCCGCTTGTTGGTCTGCGATTAGAGCTTGAAGAACCGGGACCTGTTTCCGGACGGTAAGAATTACCCGGACGAGTCGGTGCATTATGCGGACGTACCGAAGAATTCGGACGAATCCGAACCGAGCCAAAATCCGAACGGCGGTAAGAGTGATACACTCTTTGATCTCTTACCCGATGAGGCGTAGAATAATGGTGAAAATTATTGTATCTACCCCGATAATAGCTGGTATGATGAATATGCGGACGATAGTGCGCTCCACAATAGGTATGATAATGATAAGGCACACCGAAATAGAACAAGCCGCGATTCGGATAATTGATATAAACCCGTAAACTCCATCTTCCTCCGGTCACATAAATCGGCCGATAAAAATAATCGGCTCCCATGAACCGGCGATATTGTCCATCACTCAATACCCAACGAAGATCGTCATTACGGATATCCAACGCTTCATAATAGTCATCCATCGCCCATTCATAACCACGTGCCACGTAATCCATGATATTACGTACCGAATAAATAAAGTCGTAATTAATCTCATACGCATCATTATATTGTTGAGTGGTCAGATTCAGTTCATACGCCATCTTATCTGTAAGAAAACGTGTTTCCTTACGTATCTTGCTAGTACTCATTCCTGCCATCACAGTCATACCGGCACCCAAACCGATAGCAAAAAGTAAAAATAATATCCGCTTCATAATTCAACCTCCTATCATTTATTATTTCAATACCCCCACACTTAATCATTTATCACTATCGACGTCTGCCGTAGCTTTGCACAAACTTATTCATCTCATCCTTGTTAGACGAAAATGTCAGCGTAGCAATGACTGTAAAGAAAGCCCCTTTATCAACGATACGCGGATACATCATCTTCATAATCTCCATCCGGTCATCATCAAAAGTATAAAGTCGCGTCAATTCAAGACATTGCCCGGAAGTAAAATCCGAACCGGCCAACGCCGTCTTAATCATCTCCATGCGGTCATCCTTAAAAGGTTCTTTCTTCACCTCACTGAGAAACTTCTTAAAAAGTTGCTCACTCATCACTCTGTCATATTGACTATCCGGACAATATCCCTCTTGTCCGGGGCGGCCAGGACTACCAGGACGAATCTCTCCACGTCCATCCACGTAAATCTCTTTCACACTATTCCCATCAAAATAAATACGTTCATTATATAACCGCCTCCCTTTCCATACTCTCTCTCCCGGACGGGCAGAGCGTGTAGCATACACTTCAACGGTGTAATATCCTGATTTCAAGTTAGCGACAAAACATGTTGTAGTCGGCAGACACATCTGGTTTCCTCCCAAATACACAAGAATCGGGGTATCTCCGCCATCAATACGAATTCCACTTACAGCCTGCGCCTTTAAAGAGAGAGCAGCGAGTAGGATACAGAAACTTATTACAATCTTACGCATACTTATCCAGTTTTTATTATTAATATCTCTAATCTGATAGTACAAAAATAGGGTGAGAAAACTCCCCACCCCAATGATTCCCTCTATTCGTGCATAGGGATTTCCCTATTCTATTTAGGATTCCACCAAAGCAATGCCATCCTCATGCAAGGTAATCAGACGTTTCTTATACAAATCGCCTACTCCTTTCTTAAAGGTTTTCTTACTCACACCGAACGTATCATAAATATCTTCCGCAGGACTCTTGTCGTTCAGATGAATCCGTCCTCCCTGCTCTTTGATATAATCAAGTAATGTCTTCGCAAAATCATCGACCTTTTCAAAACCGGGTTTCTGAAGAATCAAATCCACCTTTCCATCCTCACGCACCTGTTTCACAAAAGCCTTCATTTCCATTCCGGTCTCTATCGAACTGAATATTTCATTCTCATACAGTAAGCCGCTATACATATCATCTATAATTGCCTTAAAGCCCAAGTCTGTTTTCTGCCAGATAAGAATATTCACCTCTGCTCCCGGAGCATATTCCGGCTTTTCTTTCGACAGATAACGTTCCACTTTTGCTGAAGCCACAATACGGTAACTCTCTTCATCCACATGTGCATGAACCACGTATTTCCGTCCAACCTGCATTTTCATCTTCTGCTCACGGAACGGCACAAACAGGTCTTTCATCAATCCCCAGTTCAGGAAAGCTCCGTATTGATTTACCCAGGAGACTTCCAGACAAGCAAACTGTCCGACCTGCACTAACGGGGTCAGTGTCGTAGCAATCAGCCTCTCATCCATATCCAGGTAAAGAAACACATTCAAAAAATCTCCTATCTTACAATCCTCGGGCACATAGCGGGTAGGCAACAAAATCTCACCTTCTTCCCCACCATCGAGATATACGCCGAAATCGACTTCCTTCACGACTTCAAGCTGGTTGAACTTTCCTAATTCGATGCTCATATTTTTCCTATTTATACACTATCATATTTAGATCCATCGCAAAGATAATCTATTTTGAACAAAACTACCCTTCCAGGCACTATAACTTTTCGTTATCGGGTAAAACTATTTGCAATGAACAATCAGGCTCGCAATATGTTAACTTTGTAACGGCAAAAAGAAATGAAAAAGTTATTCACCTTTAAATATATTAAGCTTTATGGAATTTTTGACTAACGAGAAACTTACAATTGTGGGAGCTGCCGGAATGATCGGCTCTAATATGGCGCAAACAGCCATGATGATGAAACTGACTCCGAATATCTGTCTGTACGATCCATTCGCACCGGCTTTGGAGGGAGTGGCGGAAGAACTGTATCACTGTGGCTTTGAAGGCGTCAACCTCACTTACACCTCCGACATCGAGGAAGCGTTGACCGGAGCTTCTTATATCGTATCTTCCGGTGGAGCAGCCCGCAAGGCTGGCATGACTCGTGAAGATTTGCTGAAAGGTAATGCAGAAATTGCCGCTCAGTTCGGCAAAGACGTTCGCCAATATTGCCCGAATGTAAAGCACATCGTAGTCATTTTCAACCCTGCGGATATCACCGGGCTGATTACCTTATTATATTCAGGTCTGAAACCTTCACAAGTTTCCACCCTCGCCGCATTGGACAGCACCCGCCTACAAAACGAATTGGTGAAATACTTCCATATCTCCGCTTCCGACATTCAGAATTGCCGTACGTATGGCGGTCATGGAGAACAAATGGCAGTATTTGCCTCTACAACAAAAATAAAGGGAGAACCGCTGACTGACTTTATCGGTACCACCCGCCTGCCATTAAACGAATGGGAAGAACTGAAAGTACGCGTCATACAAGGGGGAAAACATATCATCGACCTACGCGGACGTTCTTCTTTCCAGAGTCCGGCCTATCTTTCCATCGAAATGATTGCCGCCGCTATGGGAGGACAACCTTTCCGCTGGCCTGCCGGAACCTATGTCTCAAACGGGAAGTTCGATCATATCATGATGGCAATGGAAACTTCGATCACCAAAGATGGCATTACTTATAAGGAAGTAGCGGGAACACCTGCCGAACAGGAAGAATTGGAAAAGAGTTACGAACATCTGTGCAAGCTCCGCGACGAAGTCATTGAAATGGGAATCATCCCAGCCATCAAAGATTGGCATACATTAAATCCGAACATCTATTAAACGGATAATATTAGTATAACGCCGGAACTGAACGATATTTTCTATATCGGAGTTCCGGCTTATTTTGTTTATGAGTGCGACGCAGGCAGGGAAGAACATTCCGGGCAAACGCCCTTCAACACATAGTTTATACTATGCAGTGCAAATCCCTTCGGCAGATCAATGACCGGAATATGCGTGCCTTCCAAACAGAATGTCCTGTGACATTTCTCGCAATAGAAATGCGAATGTAAATCCTGAACCACACAATTGCAGGAATTATCACAAACAGCATATTTCAACGACCCACTTCCATCATCTATACTATGTATCAGGTGATGCGATAAAAAGAGAGCGATTGTCCGGGATATAGTCGACTTGTCAACCGTATCCAATAACGTTTCCAAATCGAGCAATGATACCGCACGCCCGACTTCCATCATATTCTTCAGTATGAGAAGCCTTATCGCCGTCGGTTTGATATCTCTCCGCGCCAACTTATCCAAATAAATATTCTCTTCCATATTCTCTCCTATTTTATCATTTTCTGTATTCTTACAGCATTCATAATAGCGAGCAACGCCACACCGACATCCGCAAAAACGGCTTCCCAAAGAGTAGCGATTCCACCCGCTCCCAATATCAGCACTAACAGTTTCACTCCGAATGCAAGCGTAATATTCTGCCAGATAATCCGGTGTGTCAGTTTTCCTACCTTTATAGCTTCCGCCACCTTAGACGGCTGGTCCGTCTGAATCACCACATCAGCGGTTTCTATTGCCGCATCACTGCCCAAGCCACCCATAGCGATACCGACATGGCTCAACGCCAATACGGGCGCATCATTCATGCCATCGCCTACAAACGCTATCTGATTAGCCTCATCCTGCCGCAGTTCTTCCAAATGTCGCACTTTCCCTTCCGGCAGCAAGTCTCCATACGCCTTCGATATACCTAGCTTTTCAGCAAAGTTAGTAACAATACTTTGTTTATCACCGGACAATATCTGAATGTTTTCAATATTCAACGCTTTTAGGTTATCAATCGCTGTTTTTGCATCGTCTTTCAGCGTATCAGCTAATAACAAATAACCGGCATAGTTAGTTCCGATGGAACAGACCACAACCGTATCGGTTATCTTCAACAATTCTGCCGGATATGCAATATTAAATTTGGACAACAGTCGACTGTTTCCGACCAACACAGTATTTCCGTCAACCGTCGCCTCCAGACCAAAACCGGCAAACTCTCTCGTATCAGAGGTTGACACCAGTTCTACATTCTGTTGTTTCGCATATTCCACAATGGCTTTAGCTATCGGATGTGTGCTATTTCGTTCTACCGAAGCTATCAATCGAATCAGGTCTTCTTTCGCAATACCGGACACCGGTTTACATTCCTGCACCTCAAACGTTCCTTTCGTCAGAGTCCCTGTTTTATCGAATACAACTGTATTGATTTTCGTAATAGCATCCAGATAGTTCCCGCCTTTAAACAGGATGCCAAGCCGGGATGCGGCTCCGATACCTCCAAAATATCCCAACGGGATGCTCACCACCAAAGCGCATGGACACGAAATTACGAGAAAAACCAAAGTTCTGTACAACCAATCATTAAATGTAAATACAAAGTGCGTGCCAAACAACGAATAGACAAATGGCAGAAGAACGATTAATACTGCCATCCCTATTACAATCGGGGTGTAGACACGCGCAAACTTCCGAAGAAACAACTCTGCCGGTGCTTTCCGTTCGGAAGCGTTCTGAACCAGTTCCAGTATCCGGGCAAGCGCACTTTTATCAAAAGGTCTTGTCACCTTTATACGAATAACCTTATCCGTCACAATCATTCCGGCAAGTACTTCCTCTCCTTTCCGAATATTGCGCGGCACACTTTCACCCGTTAGCGCCGCTGTATTGAATGCAGCGACCTCACTCTCCATCGTTCCGTCCAAAGGTACCCGCTCACCTGCTTTTACTTCAATTATCTCACCGACTTTGATATTCTTCGGGCTCTCTACAATCAATTCATGATCTCTCAGCACCAAAGCTTTTTCCGGTCTCACATCCAAGAGAGCGCCAATATTACGTTTCGCTTTATCAACCGCTTTCTCCTGAAATAGCTCTCCGACTGTATAGAACAGCATTACAGCCACCCCTTCCGGATACTCGCCTATATAAAACGCACCGATTGTAGCCACAATCATTAGAGTAAACTCACTGAAATAATCGCGTTCCTTCATGCTTTCCCAAGCCTCTTTCATCACAGGAATCCCTACCGGGAGATAAGCTATGACATACCAAGCCAAAGCGACATATTCCTTCTGGAAAAATGCCACATCCAAAGCATTCATTACGATACCGGCTATCAGCAATATAAATGAAAGTCCGACTTTCCAATATTCTTGAAATACAGACCTCTTAACTCCAATTTCCTTTTCAGACGCACACCCGTGTCCGTGTGCACAACAACTGCAATGTCCCATATCTTTCCTCCTTTAGCTGCTGCAAAGATAGCGAATGATTCGTGCAACAAAGTTGCAAAGATACATTTGATAAGATTTACCCGCCCGAAAAAAGGAAGTAAGACGTAAGCGCTACCAACTATTCCAACATCGCTATAACGGCTTCTTGAACAAATGCTACAAAAGCTGTTTTCACATAGTCTTTAATACATTCTACTTGTTCTTGCGTTAATTCGACCTCTCCATTTCTGTAAATATCCCGAGCTAGTTCCAACTCGCCCAAATCAGCAGTTTTCTGATAAATTGCATTACCTAGCACTTTGGACATATCAAAAGGAATAATATTCCCTTCAATGTCTTTTACTTCAATTCTTCTAAAGTCTATTTTCATGATTTAAAATTTATTACGTCCAACAATCATCACATTAAAAGTTTGATCCGCATTATCCCCTCCTCTGTTTCGTACATATATGACAAAATAATTGTTGTATATTTCCGGAACAAACACAAAACTATGATTGCTTATACAGGTCGTAAACACCATATAATCAGTGTCATTTAGGTTATGGTCAACTATATAAACTCCCGTACTACTTCTACGCACCCTATTTATCGTACATCCATTACCCCAATTCGCTTGAACATCACCTCCGCTAGATATTCTACCAGCCCATAATACTCCGGGAGCATTCCATACATCACCGCTACGTTGATAAAACATATGTTGACCAGCACTTTTTATGGCATATCCCGTTGTATTAGCCCCATTTGCTGTAATAGCCAATGCAGTACCACCACCATAAGTAGACAAAGACAAAGCATCCCCCTGATCATTTCGAATATTCATCATCCCTTCCCCTTGTTCATTAATTCTTAGAAACTTGCCTCCGTTACATTCCAGATTGAGACCGGCTATAGTTGGATCACCTATACCTGTGCTATAATTAGCCATGATTCTATTGTTGTATATCTTCCACGAACCAATAGTAGCTCCGTCACTCACTGTTAAATTTTCCGTATACAAATTCTTCGCGTCAATCATCGGCACCCCATTCACCTCTTTAAACATAGCGATCTCAACTCCCGAGTTACTTCGGACAAGAGTTTTATCAGCCGTCAACACTATTTTACGATTAGAAATATCAATACCGGTTTTCAATAATTCTTTAGCAAATGCTCCTAACTTTCTTATTGATACATTTCTAATATATCCTGTTCCACCTATACCTCCCAAAGCTGTTACTTTAAAAGTAGGAACAGATGAAATATTCCGAACCTTAAAAATTTGGGATATAGTCTGCCAACTATTCAATTCCTTAGCAAGGAACGTTTTCTGACCACCATTAGCTTCAAATTCATAAGATACTGTTAAATTCGCAGTATCTGCGTAAACCTCAAAACCAAGTTGATACTCCCCATCCATCCCTATCTCTGTAACATAGCGAGGAATATTGACCGAGGTATGTACGGAATGGTCTGAATATATTTCCTGAACATAGCCCGAAAGCAAACGATACCAACCACAATCGCTCCCGGTATTATTAGAACTATCTTTTCTATATCCCACTATTACAAAATGTTGCCCTGCAGCAGGAACCGTGATTGAAACCGTCTTGGTGTTTGTTCCGGTTCCCGAAACTCGATCCTGGTAATTAGAATAAGAAGCATTTGCATCATCCACTTTTCCAACAAAAAGCCAGTCATAATTAGATTCCGAGTTTGCCTTAATTTCAAATCTCACCACAGCATTTGCAACATTTGTATAGAATAAGATCTTTTCACGAGTAACCTGATTGTGGGTTATAACAGGAGATTTGCGATAAACCCCATCTATAGTCCATAATCCATAACTATCCATATTCACATATTCCACACTCACAGGTTTCTGGTAACGTGTTCTGAGCTCAAAAACCGGAAAATCGAATCGCGTTGTATTCAAATGCGCATGATACCCTTCCTCCGGATTGGCAATACTTGCATCATAGTCACTCCATCCGATTGCAGAAACTGTACCATTAAGGCTCTCATCCCATCCCGGATGCACCTCTTTCTGTCCAGCATAATCACTATTAGGAACCAGATTATCACCTCCTCTCACAGTATCTTGAACCACATTTTCAATACCACCAACCGAGAATTCCAATCCGTCCGGATCTACTAGCCGCCCATCTACAGTCAGTTCCAGTCCACTTACATTATGCTTAATCGCTCCTCCCGTCATTTCCCAACCTTGTGTCCTATTCTGATCACCTACAAATATAGAAGAAGCCCCCAACACATCAATAGAAGCATTTTCCGCAAGCATGACCTGAGTAGCCACATTGACAAACTCATTAAAATTGCTCCATTGCGCAGAATCAAAAACAGTGTCCGAGGTATGAGAAACCTTACATACATAACTGTTGCCATTATAAATTACCGTATCCCGATACATACTATCATTTACATAATCAACTCCAGTTTGCCATATTCCACGAGGGCGGAGCAGGCTTCCATCCTTACCATCAATCCCTTTCCTTACAAGCAATTTCCAATCAGCAGCATCTTCCGTCGGTTCCTGTTCCGTCGAATTCTCGGAAATACAAAGCCATGTACTTCCATTATACACCACCTCATCATAATAATAGTAAGAATTTCCTAGTACATATTCACCTTTAAAACAGGGAACCGGCGTTTCTGTAACACCATCAGAAGACAATTGCCTGATTGTTCCAGTCAGATACACATTACGCAAATAAGCGCTGTGTCCTTCCATATTGATACCAAACAATTTCAAGTTTGACAAATCTCCCAACTGCATCACAATACAATCTTTTGTAATCTCCCAGTTACTAACTCCCGACAAATAACGCTTATAACTTTGTGTCTCATAACTGGAACACTGCCTGGAAACATTCGTAAAATTACCATAACAGACAAAATGCATCAATGCACACGGATGATGCGTCGTTCCGTCACGAAGCACATAAGCAAACGTAGCCTCATCCACTATCTCCGTAACCCGGAAATAAACCGTTTGAAAACCTATCGCATCATTAAACGTAGCCTTGCAAATATCATCTACCGCCACCGAAGCAACCTCCCCCGGCTCAAGCTTCAACCGAATCCTGCAGGTCTCTTCATCCACAGAAGCGATAATGCCACCTCCCGAAGCATTCCAACGTTCCCCACTGACCACTTCGACCCGGTTATATCGCAACTCGTCCGATTCCAGAAAGCCACGAACACGTACATTACCAAATTCTGCATCACCTGAAGGAGAAATCAACCATCCCAAAAACTTTTCAGCATAATCATAGGAAGAAACAGTACCGGAGAATGAAGCTTCCTTACCTACCAGTTTATCAAGAATATGCATGATTTGAGTAGTGACTTCCGTTGCGGTAAGCGTATCGGTTGTCAATCCTCCCGTTACCGAAAGCCCTTGTTCTATAAGTAACCCACCTAAGAATTTGAGGAAATAATTGCTTTCATCCGGACGCAGCTTGCTAATAGCACGTTCATCGATTTCTTTCCGGGAACGCAAAGATGAAAACACATCATAATTGGTCGGAGTCTTTGTATCCCAAGTTTTCAACACTTCAATAATAGCCTGTTTGAAATTCTCGGCCACTACATACTTCAAATCATTCAGTCCTGTATCGATACTTTTCTTCCATCCCTTCCCTACCTTATTCGTACATTCGATAGTAGCACCGGACAAATTATCGAGCTTACGTGAAATTCTCGTTATACGTGTATCCTTGTACCCCGTTTCACCGAAATACTCGTTACTCAACAGTCGGACACGTTGTCCCGGAATGAGGGGTACCCGATTGGCATCCACGTAAATATAATCCATGTCACAACGATAAACAATTGTATCAACACTTCCCTTTTGCAGATAATCACGTACGGCGGCTTCATATTCCTTTTCAGCCTGCGTATAATACTCATCGGGCATACTGATATTCCACAAGATATATTCATCACCAGACGCAGGAATTATATGACCGCCCGGAATCTGCGTCCTCTCGTCAGGAAACGTCGTGATAATCTCAAATTCACGCGTATTACTATTATAATTCACTTCAAAATCACGCCCGTTCAATTCACCACTCAGAAAACTAATATGTTTCACCAAACCGGGAAGTTCATAATCATTCGGATTGAAATTCAATTCCTTATCCTTGAAGTAATAAATTGTATACGGCTTCTCATTCTTCTTCTCAATATGGCGGACATCAGACACTTTGCCGACACGCTTGGGGTAAATTTCAGAGAAAGCAGCTTCCTCCACCTGTTCATATAATCCATACTGAATATTTTGTTCTACATACTTTTGCCGTCCGGGAAGTTGCAACCGGGAAAAGCCATATTTACTCCGGTCAATATTGCGGGCACTACCCAAAGGAATCAACCGGGTAAAGAATTTCACATCACTGCTGTTCTCAGTAAGAGCTATTTTAGTCAGTCCCTGTCCGTAGCCAAGACTTACCGCATCTTCACGTTCACAGCGGGTCAAGTTTACGTGATGCCCGTCTATCCACCACTCCGTCTCAAAAGTCTCGGCAATCATGCCAAGAGCATCCCAGCAATTCACATTGCTGTATTCAATGTTTCGTTTTCCGTTGTCAACAACTTCACCCACTTTCCATGTATCAGAGCCATCAATACGGTTCAGATTATCCACCACTTTTTGTAGATGGGCTGCCGCATTATTATCCAGTGAGAACTGGGATTCAAACTGCCCGTCCGTCAGATTCAACATCTTCACCCGCTCTGCATCATGTTCCGGTCCGTAAAAATGCATATTGTAACTGTACTCCAACGTACTATTCTGCTGTGGCCGGTACTCACTACGGATAGTAAAACGGATGTCCGCGACTTCTATATAGTCATTTACCAAAAAAGTCAAGAGTTCAGGAGAAATAAAACTGACAGAGAGACTGTTTTCGGACATCAGTTCATGGGTCCAGGTACAAGAAGAAGAGGTAGGAGCGGTAAATTTCAAAATACCTTCTCCATTATAAATATTTAATTCCATAAGTCATTTCATTTTTTCAATTATTATACACTCGGAACCGGCTCCCGCAACTTCACCTTAAAACGTGCAGCGTACAAGCCATCCTTTTCGAGGAAAGTCAGTTGATCATAACTACTACATTCCTTATAATACATCCGGTACGTCTTATCTATTTCCGGCAATCGTATTTGAAGCCATCCACTTTTAAGAAGATTGACAAAGCCGGTATAACGTTCCAACCATTTCTGTGTTGTCTCCGCTACAATAGCAAAATATAGGGTCACATCCCGCGCCTCGAATCTCGGTTGAGGCAATACTTCCGGTAACTCTTCACCATCTCGTTCGCGATAAACTACGGCAGGATAATCCTTCATGGAAGGTGGTTTGAGCAATGCCGAGTAATTACTATAATCACCTTGCTTGTCCTCTGTAAGGAAAGCTCCATACTGTAGATACACATCCTGATTATTGACAAGCAATAATCCTTCTAAAATCTTTTCCATACTTATTTCATTTTAATTCCATCACGTTTCAATTCCGATATATCTGCCGCCATCTGTTCCAAATGGTAGCAATAGCCTGTATTGCGTACAATAGCAACCAATGAGTCCGATGCTTCGTACATGGAACGGCTGATATCAAAAACAATAGTATCTATGCTGCTCACATGATCCTGAACAGAAGTAAACAATCCTTCGAGTTTTGTTCCTTGCTCTTGAGACATGGTAGTGAAGGAGCCGGAGCGACCGGACTGCGCGGAATTTTCTTCTTTCTCTTTTTCTTCCAAGTCGATACCGGCTTCGGAAAAACTCTCTTTCATTGTTTCCCATGCAGCATTGTATTGTTGGCCTAATTCCATCACTCCTCTTTTAAAATCAGAGGCAGCCTTAGGGTCAAGAGAGTAATTATAATTTCCTTTATCCATAGATTGGAACAAACTACTCACGAGTTTATTCATCTCTTCCGTCAACATATTCCGAGCCAATGTTTTCTTTATAATATTTCCAATAGCTCCATCTATATTCTGTGACAATTCATCCAGCGCATTATCAATAGAAGGATCTGTAAAAGAATCAACAATCATATTAGTTATATCTGCAAAAGAGAATCCCAATATAGTGTCTTGTACTTCTTGATTAAATTTTGCCAGTTTTTCTTTACTCTCGGCCATAGCTTTTATATACTCCCTCATCTCACTCGGAATATGCGCCCAAAGACTTGGAATCTCTCTTAGTTTCACCAACTGTTCATCACTCATCTCACTCCAAGTAGTAGTATTTATTCCTATTTGCCTTAACTCTGATTTATATCCTTTGAGCCTATCATTCAAGCGATAACCGTAAGAGTGACTAAAAGCTGAAGAACCAGCAGAAGCTGCTTCTCCCAACATTGTACGGCTAGCGGTGATCTGTTTACCAATATCTTCTGCAGTCTTCCTTATGTTATTGCCAAAGTTATTACCCCCCAATTTGTCCAATAAGCCGATCTGTTTATCTATCAAATCATCCATTGCCTCCATCCAGACACCATAACGAGCTACCATTCCGGCATCCATCTCTTTTTTCGCTCCTATCAATCCGGCAGTTACAGATATTACTTGTTCAGCTGCAGCCGCAATACCACCCACGAGTCCTCCATTAGCAAACCCATCCGCAATACTGCCAACGGCATCTAAAGCCATATCCAATCCTTCATCCAGTCCACCAAACGCCCCTTTCAAAGAGCCGACAACCTCGCTTGCAGTCTGCATCCGCCCTTGAAAAGTAGTAGCAAAATCCATAGCTTTCTCTTTAGCTTCCTCTTCGCTACTCCCAAGTTTTTGATAATGCTTCACTAATGAGTTCATTGTCTTCTCGTCTAATATTCCTTTTATAGACTTAGGCTTTTTGCCTTGTTTCTCAAGGCCGGCAATAGTAGTTTCTAATTGTTCTTTTGCTTGCAGGCTCTGCTCATCATTCATTGTGGACAAAATTGCCAATCGTTCTTTTGCATATTTCAACATAATATCATTACGTTGCTGCTCTACATACTCATCCATCTCCAAGCCTTGAGTTGCAATTTCTTGACGCTGAAGTTCTATTTGCTCCGCATTATCCAGCACATCTAATTTAGAACGGTTCCTTTCTGTATCTTTATCAGCTTCCCTGTTCTTATTGATAGATTCAATCATTTCCGGATCTTTATTTGCTCTTTTAACTAGTTCATCATAGGCTTTGTCTATATCCATTAGGCGTTTTTCTAAAGCTGACGCTGAATGGGAGTTTATCTCGTCCTGCAAGTCTCTCACACGTTGTTTTTCATTTTCATTAATGCTCTTTTTTCCCTTGTCATGTCTTGCATTCTCTTTCATACGTTGTTTGTCAGCCTGTGAAGTAACAATCTTTTCTGCATTTTCATCAACCTTAATACCTTTTTTCCTCGCCTCTTTAATCGCCTGAATACGATCATTCTCTTCTTTATTAATCCTATCCAACTCCAATTGATGATTTAATTCCTCCCGCTCCCTCTCTTTTTTAGCTCCATCCTCAAGAGCAGCAATAGTCATTGCTGTTATTTTTCTTCTTGCTTTAAGTTCCGCCTGTCCGAGTTGTTCTATAAATGAAGTTTGCTCTTCCGGTGTAACTGTACGAATATTAGCACCAGTTATTTTATCTAGTTTAGATTGTTCCGCATTTATCTGAACCATCAGTTTATTATATTCCCCCCTACTTGTGACCTTTGATAAAGCTTCCTTTTTTCTTTTTATACTTGCTTCAATAGCTTCTATTGATCCTTTCACTACTGTATCAGCCGCCTTAATATCTGCTTTTTTTAGTATTTCCGCACTTTGATTAGAAAAAGCGAGACTTTGGGTTATATACTTCGTGCCCTCTTCCGCTTGTGCTTTAGCTTTTTTTATAGCTTTACTTTTATTGGAATTGTCTACTTCATAAGATATAACCGGTCCAAACATTCCTTGTGAAACAAATACAGTCTTCTTATCAGGCATACTTTCAGCCTCCATCATTGCAATCATAGATGCTTTATACTTTTCCGAAGCCAATTCCATAGCTGCTGCCGCTTTAGCTCTCAATTCAATACTTTCTATAAAAGCATCTTTTTGACTATTAAAAAGATTTTCGGCATCAGCTACACTCGTTATAGATACCCCCAATCGTTTGAAAGCCTCTTGATTCTCATCAATATATTTCTGTTTATCTTCCAGAGATTCTCCCAAAGCTTCATATTCACCACTCATTTTCTGGAAATTCGCAACTGTAGAAGCAGACATATCTGCGACTTTACTTCTGAATGCTTCATTTGCCTTAGCAGCTTCGGCTTGCGAAGTCGTATAATTATCCCATAGCAGAACTAACCCCGTAATGACAACAGAAAGTCCTAAAGTTAATGTAGCCATCAATGCTTGTGCAGCAACTGTCGAAATGCCCAAAGAAGTGGCAAGTGCCATATTCGCTGCAGTAAGCACCTGTTTTGCTCGTGACAAAAGAAGGGTATTAGAGATTCCAGCACCATTCAAAACATTTGCTATCTGCTGTAAAGAATTGGTAATTGAAATCATTGTTTGTAGCTTAGCTTGAATTTGCGTCAGGCGAGACTGCGCTATCCCTAACAGAGATGCCGTATTGATAGCCACATTCATTCCAGAACTCATTAATTTCAAATCCTCTTTTACTCCCTTCAAATTTAAGAGTTTACCATCATCAGGAGATACTGAAGACAAAATATCCGCATTACTCCTTACCACCCCCAATTGAGTATTCAAGCCAACCAGCTCACTTTTTAAATTTCCAATTTCAGAACGTAGTACAATTATCATTGCCAAATTTTCCGTTTGGTCTATTTTAGCACTCATTGCCCGTTCAAAAACTTTTTGCATTGAAAGCAAACTATTCTCTAATTTTCTGATCTCTTCATTCAGATTAATGACTGACGAACTCAAGGCATCAACTTTATCAGTAGTACTTTGCATATTTCGCAATGCACTACTATTCATAATGTTTTCTAAATCGATTGTTCCCATGTACTTGATATTGTTTAATTCCACATCATTTATTCAATTAAAACAACACAAACATACCATAGGAAAGCCTATAACACAAATAAGTCCGTAACACCTACATAAATATATGTAAGCGTTACAGACTTATTATCAATAAAGAATGATTTATAAACTAGTATTGAATAATAGTCAACACCCCATTTTTAAAGTATAAATAACAACTTGAGGAGTATACCCACTGTTCTGTGGTTCCACCTGCACCGGACATAACATTTACTGATTTTGGAGCACCCCAAGATTCACGACACATAGCCTTGCTCCATCCGGTACGTACTTGATTCCTTATTATCAAATCCGCATTGACCTTACCGTATTTTCGAGCTAAACTTGTTTCTTTTTGTAGGCGAACTTTATACATTTCAGGGGTATCCAATCTTTCCATCTCCACACCAAGCGTAAGGTCGGCATAAAAGTCACCATACTTTTCATGATGTAATAACAACAAAAGATGATATTGATTTCCATCCTCAATACTTATGTCTATGCACTTTAGATGAGTTCCTTTAGGTATTTTTTCATATTTCCCTGTGCCAATCTTTTCTAAGCCACTATCATCTTTATGAATGATTAGCTCCTTACTAACATACTTTTGTTTCAATTTCTCGATATAACCGACATTAATAAATGTTCTAAAATATGCATCTCTAGAATCAAAATCATAATAAACAGTATCATAAGGAGCATCTTTCATAATAAGTTCATAAGAATAATTTAAGTCAGATTTCTTAGAAGCATTCTTCGGATCCTCAATCAGACGATTCACATAATAGTATTTTCCTACAACAGATTCATAATCCGAGCCTCCTTCTCCTTCTACTACCGTAAACTTATATATTATAGAGTCAGGCAAATATCTCATATTCTTATTCTTAAGTACCAATGCAAAATACTCAAATGTTGGCATTGTAGTAATACCTGAATACACTCCCGTTTTCTTAAAAAACGCATCATCATTCAAATACAAAGTCTGTCCCACCTGACTACGGAAATTCTCCTTACAAATATTCTCCAAACTATCGTAAGGAGCAACAACTTCTTGTTCAAAAGTCTCTTCCTGAACCGTTTTAATCTTCGATATTTGTGCTATTGCTACATTATTAAAAACGAACAATAGCATGAACAATACCAGTTTTACTATAAAAAATTCACACTTGCTATTCATTACTGATAGGTTTACTGCTTTACAAATATTTCAGAGTATCCATCCTCGTCAACTAAAATCATTGTAGTACCTTCAATTGTTCCATTCTCTTTATATCCATCAAACCAAGTTATTGAAACGGATGGAGCAGCGTACTCATATTTTCCACTACCTGTAGAACGCCTTTCATCTTTTCCATGAGGGGTTTCTATTACTTCCACCGAACACTTTCCATTCGTATGAAATTGTATAGTACGAGAGCCTTCGTCGAAACCCGGAACTTCCTCATTACAGACCCAAGTTGTACCGGATAATGCATCTTTTTCATCATCATCCTTACAAGAAGAAAAAGTAATTGCAATAACAGCTATTGCCCAAAATAAATAGTTTTTCATATATTATGACTAATTTAGTTTATAAATTGTTTTGTTGTAGGCAGCACAAAGATAGGCAAAGATTCAGAAACAATTCCTTATATTCAAGAAAATCAATAAATAAAAAGGATGTAAATGTGAAAATAACAGAGAATTCAAGTAAAGTATGGCAATAATAGTAATGCACAAAAAGCAAAAAGAAACCGGAACTGATTAAAGAGATTGACACTTCAGTTCCGGTCTGCTTATAAAACTAATCCTTATGCTGGAGTTACTTCCGGCGGATAAATGGCATAACTAGCGCCACCATTAGCAGAAGCCAACACTTCCAATTCGCACTCGATAGCCAAAACCTCACTACCATTAATATTACCGGAAAGCTTAGCGGAAAGACTACCATTGAAAACACGGATAGTATGCCCACTTGCACACTTAATATCTGCAACGCCAACCAAATCTTCTACCTTTTCCGGTGGAGTATATGTACCGTCAGCAGCCACAGTACCTCCCATCACATCCTTACAATGCGCACCGTCAAGTTGGATAAGCTTGAAAGTAATCACATTCGTACCATTATTCTTGGTAATCACTTTCACCGGACCGCCTTTAATCTGAGCAGCATTGATTTTCACCTTCTCTGGTTTATCACCGCCCCAAGCCAGGCCTTCTTCACTAATGTACCCCAGTACTTGTTCACCAAACTTAAACTGGTCTAATCCATAAGTCAAACCATCATTTACTTGTGCCATAATTTTAATTTGTTTTTAGTTAATAAAATAAGTAATCATTCAATTCAATTCTTCAATCAAGCACCTGCAGAAGAACTTGCAGGCGGGCAGATAGTATATCCAGCTCCACCATCAGCAGAAGCCAGTATCTCCAGTTCACATTCGATAGCCAAAACTTCACTACCATTGATATTACCAGAAAGTTTCGCAGATAAACTACCTTTACTGATACGAATAGCATGCCCACTAGTGCAGAGTATTTCAGCGGGACCTTCTAGGTTTACCGCAACAGGTGGTGTGTACGTCCCATTAGCTTCAGTCTTTCCACCCATCACCGCTTCGCAATGTGGACCATCAAGCTGAATAAGCTTAAATGTAATCACATTAGTACCGTTGTTCTTAACAATGATTTTTACCGGACCGGATTTTACTTGAGTAGCATTGATCTTCACTTTCTCAGGTTTATCACCTCCCCAAGCCAAACCTTCCTCACTAATGTAACCTAATACTTGGTTGTTGAATTTAAATTGGTCCAATCCAAACGTCAGACCGTCATTAATTTGTGCCATAATAAATATATTTTTAGTTATTAATTAAACGACAATGCAAACATACAGGGAGAAGAAGCTAAAAACAAATAACAGTATAACGCTTACATAAATGTATGTAAGTATTGCACAAGTCGCATTTTTTTCCATTATAATACAAATATTTTTTAGACCTTTATGATAACAAATTCAAGAAAAGAGATTGACTCACAAGAATAAAGAACTAAAAAGTACAGATTATGAGAAACAAAATGGAAGGTAAAAGTTACGAGGAAAGAGTGAAAGACGTAAATCGAATTTATGACAAATATTCACGGTCAGGTTTATCCAATAGAGAAATCCTCAGACGATATATATATCCAATCTATCATATCTCTGAAAAAACATTCTACAACTATCTCAACGCAATCACTAAATTCCCCAATTACAACGTTTAGTAAAAAAAGGAAATTCTGCGTAAATGAGTTTTATTCATAAACGCAGAATTTCCTTTTCAACTTCATTCAGTAGAATCTATGTTCTTTTCTTTATTTTTATCACAAAGACAAAAGATAAAATGATTGCCGAACATTTTCCAAAACATATCCAAAAGAACTGCCATCCGGTTGGTCCTCTTGTCATAAGAGATGTTGACTGATACGTAGAAAAATCACGAAACCGGACTAGCTCTTCTTCCAACCGCAAATACTCCCGTTGCAGGCTATCACAAGTAGCTGTCAGAAACAAGGTATCTCCCTCTGTTTTTGTGATGTTTATTATAGCACGACCGCTCTGATGCATATATCCGGCTCCAATTGGAAGAGATTTAATCTGTGGTATTATCAGTTTGAGTTTTGCCTGGCTTGGAGGCACGGGCATAAGTGCCAGTTCCACCTTTTTTCTTGACCGGAGGCTGTCGCCCTGATAATCCGACTGCATTTGCAAGTTCTGCTGACTCCTGCAACTCATGACGCATAGGGCAATCATCCCAATAGCAACAATCTGTAGCTTTGAGTACTGCTTTTTCAAACCGCTCCACAATCTGGTATAATTTTCTGTTTTCATCTTTGATATGAGTTAAAGTTGTACATACATCATTGTACATCACCTGATAAATATCATGTACTTCTTTCTTTTTCTTAGCACGGTAGAGATTACGGCTAAACATCCAGGTCACGATTGAGCCTATTCCGGCAGGAAATAGCATAGTCAATATTTGCATAAATACATCCATCGTCCCCTATGCTAAAGTAAATCCCATCCTGCTTCTACATCAGCCATAACAGCCGATGTTCCATTCTCTACCCGATTCATCGCCCCAGCCAATGCACACATGAGATGACGGTCATAAATATCAATCCGTCGGTCGGGGTCGATACCCGCTATCTTCGCAACAGTAGTAATATAGCTTTTCGTATCGTTCTCCGAAGGTGGGGCCCATCGGCTCACCATCGTACGAATAGTATAGCAATGATGTAACAACGCATAGTTACGTAGTAGTTTCAACATGGCTCTATAGCCATATGCCATAGTTTTGAACTGTTTGAATGCAAAATCTGTTGAGGGAATTATTTCTCCCTGCCACCGTGTTCCATCGTGGCGAATATTACCCGGATTATTATTTCTCAATCCTCTAGTCATATAATTCTATTTTAAGTTAATATTTATTCATCTTTTGATAATCTGGTCTGAAAAAAGTCAAGCGCCTGCTTACCTTTGCAATAATTCCTGCGTGCTTTTTTCTGTGCCTCTTTTGTATCCACATACCTTGGTGTATCCGCTGCCATTAGCAGTAACATGGGATAAGAGATATTCCACATAATATAGCGAGGTGTCCAACCTGTGGCAGAGGCTATCTGCCAAATTAATCCGAACGGGCTATGAGGGCCTTCCGTATGTCCCTTTAACTCCCTGTTGTTCCATGGCTCAAACGGCGAGTCATCACATTCATCATCTGCGCCGATTTGATAGTAGTCGAGAAAGACTTTATGTCCAACAAAAGTAATAGCTGTAACATAGCTTCCTGCAAATAGGCCGGATGCACACGCCAGCGTAACCACCAAGCTACTACTTTATTAAACAATCGTCCAGTGATATAGCCGCTGACGATGGCACAAGCTACCAATTCACTGACTTCCTTGCCACGTCCGGCTACAAACTCCATGTTCTGGTCAAACGTATAATTCTGCATTTCATCGACTGATACCCCCAGTTGCAAATACTTACGGGAAATCCGGATAAGCCCGCCTAATGCGGGAGTACGCATGGTAATTCCACACCGTTTCTTCTTTGTCATGAATCGTAATGGACGAACCGGAATAGAGATTCCCAAATCCAGCAGAAGCCCGGAAGCCCGGAATTCGGCTTTTTGTTTCATTGTAATTGTTTCTTCATTCATCATTACATATATTTATGTTATTAATTCAAATACGGATGCAAACATAAGGGTCATCCCTGCCAATCGACAAATTACAATGTAACAGTTACATAGAACTATGCAGGCACTTCATACTTATTTTTCTATCCACACAGAAATACCCTACTTTGCAGATATTATTTAGTATCAACATTATATTTAATTTCTTGAATCATGAAAAAAGAACTTTATCAGGCAATGGTGAACCGCTTACGAGAAATCACCAATGAAAATACCCAAGAGTGTGTTTTCAAAGATCTCGGATTATGGAAACCGGAAATTTTGAACGAGGTAAGTAATCTATCGGATAAAAGACCTGCCATATTCATTGAATTTCTCCCTATCATTTGGAAGGCTCCCTGCAGTGGTGTACAGAATGGAAATGTACAGATACGATTGCATATCATCGGCACTGAATCTACCGAACTGGAAAACAGTCTGCAATTACTGGATTTGGCAGAAACGGTAAAAGAACACATCGTACATTGGCAGGACTCAGACTATGGTAGAATCGTTTGTGTAGAAAGTGCGGTTAATCATGAACAAGCACTGAAAGAATGTATAGAAATGTTCCAAATTTCTATTCGACAGTAAAAAAATACTGTTGTAGATATACACTACAAAACTCATAAGTAATATCTACAGCAGTTATTTTCACAACAAGAAATAATATAACCTTAAAAGAAAGGATGTAATTATAAGACCCCTCACTATAATCTCGATGAGAAAAAAGAGAAAACTTTGTATGTGAAGAGTTCATACCCCTTTATCACATAGCATTTCCAAATATGAAAAACATCTGCCATCCTACACCATCTACAACTTATTTCACTGAACAGCAACAAATTAAGCAGGTGTAGGAAACAGGTAACAGATGGTGTAGGATATACGTATCTGTCACCCCATACGACTATACGATTCGGCTAAAACGACTATACGTTTCACCCTAAACATACGGCACAAAGTGGCGTTTCAGCAGCGTGAAACAATATGTTCGCCAGCGTGAAATAAAGTGTTTCCGAATACCTCAAACAACTAAAAAAATAAAATTAGAGCACTGTTTTTTTTAAGTTCTATAAATGACACTAGTTAAAAAGTATAATGGCTACCAAGGTTCAGACAATAGGCAACTCGTACATCAGGAATAATTGCTGAAAAGGCTTGAATGGTCATATTACGGTAGGGATTAAGTATACTAAATTTGTAAATGTAATGAATTAAGATGTAATACTTATTAAGCGTTTGCCCTGGGAAAGGGTAAAGAATTTATAAAAGAAAGAAAAAGTTTGCCGTTCCCTTAAGAATAAACATCTTTGTAACCGTGGTTACAGTAACCACAGTTACTAATATAATTCACTGACTATGAGGTTTTATAATAGAGAAGAAGAACTAAAAGAGCTAAAACGAATTCAGCAATTGGCATTTGAGGAAAGTTCAAGAATGACAGTCGTTACCGGTCGCCGTAGAATTGGGAAGACAAGCCTCATCATGAAAGCCGTTGAACAAACTCCCACTGTCTACTTATTTATAGGGCGCAAAAATGAAGCAACCTTGTGCGAAGAATTCATCCCACTTATCGCACAAGCCCTACAAATCTTTGTTCCGACAGAAATCCGAAGTTTCCGAAACTTATTCCAATACCTAATGCAGCTTTCGACACAACGGACTTTCAACCTGGTTATTGATGAATTTCAGGAATTCTATACTATTAATGAATCCATATTCAGCGATATGCAAAATATTTGGGACCAATATCGGAAGTCCTCACACATGAATTTGATTGTCAGTGGTTCCATCTATTCTCTTATGCAAAAAATTTTCCAAGACAACAAAGGACCACTCTTCGGAAGAGCTGATAACATAATCAAGCTGTCAGCCTTCAGTCTCTCTGTTCTAAAAGAAATCATGCATGAATATGCCCCGACACATTCGAATGATGATCTTTTAGCACTTTATACTTTTACTGGCGGGGTGCCTAAATACGTGGAACTTTTTTGCGACAACCATACGCTTCACGTGGAAAGCATGATCCATTTTATGGCTCGCGATGAAACAATGTGTTTGTCATTGGAAGATATGTAGTACATAGTTAGGCACGGATGACAGGTTTTCTATGAGATCAGTCCCCATCACCTGTATTCCGTGCCCAATTATCATTGCAGGTTTTCTTCCCGGTCTGTCCGGATAAACTCCAAAAGTCGTTCTACCGCCTCTTCTTCAGGAATATTCTTCTCTACACACACCTTGCCTTTATAAAGACTGATTTTGCCTCGTCCTGCTCCTACATAACCGTAGTCAGCATCCGCCATCTCACCGGGACCATTCACGATACAGCCCATAATGCCGATCTTCAAGCCTTTCAAATGTGAAGTGGCTGCCTTGATACGGGCAATTGTTTTCTCCAAGTCGTAAAGCGTACGGCCACAACCGGGACAAGAGATATACTCCGTCTTTGAAGTACGGGTACGTCCCGCCTGCAAGATTCCGAAAGCCGTCGCATCAATTACCGCATGACTGAGGTTGCCTTGATTGAATATAAAGATTCCGTCACAAAGCCCGTCAAAGATCAGAGCTCCCATGTCGGCCGCAGCTTTTATCTGCAAATCCTCCGCATCATCCTCCACATAATGCTGGAAGAAAACAACCGGATTTTGCAGCCCTTCTGTCATCAGTTGATGTACCAACGCACGATGTTCGCCCAAACGGTTCGGATGGTTGCTTTGAGAGACGACAACCACTTCGGGATGTTGTTTCAGACAGGCAATCACTTCATCCGTCTGTGCCATATAAGGCATAAACAGGAATTTGAGTTCTGCATTACATCCTCCCATCAACGGCAGTTGCTGATGATTATAAGCAGGCCAAGTACCGGCTTCTCCGGTCCATACGTCCGCATCAAGAATATAGTCCACACCTTCTTCCCGTTGTTCGGGCAAAGCACGTCCGGCATAAATATAGTCCGGAGTAAATTGCGGATTCACTTCGGTCTTCCCGTCCATACGGTCGGCAATGACCACAGGCACGTGTTCACCTCCTATATTGCGGACAGCCCGCGTCTTACGGCGTTCGGGCGACAAATAGTTAAATCCAGGCGCTTCCAGTCCGGGAATATAAGGATGATTCCGCCTCAACAGGATATAGTCCACCAACTTACGGGCAACAGGAATTTCCGCTTCGGGAGCTTCGCTCAAAGATACCCGTATAGTATCCCCCAGTCCGTCGGCCAACAGCGCACCAATGCCGAGAGCGGACTTGATACGTCCGTCCTCACCGTCTCCGGCTTCTGTCACTCCGAGATGCAACGGGAAAGCCATCCCTTCTTTCTCCATCACAGCTACCAACAGACGAACGGTTTTCACCATGACAACCGTATTGGACGCTTTGATGGAAATAACCACATCGGTAAAGTTCTCATCAACACAAATGCGAAGAAACTCCATACAAGACTCTACCATGCCTTCGGGCGTATCACCATAACGGGACATGATGCGGTCGGACAAAGAGCCGTGATTCACACCGATACGGATAGCCGTATGATTCTCTTTGCAGATATTCAGAAAAGGCACAAAGCGGTCATGAATTTTTTGTATTTCCTGCGCATACTCCTCGTCGGTATATTCCAGCTTCTTAAAAGTACGTGCAGCGTCTACATAATTCCCCGGATTGATGCGTACCTTTTCCGCATATCGGGCTGCCACATCGGCAACTTTCGGATTAAAGTGTACATCGGCAACCAACGGAACCATATATTCCTGACTGCGCAAACCGATATTAATATTTTTCAGGTTCTCCGCTTCCTTGATACCTTGCGTCGTCAGACGGACATACTCACCGCCCGCGTCGACAATACGTTTCGCCTGTTCCACACAAGCCTGCGTATCCTGCGTAGACGTATTGGTCATCGACTGGATACGAATAGAATTGGGGCCACCCAACGGTACGGCCCCAATATTCACTTCGGTAGTTTCCCTCCGAAAATAATTGAATAGATCCATTAGTTCGTTTTATATTCAAACTTGACTTCTTTCAGTTCTTCGTTTGCTTTTACGATTTTCTTTTTCAGTCCTTCTTTGTAAGCTGCAAATGCTTCCGCCAGCTTTTCATCACTCAAAGCAAGCATCTGAATGGCCAGAATAGCCGCATTCATCGCTCCGTTGATAGCAACAGTGGCTACAGGAATGCCCGGAGGCATTTGAATGATGGAATAAAGTGCGTCCACACCATCGAGCACGGAGCCTTTCACCGGCACTCCGATTACAGGAAGTGTAGTGTTAGCCGCGATTACACCGGGAAGGGCGGCAGCCATTCCGGCAGCAGCGATAATTACTTTAATGCCACGAGTACGGGCATTCTTAGCAAACTCTTCCACAGCCTCAGGCGTGCGGTGAGCGGAAAGTGCGTTCATTTCGAACGGTACATGCATATCATTCAGCAGTTGTGCGGCCTTTTCCATAACTGGAAGGTCGGACGTACTGCCCATGATGATACTTACAATTGGAGTCATATTTTTAATGTTTAATTTATCCGTTAATCACTTCTTTATACCCTTCCGCATCCAGCAAGTCTTCTACCGCCTTCACATCAGCAGGTTTCATCTTAATCAGCCAACCCTCGCCGTATGGGTCTTTGTTCACCAGTTCCGGGTTCTCTTCCAGCGCTTCATTCTGTTCCAGCACCTCACCTGCTACCGGCAGGAAAAGATCAGAAATTGTTTTCACTACTTCGATAGTTCCGAAAACCTCACCGGCTTCCAGCGACTCACCGACCGTCGGTATGTCCACAAACACAATATCGCCCAATTGCTCCTGAGCATAATCGGTGATACCTACGTATGCAATATCTCCTTCTACGCGTATCCATTCATGTTCGTTCGTGTACTTCAAATTCTGTGGAAAGTTCATAATAATTAGTTTTTAGGATTTATACTGTTTTAAAATAAAAATACTCGAAATAAGATATTACTCACCGGATGAAGCACCAAAAGGGCGCATACCAAGCCGACCGTAAAACCGGAAATGACCTCTCCCAGCGTATGATGTCCCAGAATGATACGGGCAGAACCCAGCACACCGGCTATCAATATAAACAGACACAGCCACCCTACCGGGTTATAACCGAACAAGGCGCTAAAGGAAACCAATCCGCCTATCACTCCGCCTATGCCCGCCATGTGCTCGCTCAGTTTCCATCTCAGATTTACTGCTATACAAATGATGGAGACTACGAGAGAAGCCAGAATAATGCCGGTCATGTACCAAGGCAGATTCAGCCTACGCATCATCAGCAGGCAGAATACATACGAAATGATAGTCAGCAGGATAGGTACAAAACGTTTCTTCCGTTCGCCCAGCTCCTGACGGGCAAAACCATTGATCTTGCGGAACAGAAAGATGGTTATAGTGGGAGTCAATATAGTAAAGCAATAGACAATTCCCAATACAATCAACTTATATACCATCGGCATGATACGGAGATAAGAAAACAGGAATAACACCAGAAATGACAAAAACGGAATAGAAAACGGGGTAAACACCATCGAAGTGACTCTTGACACCTGCAACATTGTCTTATCCGCTATGATATGCTCTTTCTCTCTGTCCATTATCAATTATCTATTAATCAATTATTTTCTAAGTCTTGCCACCGGAATATTCAACTGCTGACGGTATTTCGCCACTGTCCGACGTGCAATAGGGTAGCCTTTTTCTTTCAGTATGTCCGCCAATTCATCATCGGTCAACGGTTTCTTCTTGTCTTCTCCGTCGATACATTCTTTCAAAATCTTACGAATTTCGCGGACAGACATCTCTTCCCCGTCTTCCGTCGTATATCCGTCGCTGAAGAAGAACTTCAACGGATAAATACCGAAATTGGTCTGCGCATATTTACTGTTGCTGACACGGGAAATGGTTGATATATCCAGTCCCGTACGTTCGGCCACATCTTTTAGAATCATCGGTTTCAGCAGGGATTCGTCCCCTTCGAGAAAGAAAGGACGCTGCAGGTCGATGATAGCCTGCATAGTAGTCATCAACGTATTCTGCCGCTGTTTGACCGCATCTATAAATCCTTGCGCTGCATCCATCTTCTGTTTCAGAAACATCATCGCTTCTTTGGACTCTTTGGACTGGTTGGCCTTATTCTTGGTATGTTCCTCCACCATCTCCGTAAAATCACGGCTCATACGAAGCTCCGGAACATTACGGTTATTAAGGCTGACATTGATAGTACCGTCATCATACGTTTCTACGATGAAGTCGGGGACTATCTGCTGGAGGTTCCTCCCGATAGCCTCTCCCAAAGAAGCTCCCGGACGGGGATTCAACTTTGTAATCTCACTGATAGCTTCATTGAATGTTTCTTCATCAACATCCAGCTTTTTTATAATCTTTTCCCAATGCTTCCGGGTAAATTCTTCATAACAATCTCTGATGATGCGTTCTTCGATATCCAATATAGGAGCAGGATTCATCCCTTCTTCCTTCTTCCGGCGGATCTGTATCAACAGACATTCTTGAAGGTCACGTGCTCCGATACCTGCCGGATCGAAATCCTGCAAGATGCAGAGTGCTTCTTCCAGCTCCTCTTCCGTAGATTCTATACCGGCATAAATAGCCAGTTCATCACAGATACTTTCCAAAGATTTGCGGAGCAGGCCGTCATCGTCCAACGAGCCGATCAGGTATTCCACCAGTTCATGCTGGTGTTCTGTCAAATTGCGTTCACGAAGCTGTTCTTTCAGTATTTCGTAAAAAGAGGTAGAGTCGGAGAACGGAATATCTTCCGCCTGCTCGTCTTTAGATCGGTTGTTCTCTTGCAGTTTGTAGTCGGGAATATCGTCTTCGGTGAGATAATCACTCAAAGAATCGTATTCGTTGGCATCATTCTCCATACCCTCCCCGGAAGTGTCACCATCGGAATATTCATCTGCGACATTCTCTTCTTTGCCCTCCTCAAGTGCCGGGTTTTCAAGCAGTTCAGCATGGATACGGTCTTCCAATTCTACTGCGGGAAGCTCCAACAGTTTCACGACTAGAATCTGCTGAGGCGAGAGCGTTTGGATTTGCTGTTGCGCCTGCGATTGTATTTGACGGGAACCTTGTGCCATATTCGTTTTTGCTTTCTACTCTGTTTCTCGCTACAAAAGTAACTTTTTAACCAGAGATTACACAGATTAGAGGAATAATTTTTAATCCTATAACACAAAAATCGTTATCTTTGTTGCACGAACTTAAAATTAGAACAATATGTTTGCCAAAGAAACGTATATGCAGCGAAGAGCCCTGCTGAAAAAGAAATTAGGCTCCGGAGTTTTGTTATTTCTAGGAAATGACGAGTGCGGACTAAATTACGAAGATAACACCTTCCGCTATCGTCAGGATTCTACTTTCCTTTATTATTTCGGACTGTCATGTGCAGGACTTTCGGCAATAATCGATATTGACGAAGACAAGGAAATTATTTTCGGTGATGAATTATCAATTGATGCCATCGTGTGGATGGGGTCACAACCTACACTACAAGAAAAATGCGAACGGGTGGGCGTGGCTAACTTACTGCCATCCGCAGAAATTGTCAGCTATCTCCATAAATGTGTCCAGAAAGGGAAGTCAGTACATTATCTGCCTCCTTACCGTCCCGAACATAAGCTAAAACTGATGGATTGGCTGGGTATTCCCCCTGCGCATCAGGAAGGTTCCGTTCCATTCATCCGCGCCGTAGTAGCCCAGCGGAACTATAAATCGGCAGAAGAAATCGTAGAGATAGAAAAGGCTTGCAATGTGACTGCCGATATGCATATCACCGCCATGAAAGTACTTCGTCCGGGTATGTATGAATATGAAGTGGTGGCGGAAATGAACCGGGTAGCGGAATCCAATAACTGCGAACTTTCTTTCGCTACAATCGCTACCATCAACGGACAAACTTTGCATAACCATTATCACGGCAATAAAGTAAAACCGGGTGATCTGTTTTTAATAGATGCCGGTGCGGAGGTTGAATCGGGATATGCAGGAGATATGTCATCTACCATTCCTGCCGACAAGAAATTCACGCCCCGCCAACGGGAAGTCTACGAGATACAGAATGCCATGCATCTGGAATCGGTTAAAGCACTCCGACCGGGCATTCCTTATATGGATGTATACGAATTGTCCGCCCGTGTCATGGTTGATGGAATGAAAGCTCTCGGACTGATGAAAGGTAATACGGAAGACGCTGTTCGCGAAGGTGCGCACGCCTTGTTCTATCCGCACGGATTAGGCCACATGATGGGGCTGGATGTACACGACATGGAAAATCTGGGAGAAATATGGGTAGGCTACAACGGCCAGCCGAAAAGTACGCAGTTCGGCCGTAAGTCACAACGCCTTGCCATACCTCTGGAACCTGGATTTGTACATACGGTAGAACCGGGTATATACTTTATTCCGGAATTGATCGATATGTGGAAAGCGGAAAAGAAATTTACCGATTTCATCAACTACGACGTAGTGGAAACTTATAAAAATTTCGGCGGTATCCGCAATGAAGAAGATTATCTGATTACCGAAACCGGCGCCCGTCGATTAGGCAAGAAGATTCCTTTAACGCCAGAAGAGGTGGAGGCTTTGCGATAATTGTTCACCACAGATTACACGGATTAACACAGATAATAAAATAGACATTGATAATCAATGTATTAATCTAATCTGTGTTAATCCGTGTAATCTGTGGTGAAAATGACTTCAATCATCCCAATCGGATAAAGGTAATACTTTCTTTCCATACCACCTCATCCAGGCATACGCCTTCCTTTTTCTAAGATAAAGTGTATCACCACAATTCTCCAGTGCCTCCCAATCAAAGACAGAGTGAGAGCGGAAGGACTTCTCCAACCAATAAAAGATGTGGTAAGTCGCAAAGGGAAGCAACATCCACCACCATGAGAAGAACAACGACAGGACCAAAGCGGGTAGCAACGTCAACAAGAAGCATTCCCAGAACTGCCTTGCATGGATTCTGACTTCCATATCTTCCCAAATCTCCAAATATTTATATCGGGTAAAAAAAAGACCACCCAACATAAAACAATGCTTCTTTCCTTTTCTTAAGAACCATTTTGCCAAAAGATTATTATAAAAAATCATACTCTTACTATTTTTGTATATAATCTACTTAACAGAATATGAAATCAAAGGTTTAGGCTTTTAGCGTTTAATATCATTATACACACCCTCTTCCCACTTAATATTTAAAGCTGCTTCCCCCAAGAAATTCGCGAAGCAAAGAAGTCGGCGGAATTTCCTTATCCTGTACGGGAACGAAATATTTGATAAACTTCAATAACCGATAAGCCTCACAATATTCGGGACAATTACGCGGTACTCCCATCAATATAGGCTCGGCATGGAGACGAAGCACCGCAAACTCGAAAAGCAGTGCCGAGTTAAACATTACATCTGCATTTTCCTGATAAGGGAAGATCCACTTGTCTTCACCCGCACGCACACTAGGCCAACGCGAGATTGTCTCACGGGCAGAATATCCCCGATAATTGAAATCACGGATAATACGGCGTAACAAACGATTGTCCGTTGTCGGAATCCAGTTGTGGTCGTCCAACGAAATGGTCGTCAACGCAGAAACATAAATCTTGAACTTCCGTTCTGCCGGAATATGAGGAGTAAGTTCGGGATTTAAGGCATGAATACCTTCCAGGATTAATATCGTATTATCTTTAATTTTCAGTTTATCACCCTTATACTCTTTCTTTCCGAGTGAGAAGTTAAAACGGGGAAGTTCCACCTCCTCTCCACGAAGCAATGCCTGCAACTGCCGATTAAACAGTTCCAAGTCGAGCGCGTAAAGCGATTCATAATCATAGTTTCCGTTCTCATCCAACGGCGTATCTTCACGGTCTACAAAATAATTATCGAGAGAAATAGGATATGGCTTTAACCCGTTCGTCATAAGCTGAATAGAAAGGCGTTTGCTGAAAGTAGTCTTTCCCGAAGAAGATGGTCCGGCTATCAGCACCAGTTTCACCCGGTTTCCGTTTTCTCCCCGATGGAAAATGGTATCGGCAATCTGAGCAATCTTCTTTTCCTGCAATGCTTCCGCAACGTTTATCAAATCCGTCGCGTGTCCTACTTCACATGCCAGATTGAAATCACCCGCATTGTTAAGCCCCATGATATAGCTCCAATTCAGATATTCCTTAAAGACATCCAGCATCTTCTCCTGCTTCACGACATCTTCCAAGACTTCCGGATTCTCACGGCTCGGAATGCGAAGAAGTAATCCATCGTAATATTTCACAATGTCGAACAGTTTCAGATACCCGGTGCTGGGCAACAGATTACCATAGTAATAATCGACCGTATCTCCCAACGTATAATAATAGGTATAGAGAGAACCGGAAGTTTCGAGCAATCTGACCTTATCATTCATTCCCCGTTCGCTGAAAATACGCACAGCCTCAGTTGTATGGCATTCAATGCGATGATAAGGAATATCCTCAGCAATAATTTCCTGCATACGCTGCTTGATACGCATCACGTCTTCCAGCTCCACAGGACGCCCGATCCGCAAATTGCAGAAATATCCTTTTGAGACAGGGTGCTCTACAAACAATTTTCCTTCCGGGAACAATTCCGTGACAGCCTTGAACAGTACAAAGCAAAGCGAACGGACATAAGTCCGCATACCGGACTGGTCACGCACATCCAGAAACTCTATGTCCTTATTATTATAGACTCTGAAATTAAGCCCTTCAGATCGGTTATTGACTTTGGCGCTAACCACCTGGTAAGGAAAATTAAGATTAAAACCGTAATAAATATCCAAAAGTGAGCTCCCGATAGGGAATTCTTTAGAAATATTATTATTTTTGCAACATATTTGTAACATCTGTTTCATCGAGTTCGTTAAAAGGTGAATATTATGGGACTAAATATACTTATAATCAGATTGAGAACAAATAACCATTAAAAATATTATAGATGGAATATTCTTTTTATGATTTTTTAAAGCTCATAGGCTCATTAGGACTCTTCCTTTACGGAATGAAGATCATGAGCGAGGGCTTACAAAAGGTCGCGGGTGACAGGCTACGAAGTATCTTGACTGCAATGACTACCAATCGGGTAACGGGTGTTTTAACAGGTGTGCTAATCACAGCCCTTATCCAGTCCTCTTCAGCAACGACTGTAATGGTCGTAAGTTTCGTTAATGCAGGACTGCTCACTCTTGCCGAATCCATCAGCGTCATTATGGGCGCCAATATCGGTACTACCGTAACCGCCTGGATTATTTCTATTTTCGGATTTAAGGTTGACATGGCCGCATTCGCCCTTCCACTTCTGGCCATTGCCCTTCCGCTTATCTTCTCAGGCAAAAGCAACCGCAAATCCATCGGTGAATTCATTTTCGGTTTCTCTTTCTTATTTATGGGACTTTCTTACTTGAAAGCCAATGCTCCCGACTTGAACGCCAATCCGGAAATGCTTGCCTTTGTACAGAACTATACGGATATGGGATTTTTCTCCATCCTCCTGTTCTTATTCATCGGTACTATACTGACCATGATCGTACAGGCCTCCGCCGCTACGATGGCAATCACGCTAATCATGTGTGCCAACGGCTGGATCAGCCTGGAATTGGGAGCTGCCCTCGTATTGGGTGAAAATATCGGAACAACCATCACCGCCAATCTCGCCGCATTGACAGCCAACACACAGGCTAAGCGGGCAGCATTGGCACATTTTGTATTCAATGTATTCGGTGTTATCTGGGTGCTGATTATTTTCCATCCTTTCATGCAGATGGTTAACTGGGTAGTAGACACTTTCTTCCAAAGCAGCGATCCGGAAGTCGCCATCTCCTACAAATTGTCAGCTTTCCACTCTATCTTCAACATCTGTAACGTATGTATCCTGATATGGGGTGTAAAATTGATTGAACGTACCGTATGCGCTCTCATACACCCGAAAGAAGAGGACGAAGAACCACGATTGCGCTTCATCACCGGAGGTATGCTTTCCACTGCAGAGCTCTCTATACTTCAGGCACGTAAAGAAATCCATCTCTTTGCAGAGCGTACCCATCGTATGTTCGGTATGGTTCAGGATCTGTTACATACGGAAAAGGATGATGACTTCAACAAGCTGTTTAGCCGGATAGAAAAATATGAGAATATCAGTGACAACATGGAACTTGAAATTGCCAATTATCTGAATCAGGTTTCTGAAGGACGCCTAAGTTCAGAAAGTAAATTGCAGATACGTGCCATGTTGCGGGAGGTGACGGAAATCGAAAGTATTGGTGACAGTTGTTATAATCTGGCACGCACTATCAACCGTAAACGCCAGACCAATCAAGACTTTACCGAGAAACAATATGAGCATATCCATTTCATGATGAAGCTGACTGACGATGCGCTCGCGCAGATGATCGTAGTGGTGGAAAAACCGGAACATCAGAGCATCGACATCAACAAGTCGTTCAACATTGAGAATGAAATCAATAACTACCGCAACCAACTGAAGAACCAAAATATTCTGGACGTAAACAACAAAGAATATGATTATCAGATGGGAGTTTACTATATGGATATTATCGCCGAATGCGAGAAACTGGGTGACTATGTGGTAAATGTGGTAGAAGCCAGCAGTGATGTAAAAGAGAAGAAAGCTTCTTAAAAAGAGATTAATTGAACCATAAAAAGAGGAGAATCGGCAATACATATGAGCCATTGATTCTCCTTTTTTATTTTCAAAATTACCCTTCTAATACTTGATATAGAGTATTTATACAAGAATCAATCATTTTTAATAACTTGGCACTGTCCATAATTTTATGTAAATAAAATATTTAATAGTGCCAATAGCCTCAAATGGATATAAAATGAAAGCACAAGTATTAGAGGGGCAAAATTGGGTTAAAAAGCCGGGGGCGGACTCTCGGTTCGACCCCGGCAAGGAATTTTCTTATGCTATTGCTATTTGAAGAAATGGAGAACTGTTACTTTTTCATGACGATGTAACCGTAGTCAATGTTTTCGTTCTCTATGTCAACCTTAGCAAAGAGAACGGCGATAGCTTCGGCATCATCGCGTACTATTTGTGCTTGATAGCCGGGATATGATTGCGAATCTTCGAAAGCGTAAACATAGTGGAATGTACAACCATTTACCGTTTCACCCACAGTAGCAGTTTCGGGATATTCTATGACAGCTTGCCCATAACAATACCAGCTGCTACCGTATTCCCAACCAACCTTACAAGTGCTGTTCTCTGTCGCTTCACCGGTATAATGAGTTCCAGAGTTAATATAGTAATCCCAGTAGCTCGGACGAGGTCCTGTTAGACCGGCAACCTCTATATTGCAATAGTCGGTAGTGATTTCTTTTATTATGGCAATACGTTCGGGGGTGAATACATCAAACGATGCTTTCACAGTAACCGTTACCTCTGCAGTGCAATTCGACTGGTCTCTTACGGTCACGATGCCGGTGTACTCTTCTTTGGACGCGGTGGCGCGTACAATTACTTTGGCTGTTTCGTTTCCTTCATTGTCGACTGTAGAACTGATTTCAGCTCTAATGCGCTCATCGCCTGATTCTACAGAGTAACCGCCATTGCCAAGTACCACTTCAATCTGATTGTTCGACTCGGTTTTGCCTAATAGACAATTGAAGTCGAGCGTCTGCATATTGAGTACCAACTCGTCGGTTGTATAGACCTGTATAGGGAGTCGTTTGTAGTGACCGCCCGCATCGGATACAACGATATGGGTTGAACCGTTATGGAAGCCCTCAACAAATACTTCACCGTTTTCAATGGTGGCTTTCGCTACGTTTTCGTCCAAAGAAAACGCGTTATATTGACCTTCACCCGCTGCAACAGGAATCAAGGTTTTGTTTTCTTCACCGATTTTCACACGTAGTGCATCCACGCCGAAAGTCAGTTCCGAATTTACGATTTTGTCGTCGTCATCGTCGCTACATGAGGCAAGATAGCCGCATGAAGTAGCAAGTACCAAACTGATAATATAGTATTTTAGTTTCATGATATAAACTGTTTTTTAGATTAGAGCCAGTCCTTAGGATAAGTTTTGCCATCGTAGACAAGGTCGTCGTCATAGAAGGCTCTCGCGGAGTTTTGCATGGCGCTTTGGCGCATACGGTTGCCGAAGTGAACGTGCAGGCCATAGCCGTCATTGCGCAGTTGAGAGAGGTTACCATAAGTGCTACCCTGCGTGAACTCCCATGAGTAGTGACCGAGGTTGAATTTGGGTACACCGGGAAAGTCTGCGGGGTCAATCGGACCACCGCCGTAGTTGGTCCAGATGAAGTCCATATACTCGCCGGGCTGTACGCCATCTACTGAGGGCAGACTACTAAAGTCGTAAGTGTAAATGATGTTGTCACGATGCGGCTGTAGTTTCTTCACTTCGTAGAAGAGGCGTGCTGCTGCAGTATAGGACGGATTAACAAAGCCTTCGGGTGCCGGGGAGATGGGGCTGCCATACTCGGAATTGTAGAACACGCCATCGAGTTTGTATACATCGCAGTAATTCTTTATTTCCTGAGCGTAGTAGCGGGCGGTCTCATCGGCAAGGTTGTTAACGTTTGCGCGGTCGTGATTGCCAAGAATCGAAAGATAAACTTTGATGCCGCGATCTTGCAGGGGCTGCAGGTAGTGGTCGCGGTTAGCCAATATCGCGCTAACGTTTTCATTGCAGTTGACATACACGCGTCCGGTTTCTTCGTTGTAGTTGATGTTAGCCGCAAAGAGCATTACCGCATCATAATACATCTTTCCGCTATTCTTAAGTGTGTAGGATGTAACTTCCAGCGGGTTCATGTCGTTCACCTCCATACACATCATAGTGCGTACAGCCGGAACTTCCACGCCATCCTTGAGCACGGTTTTTGTAGCATCGGGCAGACCAGTGAGGTCGCGGACAAAAATCAAGCGAGACGAGCTGTTTTTGGTGAGTGCGGTTTCGCCGTTGTTGACTGAAGCGCGCAGCGGAATCGCATATCCTTTATCGTTATCGAGAGATCCGTCAGACGTGACGGTTACGGTCATCGGCTGAGAAATGGTGTTTCCGGCTTCCAGACGAGTGATGCCGTCGTTGGTCAAGCTGACCATCGATTTCGGTACGGCTTCGTAACTTGTGCCGTTGGCGGCGTTGTATTCGGCGAGAACTGTTTCATCGTATACGAAAGCTATGTTGCAGTCGCGTTTGAGTGCCTTAGGAGTATTGACATATAGAGGTATGTCTTTGGTGTCGCGTAAGTCGATGTGGGTGAATAGGCGCTTACCATCCGGGTCGGTCACATATACCACTTCGCCGGGCACTGATAGATTGGGATTGTTAGCTTTACCAATCATTACTTCATCCTCGCAGGCAGTGAGTGAAGCCGCTGCCAAGAGAATTCCATATATAAAAATTTTATTCAGTTTCATATTGCTTTGATTGATTTAAATTCAATTTATTTTTCAGGGAGAGATACCGGAACCCAAATAACGTTGGTATTGGCTTTAAGGTCATAACCGTTGGCGTAGTCTTGGAGGTTGTTGCCGGAACCTTCGTTCATCTTCCAATAAGCTACAAGACCTTCGCTGTCAGGGGCCACTTTATAGAAGTGGTTTCTAGCCTGAAGTTCTTCTTTGGCAAGGATACGATTCCAAACACGCACCTCGCAGATGTCACCGGAGAAGTCACGGTTGTTGTTCCAAGACCTGCCTACATAAAACTCAGAACTGTTCCAGTTCACGGAAGAACGATTGCTGCTGTTTTGTGTCTCACCTTTCTGCACACCGTCGATGAAGAAGGCACACTGACCATTGGTGGAATCGTACGTAAAGGTGATGAACTGCCATTTCTCCTTCTCAATTTTCCACTGAGAGTTGGTTACGTTCTGGCTGTTAGCAAACTGCAACTGGTCGGATGCTACGCCAGCGTCACCGAAGCGAAGAAGAGATTTTCCTTCGATACCAAGTAACGTAGAAATGCCCGAATCGTTTCCGTCACTGAAGTTAGCTCCCGGACGGATAAGAGCCTCTACGGTAACTCTCTGCATGCTTCCAAGCTTGCCGGCTGCGCTTGGGCTAGCAAGGCTGAGGTAGTTTTCGTTGAGATTGGCAGTCCAGTTAATCAATGATGCACCGCGAATCACGAAATACTTAGTGCTCTTGTTAGCAAGTACTGGAATAGAGGCACTCGCTACAGTGATGGGCAAACAGTACACATTGTCGGGGTCGATAGCCGTGAGATTTTGCAAAACAATCGAAACCGGACTGGCACTTACTCCGCCCACTTCAAATTCGGCTACCGGATCAGCAATGGAGTAGTATTCTTCGGGGAGCATGATTGTGCTTGTCTTGTACACTTCATTGTATACTTTAACCAACGAGGGGTCTACAGCGTATGTCATAGTGAGTGCCTGAGCGGTGGGTTGTGGAATGTATGCCTGTAAAGTGTAGGATGCGGTTTCCGCTTCACCGTCGAGGAGCACTGAGGTCACTTCGGTTGTGCCGTCGACATAGATTTTGTTGTCAATCTTTTCCACGTCTTCGTTGCAGGAGCTCACAAGCACGCCGGTAGCGAGAACTGTGTAAATTGACAGATATTTAAATGTTTTCATTGTTTCTGTTTATTTGCTTAATGATTACAAATTGCTTGGGTTAAGTGTCTGAAGCGCTTTACGAACTACCTGATAGGGACTTGTGGCGTTGTAATAGTCGTATGCGATGTTTGTAAACGCGCAAGCTTTCACATTCTCACCACTAGCCCAGTTGGCAAGCGATGACACACAAAGAGAACCGTCGGCCATATATCCGATTTTATCATCGTTTGGGTCGGTATAGCTTGTAACCATACCTATGCGGTCGGCAGGAACTCCCTCTATCGAGGCATTGGCAAGAGCCATATTAAAACCATAGTTCGAATTGGCTGATTGTGATTCGGAAAGGAATAAAACGTTGCAGTCGTTAATGAGATCCTTATCGCCCACGTTTTGAGGTTTTCCGATAAAGTCAATATCCATTTCAGGATTTCGCGCGTGCCAATCGGACATAATACCGATGAAGTTCTTCTCGTTGGCTAGGTATTCCGTCTTTTCGGCTGGCGTCATGTGATTAGTGATTTTACCGTTGTAGCCAATCATGATGCCATTGAAGTTGTTTTTCTTGGCATATGAGAGGGCGGTTGCGGTAGAGTCGGTCAGGAAGTCGAGAAATTCAACGGCGAAAGGTTCTTCTTCGGTCGACATTGCCTGATGCTCAAGATAGGCAAGTTTGATGGCATCGAAGTCAATCACATAAGTAAACTTCATGTTTTTCTTTTCTCGTACGTTTTCCATGTCGCGAACGGTGATGTCACTAATCGAAGTCGGGTTTGTGAACACGACAACGTCTATTGAATCAGGCAGCTCGTCAACGCGCTGAGCACGAGTGTTGATGTTTTCGCCTTTTCCCAAATTGTTGAACCACACATAGACAAGTTTGTGGTCGGTTTCGCGATAGTCGCGAAGTGCTTCAAGGTATTCTTCGTATGCCACCGGATCAGTCTTGTCTGCGGTATCATAGTTAAGGTCTACGTTTTCCGGTTCGACCCAGTCGTCACACGATGAAAATGTGGCGGCTGATACGCAAGTGGCAAGAAGTGCCAGTCCGAATTTAGATATTTTGTTCATAATAGATCTTTTTATTAGTGTTGAGAAAATCAAAGTCCGGGTTTGCAAGCCCACCATACTTTAGTTGCCAGATTGTCGGGACCGTTGAGGTAGTTGGAAACGGCAGACTGTACGTTGGTGAGGTTGTCGGTATATTCAGCCGCAGGATAAGGCAAGCGCTGCGGACCGCGATTGATGTCTACCACATTTGAACCGTTGTAAGCAACCGGAATCAGGAACGGATATCCTGTGCGGCGATAGTCGGCCCAAGCTTCATTGCCGAGCTTCCAATTGGCAATCCATTTCTGGGTAATAATCTTCTGCTGTTTCTGTTCTGCTGTGAGTGTTTCATCCCACTTGATGGTTACCGCAGGAATTACACCTGTCCAGGGATTCTGACCTTCGGGATCGTAAAACTTGGCAGGTACAGATGTGGCATCGTTGATATACGTGTTGTAACCGTCGGCCACACCGTAGTCTTCCATAGAGAGGCGGATACCATCATTGTAGAACGATTCGGCCGATCCCCTCATGTCCCAATTGAAAACTGCTGCACCTTCGGCACGCAAAAAGCATACTTCTGAAGCATTCATCCAAAGAGCCGGCGTGGTGCCGGGAAGGTTGACATCGGAGAAGTTGACGCTCCATGAGGTGCTGAATGTCTCCCAACCTCGACGGATACCTACATACTGCAGCGATGTGCCGTCGGGGGCTGTCATCCATGTTCCATCGTCATTTTTGTATGGCTTGCCATTGAGTCCGGGCGATTCAGGAGAACCTGATTCGGTGAGGTATTTGGAGATACGCGGGTCCTTGTAACCGTTGAGGTAACAAGCAATTTCGGCCGACGGACGGGTGTCATGAGCGTTGTACATGATAGCCGTACGCATAGAGTTGGTCGATGTCTGGTAGTTTTTCCAAGTTGCGTTCTGATCGTTCGTCTCGATTACACCTCCATTTTTAGGGTCGATGGCATCTTCGGCTTTGGCCTGAGCCAATTCTTTATTGGCATAGCTGATGCGCAAGGCCAGACGCAACTGGAGTGAATTGGCAAAGCGTACCCAATTGCTGATGTCGCCGCCATAAACTTTGTCGACCAACGGACTCATCACTGCTGTGGGGTTGTCAAGCAGTATCTGACGGGCAGCGGCGAGCTCTTCGAAGAATTTGTTGTAGACATCTTCTTGAGAGTCGTAAGGAGTCTTGATTGCGCCTTCAAAGCCGATGGCCGAGTAGGGGATTGGACCGTAACAGTCGGTTACTCGGTGCATCGCGGCAATCTTGATGATGTTGGCTACAGCCATTGGCACTAGGTCGCCTGATGTTTCGCAGAAACCCTCAACCATCGAAAGGTTGGTGAAAAGAGTAGAAATAATCTTCTTGTCTTTCAAGAATACCTCAGTCCAGTTGTTGGGCGCATTGTTGCGCACATAAGAGGAAGTAAAGTTTGCTCCGTCGGAGAAGTAACCTCCGAGTGTGCCGCCGAGAAGACAGTCCACAAACTGGGTACAGTTTACATCAGAAGGAGCGACAGTGCTGCAGATATTTGTCATTGACGATACCAAAGCGAAACCGTCGGGAGTAAGATCGCCCGGTTGTGACTGATTGGAGTTGATGTCCAGGTAGTTACCTGTGCAGGCTACTGTGGTGAGCAGCACTGCGCCTCCAGCCAATATTTTGTTGAATATATGTTTCATTTTTTTTATCGCTTGAGTTAGAAATTGAAGTTAACGTTGAAGCCGAAGTTACGTAGTGAAGGCATCATGAAGTTGTCGATACCTTGGAAATAGTTACCGGCTGATGCTACGGATTCGGGATCATAAGGAGCCTTGTTGTAAATCATCCATAGGTTGCGCCCTACGAGTGATACCTTGATGTCGCAAACGCCTTTGAGCCATTTGCGCGGAATCTTGTAGCCGATAGTTGCTTCGCGTAGGCGCAGATTGGTTGCAGAGTAGGTATAGTATTGAGGAACGGTTTCACCGCCGGCAACGAGATTATACCATTGCTCGGGGTTGATGCCATCGCCGTTATTGATGCTTACGAAACCCCGGTCGCGAGCTTGGCCTGTAGCCTCAGACACACCATAGTAGTCAAGGACTGCCTGAGTGCGTGAGTAAACGACCCCCCCGAAACGCGCTGAGAGCATGAAGCTTGCAGTGAGGTTTTTCCATGTGAAGCTGTTGCTCCAAGCGAGGTTGCCTTTGGGAAGAACCGAACCGAGCTTGATGGGTTTGTCTGCTACAGAAACGGTAGATACATTGCCTTCGGGGTTGATGTAGATATTACCGTTGTGGTCGCGTTGTAAGTCTACCATAGAGTAGAGGTCACCCATTGTGCCGCCTTCGCGGAGGATGAAGCGTGTTGCGCCTACTTGGTTGTCGGTCATGACGAGCTGGTCGATGTCGAGTTTTTCACCGGTAACGGGGTTGTATGCGTTGCGTCCCAGTTCCTTAATCACGTTTTTGTTGAACGAATAGGTCATGTTGGAAGCCCAAGAGAAGTTATTCCATGTATGATCGAAGCCGAGGGCGAACTCCATACCCCAGTTGCGGATTTTACCTGTCTGAACATAAATCTTAGAATATTTGCCCACAGGAACATTGGGGTTGAATGTCTGGTTGTAGGTGTCGGCCTGATACCATGTAGCGTCGAAGTTGAAATCTTTCAAGAAGCGGAAGTTCATACCTACTTCCCAAGATTTGGTACGTTCGGGCAATAGGTTGTTTACGGGATACTGGGTCAAAACGGACCAAGTGCCGTTTACCCATTCATAGCGCGGGTTGGCGATGTAGCGCGGGAAAGCAGTACCTACCGATGCCCATGATGCACGGATTTTCCAGAATGACAGATATTCTGAGGGAATGTTGAGACCGGCATCTTCGAACAATTGGGTCATTAAAACAGATATACCTACAGACGGGTAGAAGAATGAAGACTTCTTCGAGTTGACACCGGCAAGAGCCGAAGGCCAGTCGTTACGACCGGTCAATGTCAGGTAGTAGGTACGTTTATATCCAAGGTCGGCAGAAGCGTAGATTGACTGGGTCTGTTCGCGCCACATATTCCAAGTCTTTGGAGCGTTGCGCGAGATGTTGTTGATAGAGAAAAAGTTTGTCAGCAATGCGTCTTGTCCGGGATAGTTTTCTGAACCATCGGGGATACCGCCACGGATGTCAGTTGATTCGTAACGCATATCGTTGATTGAGCCACCGAAGTTGGCTTGTAAATTCCAATCTTCACTGAAGTCTTTGTTGAACGATGCAAGGAAGTCGGCAAAGATTTGCTTCTCCTTGTAGTTCGTTTCACCATAGTAACCGCGTTCTGAGTTGTCAGAAAGGTTGCCGAGAGTACCTGCATAACGTTTGTCGGTCGCCTTGGTGTAAGAATCGTCGAAGCGTACACGTCCGCTCAATGTTAGACAGGGTAACACCTTGTACGAAAGTTGTGCGCCTACCATGTAACGGTTTTTGGAGTTCTCGCGCAGGTTACGGTAGTTCACCCAATAGGGGTTTTGCACGGTCAGACCATATTCGCCCCATTGCCAGTTTTGGGTGGAAATCTTACGAGCAGGGTCGTAAACCTCGTATGCGCGCACTTCGTCCCAGTTGTTACCGCGGGGGAAGAGATAGGCACCCACAATGGGGTTCATGTAAGAACCTTGATTAATCATGTTACGGTCCATCTGGTAGATGTAGCTTGCGTTCAAATCCAATGTCATCTTGTCGTTGAGAAACTTAGATGTGTTACGATAGTTGAAGTTGTAGCGGTTGTAGCGCTCGTTGGGTACAATACCTTTAGAATTGGTAGCTGCCACCGAAGCGTAGGTTTGGTTGCGTTCGGTACCCGAAGAGAAAGTAACCGAATTGGTGGCAACAAAACCAGTCTGCAAGTAGTCATCAGCCACATCGTAACCGTAGTCGTTGTACGGTGTGAGGCGGGCACCCCAGCTGTAAGATGAAGTGGAGGCATAAATACTGTTTTGACCTGCGCCGTAGCTGCTTTGGAATCGGGGCAGAATCCATGCACGATTCCATTCGAGGTTCGAACTAGCTGTAACCTTAGCCTTTCCTGTCTGACCTTTCTTGGTCGTGATAACGATAGCACCGTTGGCAGCTGCAGAACCGTAAAGGGCGGCAGCGGCGGCACCGGTCAGCACTGACATTGACTCGACATCGTCGGGGTTGAGGTCGGCAATCGGCTCGGTAGCACCCTTTGAACCGAATGCACCGGCGTCACCTTCTGAACTGGCACTACGCATGGGTACACCATCAACAACATAGAGAGCGTTGGACGACTGCATAATTGATTTGGTACCACGCATCACTACCTTTGATATACCACCGGTACCCGATGATGAGGCGTTGATGTTTACACCGGCCACTTTACCTGCCAGCGAGTTGACGAAGTTGGCATCCTTGTTGGTGGTCAGCATATCGCCTTTCACCTGCTGAACGTTGTACGAAAGTGATTTCTGCTCGCGCTTGATGCCGAGCGCAGTCACCACCACTTCATCAAGTTTTTTTGCGTCCTCAATCATCGTGATATTAATCGATAAAGAGGAACTCGTTACTGTAACCTCTTGAGGTTGATAGCCTACATAACTAAATTTCAGCACATCACCTTCGGCCACATCAATGGAAAATTCTCCATCAAGGTTTGTCAGAGTCCCTGTCGATGTGCCTTTTACCAAGATTGACACACCAATTAGAGGCTCACCGCTGTTGTCTATCACTCTACCTGTCACTTTTATGTTGGCAGCGAAAGCCAACATGGGCAAAAACATGAGAGCGAAGAACAGACTTGTTACTTTTGCCTTCATAACTTTTTTAGTTTGATTAATAATAATGAATTGTTCTAGATTTAGAAACGGGGGTTCTATAGTAAAATGCATAATGCGAAGTCGTTTACGGGCCTGGATACACCTAGGTTGTACTAAAACAGATTTAGTCTTTTGGAGACATTGACCTAAATGAGTAGAGAAATGTCCGGTTGTGGTTAAATTCATAGTTTTATAAAGGCTAAATTATTTATATTCAAATGTTAACGACTGATCAGTTGAAACTTTCCCGTAACTTAAAGATGTAAGGTTAACAAAAGCTATGAGTGATTTTCCAATTAGCCTAGTCGAAGAACGTTACAAACATAAATAATATATTTGTAATAAGCAAGGAAGTAGACGAAAATAATCTCAAAAAATTATAAGCGGCATATTCCGGGAGTTTACTATATAGATATTATCGCCGAATGCGAGAAACTGGGTGACTATGTGGTAAATGTGGTAGAAGCCAGCAGTGATGTAAAAGAGAAGAAAGCTTCCTGATAAAACAAAATCAACAGAAGCACCGGGTCCTGCTGCTCATAATTCAGTTGATGTGTCTTGAAAATGACTATTGAGTATAGTAGATGCACAAGGAATCGATGAAAATTCGATGCTTGTGCATCTTTTTAATTAGTAGTAGGACAAAATGTGATTGAGAATTTGCTAATTCCAATATTAATTTTAATATTTGCATAACAACTTTAGTATCAATTGAAAACAAAAGATGAAATAATCGCTATTCTCCGGAATTTTAAAGAAGAGTTTGGGGAGAGATATGGAATTGAAAAGTTGGGACTTTTCGGTTCTGTGGCCCGTGGTGAACAGAAGGAAGATAGTGATATTGATATTTGTATTAAACTCCAAGAGCCTGATTATTTTACTCGAATGGAAATAAAAGAGTTTTTAGAAAAGCTTTTTAATGCAAAAGTGGATGTCGTGTCTTTAACCGCAATTATGCGTAGTTTATTTCGAAATCATATGGAGAAAGATGCAATTTATATCTAATGCCGACATAATACTTATCTATTGATCCCGAAGAGATTTTTAAAATAGTAAAAGTACATTTACCAAAACTGCTTCTTGCGATTCAGCTGATTAGAAATGATATTGCCGCTAATATATAAATCCAATGTCTTGTATTGCCGCAAAAAAAAGACCGGGCATATATCTATACACCCAGCCATTTTTCTCTCAATAAATTCTCTCTCTTTTAATTTTAATCTTCGTACGGTTCGAAATCTTCCTTTCCAACTCCGCACAGAGGACACGTCCAATCTTCCGGAATGTCTTCAAACGCAGTTCCCGGTTCAATTCCGCTTTCCGGATCTCCTTGTTCAGGGTCGTAAATATATTCACAGACCGTGCAAATGTACTTCTTCATAATGTTCGTCTTTTTATTGGTTTTCTGTATAATAAAACACATAAAGCAATATATTTGTTCAACACTTTATTCAAATATTGAAAGAAAAAACTATCTTTGTAGCTAGATCCATCAAACTAAAACAAAGATACCAGCCATGCTCATCGCATTATCATCCACTTTTATAGTCTTATCCATTATACTATTAGTCAGCTTCTTATGGGAGCGAAAGAAATGTCTTCGGATACAAAAACGATTATTCCGAGAATCCAGGCAATTAGACCGTACCAATCATATCACCAGCGCTATTCTAAAGAATGTACACGCCTACATCCTACTGATAGACAATGATTTCAAAGTGCTCAAAACCAATTACTATCAAAAGACAGGGACAAGAAAAGGGCTGGAAGAAAAAAGAGTGGGTGACTTGTTACAATGCCGTAATGCCTTATCCTCTCAAGGAGGTTGCGGCACGCACGATCTTTGCGGCTCTTGTCCGATACGCTTTGCCATCCGTCAGGCTTTTGAACACAAAAAAAGTTTCACCGATCTCGAAGCGGCACTAACAGTTGTAACAGCCGACGATCAGGCCGTTGAATGCGACGCTATCATATCCGGCTCCTACTTTCTTCTGAATCATGAAGAAAACATGATACTCACCGTGCATGACATCACCCGCTTGAAAAATACGGAAAAAGAGTTGGAACTTGCCAAAGAGAAAGCCGATAACGGAGAACCACAGTAATAAATCCAACTTCATAAAAAGTTTTAATTAAACAGTCAATCACAATTTTATATTGTACTTTTGCAACTCAAACTAAACGCATGTATCCGCATGAGTACAAATAAAAATGACATTTATCACATAGGACTTACCGATAATGAGGTCCTGCAAAGCAGGGAAAAGAATGGCGCCAACCTGCTGACACCCCCCAAGCGTCCCTCTCTGTGGAGGCTATATTTAGAGAAATTTGAAGACCCCGTTGTACGCGTACTGTTGGTAGCAGCCGTATTTTCGTTAATAATTTCTATCATCGAGAATGAATATGCCGAAACGATCGGAATTATAGCCGCTATCTTGCTCGCCACCGGAATTGGTTTCTTCTTCGAATATGATGCGAACAAGAAATTCGACTTACTGAATGCGGTCAATGAAGAGACTTTAGTTAAAGTCATCCGAAACGGTCGTGTACAGGAAATTCCGCGCAAAGATATCGTAGTCGGCGATATCGTTATTCTGGAAACCGGCGAAGAGATTCCTGCCGATGGAGAGCTGCTCGAAGCCATTTCTCTGCAAGTAAATGAATCGAATCTGACGGGAGAACCTGTTATCAACAAAACAACCGTAAAAGAGGACTTCGATGAAGAAGCGACATACGCCTCCAACCTGGTAATGCGAGGAACTACCGTAGTTGACGGTCACGGCACGATGCGCGTTCTCCAAGTAGGTGATGCGACTGAGATTGGAAAGGTAGCCCGTCAAAGTACCGAAGAGAGCCTCGAACCGACTCCGTTAAACATACAGCTGACCAGACTCGCCAACCTGATCGGAAAGATTGGTTTTACCGTTGCCGGTCTCGCTTTCCTTATTTTCTTTGTCAAAGACGTATTGTTCTACTTCGACTTCGGAGCATTGAACGGCTGGCATGAATGGTTACCGGTTTTTGAACGGACTCTCAAATATTTCATGATGGCTGTCACCTTAATAGTAGTAGCCGTTCCCGAAGGGCTACCAATGAGTGTCACACTCAGTCTGGCACTGAATATGCGCCGTATGCTTGCCACCAACAACCTCGTACGAAAGATGCACGCTTGCGAAACAATGGGAGCTATCACTGTGATATGTACGGACAAGACGGGTACACTGACGCAAAACCTGATGCAAGTGCACGAGCCCAACTTCTATGGTTTAAAGAACGGCAACGAATTATCCGACGACGATATCAGCAAACTTATCACCGAAGGTATCAGCGCCAATTCTACTGCTTTTCTTGAAGAGACCGACACCGGTGAAAAGCCGAAAGGTGTGGGAAATCCCACCGAAGTAGCACTATTGCTATGGCTCAATAGTCAAGGAAGGAATTATCTGAAACTCCGCGAAAACGCACAGATCCTCGATCAGCTGACTTTCTCCACAGAACGGAAGTTTATGGCAACGCTTGTAGAGTCGGCCTTGCTGGGAAAGAAAATTCTCTATATAAAAGGTGCTCCTGAGATAGTGCTCGGAAAGTGCAAAAAAGTCATGTTGGACGGACAGCAGGTAGACGCTACCGAATATCGTCCGACAGTTGAAGCACAACTGCTGAACTACCAGAACATGGCCATGCGCACATTGGGATTCGCCTTCAAGATTGTAGGAGAGAATGAACCGGACGATTGCACGGCATTGGTATCGGCCAACGACCTAAACTTCTTAGGTATCGTAGCCATCTCCGACCCGATTCGTCCGGATGTGCCGGTCGCAGTTGCCAAATGTCAGTCAGCAGGTATAGGAATCAAGATTGTGACCGGTGATACTCCGGGAACCGCTACGGAAATCGCACGTCAGATCGGTCTTTGGAATCCGGAAACGGATACGGAGCGGAATCGCATCACCGGAGTTGCTTTCTCCGAGTTGAGTGATGAGGAAGCATTGGACCGTGTGATGGATCTTAAAATCATGTCCCGTGCCCGTCCTACGGATAAACAACGTCTGGTGCAATTGCTCCAACAGAAAGGGGCGGTAGTAGCCGTGACCGGCGACGGAACCAATGACGCTCCGGCTTTGAATCATGCCCAAGTAGGCCTGTCAATGGGAACAGGCACTTCCGTTGCCAAAGAGGCCAGCGACATTACCCTTCTCGATGATTCATTCAACAGTATCGGAACTGCCGTGATGTGGGGACGTTCACTGTATAAGAACATCCAGCGTTTCATCGTATTCCAGTTGACTATCAATTTTGTCGCGCTATTGATTGTCCTGCTCGGTTCGGTGATAGGCACGGAACTGCCGTTGACCGTAACACAGATGTTATGGGTAAATCTGATCATGGACACTTTTGCCGCTCTAGCTTTGGCTTCTATTCCGCCAAGTGAAACCGTTATGCTTGAAAAGCCCCGCCGTAGCACTGACTTTATTATCAGTAAAGCGATGCGGTCTAATATAATAGGTGTAGGTTCTGTCTTCCTTATCATACTGCTCGGAATGATCTACTATTTCGACCACAGCACACAAGGTATGGATATACACAATCTCACCGTTTTCTTTACCTTCTTTGTCATGCTGCAATTCTGGAACCTGTTCAATGCCCGTGTATTCGGTACTACCGATTCGGCATTCAAAGGCCTTTCCAAATCGTATGGGATGGAGTTAATTGTATTGGCCATCCTAGTCGGACAGTTCCTGATCGTACAGTTCGGTGGAGCTGTATTCCGCACAGAACCGCTTGACTGGCAGACGTGGCTTCTTATTATAGGCGTTTCGTCCATGGTGTTATGGGTTGGAGAACTTATTCGCCTTGTTCAACGTATGATTCACAAAAAAGAAAGAAATGAAAAATAAAGGGATCAAAAACCTTCTTATTGATTTGGGCGGTGTACTTATCAATCTCGACCGCCAACGATGTATGGAGAACTTTAAGAAATTAGGGTTCACGGATGTAGAAGAACGTTTGAATATCCAACAGTTGAACGGTATCTTCATGCAACAGGAAAAAGGCTTGATTACTTCCGCAGAGTTTAGGAACGGGATGCGGGAAATGATCGGTAAAGCAGTCAGCGACAAACAAATCGATGAGGCTTGGAACAGTTTCCTGATAGACATCCCCACATACAAGCTTGACTTACTTTTGAAATTGCGTGAAAAATATGTAGTCTACCTGCTTAGCAATACGAATGAGATTCATTGGAAATGGGCTTGCGAGAATGCGTTCCCATACCGTACGTTCAAAGCAGAGGACTATTTTGAAAAAACATACCTCTCATACGAGATGCACCTGGTAAAGCCGGAGCCCGAAATTTTTAAAGCAGTCATCGAAGATGCAGGTATCGAACCGCAGGAAACGTTTTTCATTGACGATTCTGAGATAAATTGCAAAGCAGCCCGAGAACTCGGAATCTCGACTTATACCCCAAAAGCCGGAGAAGACTGGAGCCACCTTTTTAAGAACAAGTAAATTCGTAGAGATGCAGATTATACGTGACATATCGACTCTTCGCCCGGAACCCTCCATAGCTACCATCGGCTTCTTCGATGGAGTGCATACGGGACATCGCTATCTGATCCGACAAGTGAAAGAGATAGCGGCCGCCAAAGGTTTACGTTCTGCATTAGTGACTTTTCCGGTACATCCCCGCAAGGTGATGAACGCCGATTATCGTCCTGAGTTACTGACTACTCCGGAAGAGAAAATAAGACTGCTGGATGACATCGGAGTAGATTATTGTCTCATGCTTAACTTTACTCCTGAGATTTCCCGGCTGACAGCCCGCGAGTTTATGACTCAAGTGCTGAAAGAACGCTATCAGGTAAAATGCTTAGTCATCGGTTACGATCACCGTTTCGGTCACAACCGCAGTGAAGGTTTCGAGGATTACGTACGTTACGGTAAGGAAATAGGCATAGAAGTGATTCGTGCTCACGCCTATACCAATAATATAAAGACAGGAGAACATCAGAATACCCCGATCAGCTCCTCCCTGATCCGCAAACTTCTGCATGAAGGAGAGGTGGAACAGGCCGCTCTTTGTCTGGGATACGAATACTTTCTGGACGGAACAGTAGTAGGCGGTTATCAAGTAGGCCGGAAAATAGGTTTTCCTACCGCTAATTTAAGTGTAGACGATCCGGATAAACTGATTCCCGCAGACGGAGTTTATGCCGTATGGGTCACATTCGACGGACAAACCTATATGGGAATGCTGAACATCGGTGTCCGCCCGACTATTGACAACGGTCCTAACCGTACAATCGAGGTGAATATCCTTCACTTCCATTCTAACATATATGACAAGTTTATCCGGCTTACGTTTGTCAAACGGACACGCCCCGAACTGAAATTCGCCGACATTGACGAGCTGATAGTGCAATTGCATAAAGACGCCGAAGAGACGGAAACAATCCTTCTTGGCAAACAAGCAGAGCAATCAAAATAACGACCGAACTAAATAACATATAACTGAGTAATAACTTTAAAAGCAGATTCGTATGCAAAAGACATTCATGAGTATCTCCCTGGTGGTAATAGCAATATCAATGCTAGCCATGTTTATATGCAGTTTCTTCACAACCCGATAAGACATAAAGTGGTATGAAGACGGCTATCAAATTAATATTAATAGACCTTGTCATCGCGCAGATCGCTGCCCCTATTCTGGTAATGATTCCCTATACCATCTATTTATTGGTCACTACCGGGAATCTGGATAAAGGTATACTGACGCAAGCGATTATGATTCCGGCACAATTGGCGGGACAAGTGATGATGGGTATTTATTTATGGAAAGCCGGTTATATCAGTACGCAAAAAGCTACATGGTCTCCCGTATCAGCGGGCTATCTGTCATGCAGCGCATTGGCCATTCTCACGGCCGGATTTGCAGTATCCGCATTGACGGGGCTGCTGGATTGGATTCCTAATATCATGGAACAGTCTTTCGATATTCTCCAATCCGGATGGGGAGGTATTCTCGCCATATCCATCATAGGTCCTGTACTCGAAGAGTTATTGTTTCGCGGCGCAATCACCAAAGCATTGTTACAGCAATACAGTCCGGCAAAAGCAATTCTCATTGCAGCATTCCTATTCGGTGTCTTTCATATCAATCCAGCCCAGATACTTCCGGCATTCTTAATCGGCATCCTGCTGGCATGGACATTCTACAAAACCGGCAGCTTAATCCCCTGCATACTTATGCATATACTGAATAATTCGTTGTCGGTATATCTCAGTATCAAGTTTCCGGAAGCTGAGAATATGGACGACCTGATAAACGGCAATTTATATATTTACGTTCTTGCAGGAGTCTGTCTCATATTCATAGCAACCATCCTATATATGCAGCGCATGACCTCTAATAAGTAGAGGTCATATCTTCCGGAACACAAATATAGAAATCCGCTCTTCCTTTATTCTCTTCATCCAATTGTCCGATACTCTCCTGGCGCACCGAACAAACGGTCTTTATCGTCGTTCCCGGACGATATTGAAGCAGATACGGAATGATTCCGCCTTGAAAGTCCGAATGGTAGTTTCCATTGAAATGAAGGAACTTGCTTTTCATATTACGGGCAATAAACCATCCCATCGTAGCGTCTTTGATGGCCTGCGCCTGTGCCAGATATTCCGCATTCCCCTTGCTTTTCCCCATCATGTGCATCAATGCGAAGGCTCCCTGTTCCTCTTCTTTATATGTGAACGATACCGGAAGAGGCGGCAAATAGCGTTTAGCCTCATCGGACAATGAGTCCAAATACTGCAATCCCCTGTCTTTCACCACGTTTGCATAGCGACGGGGAACATTGGTCGCAATGAACGGGATACGGTTCTCCTTAGCAAAGAACACAAACGGAGCATAATCCGTACTATAATTGTCCCACAAACGCGCTTCCGCTTCAAAACGGTCATAAGAGATCTGCCGATTCATATATTCATCCAGAATCAGTTGATTGTCGGCCTCCAGCATTTCCGCCCCCATCATCAGTTTATCCTTATGAATGGCATACAAAGAACGGGCAAGCTCGTACTCCAGCCAATGAGTAATGCAGCAATTATGAATCTCACCGATAAACACGACGTCCGGCTGCGCCAACGCAGCAACCAGTTCGTCATATCCAATCTCCTTGCCGTTCGCATCAAACAAGGTATACGCTTTCTTATAGCCTTTTTGGGCAAAGGCTGTCACTCCTACCAAACATAGGAGTAACAACACACATACTTTTTTAGAAAATAGTTTATTCATTGTATTTCTGATGTTTTCCAATATATAATAATACAAACTTGTCAGGGTTCACCAATTCCTTGAATGCTTTCCGAATATCCGTGGTGGAAATAGAAGACAGGCATTTTTCGTACTGTTCAAAGTCGTCTATCGTCTCTCCGTTCTTCAGCAAATTCACCAGATTGGTACGCCATTCCGCAGACGCCTCGTTTGAAAGGACCTTTTGTTTTGTCAGCAAGAACGATTTTTTCATTGCATCCAGTTCCTCTTCCGACACTTTATGAGTACGGAGTTCATGAATGATTTCTTTTATCAATCCTTCCACTTTTTTCGTATTGCCCCAATCAACGGAAGCGGACAAATCAAAATAAAACACCTGCTGCGGCAGTCCATTATAAAACAAAGAAGCATACGGAGAATAAACGATATTTTCCCGTTCGCGCAATATACTCAACACACGGTTCTGCAAAATATCACGCATCAGCTTCAGTGTAAGACTATTCCTCAAAGAGGGCTGGTAATTGCCACAGAATACATAATCGAATATAGTCTGCGTATCATTTTCATTCGGGAATGCTTCGACATACGTTTTTCCGGGCAACTTGAATGGTTTGTCAGAAAAGGACAATCCCGTCTCTACTTTTTCCATACGGGCAAAAGTAGCGGTCAGCAACTTCTTAATGCTGTCCGTATCAAACTTACCGGTCACGACGAACACCGTTTGCGAGGGATTGGCATATAAAGAACGGTAATAGGCAGCAATCTTATCCAGATTAAGCGACTCTAAATCTTTCTTTGTCAACACCGGGCGAGAAACCATATTCCCCATCAGCGAATCCAGACGATTCGTCAACGCACGGTCTGAAGCACGTTTCATCATCTGCTCAAGTACCGTTTCCTTTCCCAAACGTTCTATCTCGTCCTGCCGGATTTCATCGAAGTCTTTATAACAAAGTTCCGGACGATAAATCTTCTCATACATCAGGTTAAACAATTCTTGCGCTTTGTCGGCAGGTGCCATTCCCATTATATCATGCCAGAAGTTACTGATGGCAAGGTTCATGGATATTTCTTCTTGTTGCATATAAGAAGACAGGGTATCATAAGGCACACATGCTATTCCTCCCATTTCCATATAGCCACCCGTTCCTTCGTAAAGCGGATAATCCTCATCCGACAAATCTCCAACACCTCCCCTACCGAAAGCGGTCACAAAGAGAGACTGATTCTCATCATCCGTAGGACGGAGCAGAAAGCGCAGCCCGTTCTTCAAAAAGACTTCCGTCAAATTCATCTCCGGATATTTCTTCTCACTGACAATATCAGAAGCATCAAACACGTGGCTTTTGGTCAGACATACAGGTGCCGTTATCGTCTCTTCCTTCACCTCTTTGGGTACGTAGACAAACTCTTTCAACGGACTCCGGATTCCTTTTTCCCATGCACGTAGTATGTCTTCTTTCTGAATAGAGTTCTGTTTACCCGTATTATTGCGATAGGCAACCAGCAAAGCCTGCTCTTTGTAGGAAAGCCATTCCTGCAATAGTTTCTGCAAAGTTGCACTGTCAGTCGACCGGATCTTTTCAAGCAATTGGCGCATCTCCTCCTCCGACTGTATATAGCGGTCGCCGGATATAACGTAATCTACAAAATCATCACACCACTTGCCGGACAACTGTGCAGAACAGTCCACCTTCAATGTTCTGGAAAGTTCTTTGATAGCATCATCCAGCTCTTCCGGTGTAAAGCCGTTCTTCAAGATACATTCCAGCTCGTTAGACAAATCGGATACTTGCTGCAAAAGACCGGATTTATCCGTTCCGGAGAAAGTAAACACAAAATGATTCTTATCGGAAAGGAACCAGGCATCGGATACATTACTACGAATCTGCCGAGCTTGCAAACGGTTAGTAATAGCCCGTACCAACAAAGAACCAAGCTCTTTACGGTAGATGGTTCCAACTGTATTTCCCACTACGCAAGGATGAGGGATCATCAACTCCAGTTCAGAACTGCGTTTGAGATCATCTCCTATCTCATGAAGAGCTATTCCTTTTTCATAAGTGAGAGGATAAACACGATACCCTTTCACCTTCTTACGGGGAATGGAAGCGAACATTTCTTTGATCTTCTTCTCTATGGAAACCGGATCTACATCCCCTACCACCACAACAGTGGCCATTTGTGGAGAGTACCATTGCTGATAAAACTCAATCAGTGTTTTACGGTCAATACTACGGATATCCTCCGAACTGCCCAACGGCATACGGTCGGTAAAACGGTTTTGACCGATCTTCAAGCTATAAAAGTCATCTCCTATGTCATAGCCGCGCAACTCTTCCAAAATCACTCCGCGTTCTTTCTTCGTCCGTTCTTCCTCAAAGGAGAGTCCGTCCAACCAATCTTTCAGTATCAACAGAACTTTATCACTTACGGCAGAATCAGTCTTATCCATCGGCACTGTCAGCATGAAAATAGTACGGTCATAGCCGGTCACAGCATTGATATCCCGCCCAAACTTCATTCCTAGACTTTCCAAATAGTCCACCATGCCGCGTCCGGGAAAGTGTTTGCTACCGGCAAAAGACATGTGTTCCAAAAAATGGGCAGCTCCCTTTTGCTTATCCGTCTCCTGTGCTGAGCCAAGACGCATCACCAGACGAAACTCCGTCGTATGAGCCGGTGTCCCGTTCGGGAGAATCAGATAATGCAAACCATTCGGTAATACACCTTCAACGGTGTTGGGAGGTAAACCGATCTTCTTCTCTGAAACGGATTGTTGCGCAAGCATATCTACAGATATTACTCCTAAAAGAAATGCTAAGACTAGAATAGCTTTTGTTTTAATTTGTTGTAGCATAAATTAATTATAAGTCTGTTATTTATTTAAGGTATAAGTTACATAGATCTGGGTGTAACCACCTGAATTATAATGATCCCATGAAAATTGGAAAGTAAATGTATCCTCGTTAAAAGAGCCTTTCGGTTCAATAAAATCGGAAGGTTCATTTTCCCATCCATCTTCATCAATAGAAGAATAAAGAAGATAAGCTATCGGATCCAAAGTTATAGCATACTCTGTTATTAGTTCAGCAACCGAATACTCTACCCAATTATCACCTTCCAACACAGATACAGTTTTTCCTTGCTCTCCCATAGTTTTCCATCTATCCCATGCTGTAAATGAATACTCAAAAGGAACATTTTTTAAATCATATCCATTAACATCCTGTACTGTCGTCACAAAAGAAATTGATTGCGCTTCCGGCTCCAGTTCAATATTATCAAGCAAAACTTTGAATTCTTCCTCATCTTCACTGAAATTAATAGCTTTCACCATTGCCTGATTATAAGGCTGCTCCATCCAAACCTCATCATCCTCTATCGTTTCTTTCTTTAATATCTCCCACAGGAATGAGGTCAGACCCAACGGATTATCAATCATCTTCAATATCGGTCGTTCAGCAGTAGCATTATCACTTAATGTAATCACACTCTTACCTTCAAAAGAACGGGTTTCTTCATCATAGAATGTTCCAATATCATCTGTTGGATATATGACTGTCACATGACATTTCACCTCTCCTATAAACCGATTTAAATTCACCCCATATCTTTCTCTATATCCCTCTATCAACTCTATCTGTTCTTCAGTCAATTCGGGTAAAGTCGGACTAGGTTTCGCTATTAATTTTAATTCATTCCACACACGCATACGTGAATCAGTAAAGTCTTTAACTTTAAGGGTCAGTACCTTTTGAGTATTCAACAAGCTCTTATGATTGGAAGCTATCTTAAAGCTCGCTTTTTTTTCGCCAGCCTTAATCAGCACACTCCCATCGTTCTCCATATTCAAAACTCCATCCTCATTGCCCGACAATTCAAAATGAATTGTAGCGTCCGTTTCTACAGCAGTAGCCAAAAGCACATCTACAGTAACAGGACGATCATCATTTTCCGCTATGGCAGGGTCATCCGCCGTACTGATCTGTATATAATTACTTCCTTTGTAAGTATAATCAATATCGTTACTACAACTTGTCACTAATCCCAACAAGAAAAGGACGTATAAACACAGATAATAATAGTTATATCTCATAATCTTCCTTTTTTATTGAATCAATTTTACCTATTCAAAGGCCATCCTTCATTCTGAGTTATATTCTCATTATATTTATATTCCGAACGAGGAATGGGAAAACACCAGCGATAATCATCCACCTTTATTTTGGTATCTTCTCTATCTCCCCACTGCGACAATCGGGACAAACCTCCCGAGTGCAAACGCTTCAAATCGAAGTAGAGCACGCCCTCACCGGCAAATTCCTTTTGTTTTTCTTTATGAATAGCCTCTATCAGATCCGTTCCTGTCAAATCATCCTCCATAGGAGTAGCTTGGCAAGCCTCCAGATATTCATTCATCTTTTCAATCGCCTTGCCTTCTTGCCCGGTCTGCCGACTATAAGCCTCAGCAGCAATAAAGTAAGCACCGGCATAGCGCATCACGTTGATATACTGTATACTTTTGGATTCCTTATTCCATTTATTATATTTCCCCATCAGATTTCGGGTATCTCCATCCATCTCGAAAGGATATACATTATAAGCTTGACGTATATCATCGTCTCCATAAGTGATAGCGGGATTCAATGCAAAGTAATCACCGTTCGTCGCATCAAACTGAATACCTGCATAAAAACTCTTCGATGTATAAAAAGCGAATATACGCTCTTTGCAGGAAGCCGTTTCCCAAAGTCTTCCGTAACCATTCTCCGTGAACATATCATCCGTCGCTTTTTCCAGCACCTTCTCCGCATAAGTTACGGCTTGCCCATACTGTCCGGCATACAGTTCCAACTCAGCCAACAGATAATAAACCGCAGTCTGAGACAGCCAGCCGTTCTTATCCGGATTATTCTCGACCGCAGCAGCTTCCGTCAGTAATGTACGGATAGTAGTCGTACAGGTTTCGATGGAAGAACGTTTCGGAAAAGCAAGTCCCAGTTCATCCTTCAATACAATCCCGTCCGCTTGCGGATTCTTGTCATAGGCAGGAGCAAACAGTCTCAACAGATTGAAATAGCAAAGCGCCTTTAATGCTTTCGCCTCACTAATGATAGCCGCTTTATCCTTCTCCTCCGAAGCATTCTCCAGCGTTATGTTATCCACGCGTTCCAATAAAGCGTTGCAGGAGGCGATCGTGTTATAATACTCTCCCCACAAACTTTCGGCAAGAGTCGTTATAGAATTATCCTGCCAAGCATAAAGGTTCTTCAGGCTCATATCTTTTCCCACAATGGAAGTCGGGCAAAAATCATCGCCCAAAATAGAAAGTTCATATTCGTAATGTGGATACAAACTATAAACAGAAGACAAAAGAGAGCGTGCCGTTGAAATATCCACAATAGCATCCGGATCCGAATACTGATCGGAAGGGGGAATATCCAATGAACAAGAAGACAATCCCGACAGACTCCCCACCATGACGGCACATATATAAATGAGTTTCTTTATCATAATCGTTATCCTTTAAAAAGTCAGATTCATATTGAATGTATAAATAGGCTGCATACTTCCTGCAAGTGTGCCGCTTTCCGGGTCGGACTCTTTGTATGAAGTCCAGGTAAACAGATTGGAACCTTGAAAAGCAAAAGTAGCATACTTCACGAACGGTATCGTTTTCCGCAAGAAACGTTGGTCTACACGATATCGCAGAGAAACCATAGAGAGTTTCAGGTAATCACTCTTTCCCACAGTCAAGGAGTTGGGATACAAAGTAAGGTTCTCTTCCGCAGTAGCTGAAGTATAAAAAGGAGTAGGATATACTTTCCCTTCATCACCGGCTTTGAACCACATTCTTTCCGTCTGTCCTGCCACAGCGTTCCGGTTCACATTATCCTTATCACGCACATACGAATAATTGAATTGATGAATGCCGCCGTGTACATAATAGAAATCCACATCCAAGTCGAAGGCTTTGTAAGAAAGAGAGAGGCCGAAGCTTCCGGTATACGGTGGTGTAGAATGCCCCAAAGCTACCACATCATCCACTGTCAATGTTTCACTCGCCTGCTTCTCCTTATTATCTTTCACCAGAAATACCGGATAACCGGTCAAAGGATTAATGCCTAAAGACTGAGGACCATAGATCATATCGTATGACTTGCCCACTTCATAATCCGGAACCAATACATCCTCAGATGCATATATCTTGTCTGCATAATACAAGTCAATTACCTTGTTACGATTGTACGCCATATTCCATCTTAAATTCAAAATCCAATCTCTTGTATCCAGGACTTTCGCTTTCAGTCCGAATTCGATTCCCTGGTTTTCCAATATACCGATATTGCGCTTCAATGTGGTATAACCGGTGGAAGAAGGAATAGGCACATCAAGCAACGCTTGTTCCGTGCGGCGATTGTACCAGCTTGTCTCCAAAGTCACCCGATTGAACAACTCAATACTGACTCCCGCATCAATGGATTTCGTCTGTTCCGGTTTCAAGTCCTTATTATAAAGTCCCATCAACTCCAGAACACGCTGATCCTCATACGCATTATTGGAATAGGCGAAAGTAGCTACCGTAGAGGAAACGGAAACACCGTTCAGATTGGCTGTATATCCGTAAGACGCTTTCAGATTCAAGCGGGTCAGGACAGTATTGTCTGCCAGGAAAGAGTAATAGCTGGGAGTCCAACCGATACCGACTGCCCAAGCGCTATTCCAACGCTTGTCCGAAGGCAGGATAGAAGACGCGTCCGCTTTATAAGTCGCATAGAAATCGTAAATATTATCAAAGGTATAACCTAATACAGCTCCCAATCCCAACTGCGCATTTTTATCTTTCAGAGCGCCGACTTCCGCCTGACGGGTTCCCTGAATGGAGTGATTGATGGCAGCAGCCGAATTAATCGTTCCCACGCCATAACCGGTTATGGACACATTATCCAACTGAGTGAGGTAGTAGTCCATATTAGCTCCCAACGTAAGGTCATGCCTACCGGCAAATACATGATTATAAGTCGCACGAATGTTAGTAGAAATGTTCGTGGTCGTATTCTTTGATTTTGCGAAAATACCCCGTTTAAGTTCCGGAATACCACTTGTCATTTCCGAATAAGAAGTAGAGGGGGTAAACTGTTCCGTTTCATCCAACAGAAAGTCCAATCCCGCCACTGCGGCAATATCCAGTCCGGGCAAGGGATTCAAGGTCAGGCTACCACTGATTCCGGCAGTTTTCGCCGCACTCTCCTGGCTGAACTGATTCATCAAGTCCTTATAAGTACGTCCCGGATAAGAAATCAGTTCGCCACCGTCTTTCGTTTCATAAGGATTCAACTCATAAACCAACTGGGTCGGATCGGAAGTAGATCCGTTCGGGGTATTCGTCTTCGCATATCCACCGTTCACACTCAGCAAAGCGTAACCGATATGTCCCAGTTTCTGATCCAGATTCATACGCAAACTCATACGCTGCTTGTCATTACCCGGCAAACGTCCTCCTTGCTTGGTATAATTGGCGGATATATAATAGGTAGTCTGTTCGCTTCCGCCCCGAATGCTTACATTATGTTTCTGATACAGATTGTTACGAATCAACTCTTTGAACCAATCTGTATTGATATTCCTCAATTCGTTCAACTTCTGCTCCCCCGACGCAATCAGTTGCGACAAGTTAGGATCGCCCGCATAGTATTTATTGTAGTAATCAGCACTGTAACGATATCCCGGAGTCTCCGGATTCTGCAGCAGCCGTTCCAGTTCCAGTTTCTCCGCTGAGTCCATCATAGACACGCCGCGACGACCGCGCGTCGTGACTCCCATGTCCAACGTATAAGTAACCATTGTCTGCCCGCTGACACCTCGCTGGGAAGTGATTTCCAATACCCCGTTGGCAGCCTTGATTCCATACAAGGCACAGGCAGCCGCATCCTTCAGCACCTTTATTTCCTTGATATCCATCGGGTTTAGATTGTAGAAAGTTTCCGGACTGATGACCTTACCGTCCATAATATACAACGGTTCATTCGTCGTATTCCCTTTACGTAAAGAAGAGTTTCCACGAATACGGATTTCAGGGGTCGAACCCAGTTCCCCGGTATTTTGGATAATCAATCCGGGAACAGAACCCTGCAATGCCAGCCCCATATCGATCATCGGCTTACTATTGATGCGTCGCATATCCACCTCTTGCACCACTCCGGAGCGGGCACGAATATCAATCTCATTAATATTAGCTTTGGCTGTGACAACAACCTCATCCATATTATTCACATCATCAAGCAAAGTCACATCCAGCCGTGTTTGTCCTTTATAGGTAACTACTTTCCGCTTCATACCGATAAAGGAAAACTCAATACTCACACCGGGCTCCCACTGTCCCTTCAACACATACTCTCCCTTTTCATTGGAAATAGCTCCATAAGGCGTATTTTTTACCTTAATATTAACTCCCGCTAACGGAAGATCCTGCGCATCGCGCACATGACCAGAAATTCGTTTTTCTTCTCTTTGCGCTTGCAAAATGACACAAAATGAGAGAAAAGCTAAAAACAGTATCCGTCTCTTTAAATAGTAGTTCATACATTTTGTCTTTTAACTATATGGCGTAAAAAAACAAAGAAAAGCTAATAAAGACAAATAATGCCTACGACAATTAAACTATTTTAATAATTATACCTATTAATAGGTAGAACGGAACTGCCCATCTGTTTTACTTTTAACTACTTCCCCTCTTTTGCTTTGAATGCCAACGCATACATCCGTATTTGTTTTACCATCGACAGCAAACCGTTGCTACGGGTAGGTGACAAATGTTCCTTCAACCCGATTTTATCTATAAAATAAAGATCGGCATTCAAGATTTCATCAGGAGTATGATCCGACAATACCTTAATCAGCAAAGCTATAATTCCTTTTACAATCAAAGCGTCACTTTCCGCCTTAAATACAATCTTGCCGTCTACATCGTCCGCCTGAAGCCATACCCGGCTCTGACAACCTTCAATCAGATTCTGTTCTGTTTTATATTTTTCATCCAGCGGTTCCTGCTCATTTCCCAAATCAATAAGTAGCTGGTAGCGGTCCATCCAATCATCGAAGTCACTGAACTCTGCAATTACTTCGTCTTGTAATTCATTAATTGACATACTATTTATTTTATTTCTCGTTATAGATTACCTCCAATACAGTCTGACCGACTGCTTTCAATGTATTCTTATCAATGTGATCCATATTATCCGTGAGGGTATGCCAGGTAGGAGTAAATCCACCTTCCGGATCAGAAGCAATGATATCAATTGTCTTGATACGCGCCAACCGGTTAATGAACAAATGATCGTCCGTCACCCCTCCTCCATCTTCATTGATAAACAGATTGCCGTATCCCAGCTTCCGGGCAGCCTTCCAGACCTTCTTATTAACGTCCGGCGCAAACTTCTCGGAATAGGATTCTTTCAGAAAGACCGTATTCTTGCCTCCTACCATATCAAGCAGAATTCCGAAACGGGCATTGTATCCTTGAACATGAGGATTGCGCGCCCAATACTGTGCTCCCAGACACCACGACTCTTCGTTATCCTGATCGTGCGCTCCATAATCTTCCGCATCAAGAAAAATGATGTCGATTCCAAGCTCCGGTTGCTGTTGATGAACCAGACGGGCAATCTCCAGCAAAGCTCCCACCCCGCTTGCTCCGTCATTAGCACCGAGAATAGGTGTTTTATGATTCTTTTTGTCAGGATCATTGTCGGCCCATGGGCGTGTGTCCCAATGTGCGAACAAAGCGATTCTTTTCTTACTTTCCGGCTTATAGGAGCCAATGATGTTTCTAGCCTTCAGCAAAGTACCGTCATAAGCTATCAAATCTGCATACTGATCGGTCACCTGTGCGCCAAACTCCTTCAATTGCTGCGCCAGATAGTTTCCACAAGCTACATGTCCCTTTGTGTTGGGGACACGAGGTCCGAAGTCCACTTGATTCTTTACGTACAAATAAGCGCTGTCCGCATCAAACCGAGGTACATTCACCACTATCTTTTCGCTTTGTTCATTAGTTGTATTCGCTTTGTTGCCTCCTCCGCACGAAAATGCAGACAGTAGCAGAAAAGCAGTCGTCAGTAACATCATAGATTTCTTTTTCATTATCCTCTTATCTATTAAGGTCTCAAAATTAGTTATTTTCATCAGAGTATCACCCGGATGGAATAGATTATTAACATATAAACTTTAATTCCACATTTTTCTTTCCAACGGTGAACTCCACTCTGGCTCCATTGATAAGCGGCAGATTGTGCGCGACATGTCCCACCGGAAAATTAAAACAAACGGGATAATCATACTCTTTCACCAAATCCGCCAAAGCCGCATACAGTTCCTTGCCCAGCGAACGGTCTTCTTCATATTCCGTAAACTGTCCGATGATGAGCCCAGACAATTTTTCGAGCACACCACCCAATTTCAAGTTATACATCATACGCTCAATGGCATGAGGACGTTCGCTCACATCTTCTATAAAGAGCACTGTTCCCGCTGCCGGAATATCGTATGGAGTACCGCGCAAGCCATAAGCCACCGCCATATTTCCGCCCCGCAAAATACCTTCCGCACTGCCCTTCCTGTTCAACTTATGCTTCTCACAAGTATAAACAGGAAGATTGCCCGACAATATATCCTTCAAATAAAGCGAACACAGATCATCCTCCGGTTCCACCGTAAGATGGCGCGCCATCAATGAATGCAACGAAGCATAACCGTTTTTCTGGAACAGGTTATGCAGAGCGGTAATATCACTGAAACCAAGCAGCCATTTCGGATGTTCGCGGAAAGCGGTAAAATCAAGTTTGTCAATCAGGTGAACCGCTCCATACCCGCCCCGGCTGCAAAGGATGGCTTTTACTTTCGGATCGTCCATTGCATCCTGCAAATCACCCAAGCGTTGTTTGACTGTTCCGGCAAACCGGCCGGAAGAGCCACCAGCATGTTTTCCCATAGCGACCTTCAAGCCCCATGACTCCAACCGTTTCTTCGCACCTTTCAAGAACAGCTTATCTATCTTACTGGAAGGTGATACGATGACCACTTTATCGCCTTTCTGCAAAAAGGGAGGAAATTGAATATCCATACTTAATAATCTATTTATGATTCGGTAGATTTACTCATGCAAAAATACACGAAAAAACGATTCTAAGCGCATCTACCCGACAAAACAAACAAAATATAGCAAAATGTTACATCACAAGCGCAACTTTTCGGTTTGGAATCGTTATTTTTTCAATGATTTTTCAGATATTTGCTAAAAATCTAACGTTATGGAACCTATTCGAAATTTCGCTCAACTGACAGCCCATCTTAAAGTACTGAACCGCAGAAAACGTATCGCCGTAGTCTGTGCCAACGACCCCAACACGGAGTACGCCATTTCCCGCGCTTTGGAAGAGGGCATTGCGGAGTTTCTCATGATCGGAGATTCAGCCATTCTGGAGAAATATCCCACACTCAAGCAATATCCCGAATATGTGAAAACCCTTCATATAGAGGACCCCGACGAAGCGGCGCGTGAAGCGGTGCGTATCGTCCGCGAAGGGGGAGCCGATATCCTGATGAAAGGGATTATCAATACGGACAATCTGTTGCACGCCATCCTCGACAAGGAGAAAGGCTTGCTCCCTAAAGGAAAAATCCTGACTCATCTTGCCGTCATGGAGATACCGACGTACGATAAGCTGCTTTTCTTCTCGGATGCAGCCGTCATTCCGCGTCCTACATTACAGCAACGCATTGAAATGATCTGGTATGCCATCTGCACCTGCCGTCATTTCGGGATCGAACAACCGCGCATCTCATTAATACACTGCACCGAAAAGGTCAGTGCCAAATTCCCTCATTCATTGGATTATGTGAATATCGTAGAGCTTGCCGAAGCCGGCGAGTTCGGCAATGTAATTATTGACGGACCATTGGACGTGCGTACTTCCTGCGAACAGGCAAGCGGGGATATCAAAGGAATCGTCTCCCCCATCAACGGGCAGGCAGATGTACTGATTTTCCCGAATATCGAATCAGGGAATGCTTTTTACAAGTCCGTTTCCCTCTTCGCCAAAGCAGAGATGGCGGGATTGTTGCAAGGACCTATCTGCCCGGTAGTTCTTCCTTCGCGCAGTGACTCCGGATTGTCCAAATATTACAGTATAGCTATGGCATGCCTGCAAGTGTCGGGAGACTGTGAATGCAGGAAGCAGGGCACTCAAGTTGCAAGTTCATCCATCTAAATCACACTTAAGCCTCACGATCCATGAAGATTCTAGTTATCAACCCCGGCTCCACGTCCACCAAAATAGCTGTTTATGAGAATGAAACGCCATTGCTAATCCGCAACATAAAACATACGACAGAAGAGTTAGCCGCATTTCCACGTATTATCGATCAGTTTGAATTCCGCAAGAACCTGGTACTGAAAGCGCTGGAGTCCGAAAAGATACCTTTCGACTTTGATGCGATCATCGGACGGGGAGGACTGTTGAAACCGATTCCCGGTGGAGTGTATGAGGTAAACGATGTCATGTTGGACGATATCATCCATGCCATGCGCAATCACGCTTGTAATTTGGGTTGTCTCATAGCTTCCGAACTCAGCCTCTTGCTTCCCGGTTGCCGGGCTTTCATCGCGGATCCGGGCGTTGTTGACGAGCTGGAAGACGTTGCCCGTATCACAGGCTCTCCACTCATGCCGAAAATCACTATCTGGCACGCATTGAACCAACGGGCCATCGCCCGACGCTTCGCTAAAGAGCAGCGCACAAAGTATGAAGATTTAGATCTGATTGTCTGCCATTTAGGTGGAGGGATTTCCGTAGCCGTCCATCGGCACGGAAGAGCGATAGATGCCAACAATGCATTGGACGGCTCCGGTCCTTTCTCCCCCGAACGTGCCGGCACACTGCCTGCCGGGCAGTTGATTGACTTGTGCCACAGCGGCCGGTTCACGAACGACGAACTTAAAAAACGTATTTCCGGACGTGCCGGACTGGCTGCCCATCTGGGAACAACCGACATCCCCACCGTCATACGTTCCATTGAAGCAGGTGACCATCACGCCAAACTGATATTGGATGCCATGATTTACAATATCGCCAAAGAGATAGGAGCTGCCGCTACCGTGCTCTACGGAAAGGCGGACGCCATTCTACTGACAGGCGGTATCGCGCATTCCGATTATGTAATCAGCCGATTGAAAGAACGCATATCATTCATTGCTCCCGTATATGTATATCCCGGAGAAGATGAATTGGAAGCATTAGCCCTCAATGCACTCGGCGCATTACGGGGAGAATTGCCGATACAAGTATATAAGTAAGGTTGCTCCACGCAGAGAATAAGGAATTGACGCGCACAAAACAGTCCCTTTTTATGCACGCGGGTAGTCGTCACCTTACAAGGTGACCAATGTCCCCTTATAAGAAGACAAATGGCACTTTATAGAATGACAAACATCACTTTGCAAAGTGACCACCCAAACAGGCAAAAACAAAATTTCTTAAGATACGAAATTAATATAAGAAAAACAAGAAAAGCGACATTAAAAACCAAGTAAAATCACTCCTTTATAACAGCCGATAAACATCTCAAGCAACAACAAACGGAAAAGCATATTATCCTCGCAGTCTAAACTTTTTTTGAATAAAAGTCCTTTCTAAGAAAAAAATCTCATATATTTGCAACGTGTTAAGTTAATAAATTGATTAAGGTCGATTTTTGACTGTTTCGAATCGGGAAGTATGGGGGTACTTTCCGATTCTCTTTTTTAGCCCGATTCTCTCCCCTTATTCCCTATTCATCGTATAAAAAAAATAGCCCGAAAACTAAGTTTTCGGACTATCCTTACTATTATAAAGCTATTCGCTCTTTACTTCTTTTCCGGTCTTGGCAACAAAACTTTTCTAGAAAGTTTGAATTTACCGGTTTTCGGATCGATATCGATCAACTTCACGTCAATCTCATCACCTTCCTTAATTCCGGCTTCTTCTACAGTCTCAAGACGTTTCCAATCAATTTCGGAGATGTGCAGCAAACCGTCCTTGCCCGGCAAGAATTCGACAAACGCACCATAAGGCATGATAGAACGAACTTTACCTTTATACACTTCGCCTACTTCGGGAACAGCAACGATCGCTTTGATCATACGCATTGCATCATCAATACATTTCTTATTTGTTCCTGAAACCTCGATGCGTCCCATACCATCAATTTCCTCGATAGTAATCACAGCACCTGTCTCTTCCTGCATACCTTGAATAATCTTACCGCCAGGGCCGATCACTGCACCGATAAATTCTTTAGGAATCGTCATTGTCTCGATACGCGGAGCGTGTTCTTTCAGTTCAGCACGCGGCTCGGCAATTGTTTCGGTAATCTTGTTCAGGATGTGCATACGACCTTCTTTTGCCTGATTCAAAGCACGTTCCAGAATTTCGTATGACAGACCGTCTACCTTGATATCCATCTGAGTAGCAGTGATACCATCCTTTGTTCCGGTCACTTTGAAGTCCATATCTCCGAGATGATCCTCATCACCAAGTATATCGGACAATACGGCATATTTTTCTTCACCCGGATTCTTAATCAGTCCCATAGCGATACCTGATACCGGCTTCTTGATCTTCACACCAGCATCCATCAATGCCAATGTACCGGCACATACGGTTGCCATAGAAGAAGAACCGTTAGATTCGAGGATATCAGAAACTACACGTACTACATACGGATAGTCAGCAGGAATCTGTCCTTTCAAAGCACGCCAAGCCAGGTGACCGTGGCCGATTTCGCGACGGCCTACACCACGCTGTGCTTTTGCTTCACCTGTAGAGAAAGGAGGGAAGTTATAATGCAACAGGAAACGTTCTTTTCCGTGTTCCAGAACATCGTCGATAATCTTTTCGTCCATCTTAGTACCCAGCGTAACAGAAGTCAATGACTGAGTCTCGCCACGAGTAAAGATAGCGGATCCGTGAGGACCGGGCAACGGACCAACCTCACACCAGATCGGGCGGATTTCAGTAGTCTTACGGCCATCCAAACGCTTGCCTTCGTCAAGGATGGAACGGCGCATTGCTTCTTTTTCCACATCATGATAGTAACGGTCGATCAGAGGTCCTTTTTCTTCCAACTCTTCTTCAGAGAACTGAGCCTTGAACTCTTCACGGATAGCTTCGAAAGCGTCAAAACGCTCGTGCTTATTGTTATTTCCTGAAGCTGCTACGGCGTAAGCCTTGTCATAACAAGCCTCACGAACTGCCTTACGCAATTCTTCGTCGTTCACTTCGTGACAATATTCACGTTTTACCGTCTTACCTACCGCTTCTGTCAACTCCATCTGAGCCTTGCAATGAATCTTGATGGCTTCGTGAGCCACTTTCATGGCTTCCAGCAATTCAGCCTCAGACACTTCCTGCATTTCGCCTTCCACCATCATGATGTTCTCATAAGTAGCGGCAACCATAAGGTCCATATCTGCTTTTTCGAGTTGTTCAAAAGTCGGGTTGATAACGAACTGACCGTCGATACGTGCCACACGTACTTCAGAGATAGGTCCGTTGAACGGAATATCGGAAACGGCAAGTGCTGCAGAAGCTGCAAGTCCTGCCAACGCATCCGGCATATCTACACCATCAGCCGAGAAGAGGATGATGTTCACATATACCTCTGCATGATAATTATCAGGGAATAAAGGACGAAGAGCACGGTCAACGAGACGGCATGTCAGAATCTCATAGTCAGAAGCTCTACCTTCTCGCTTGGTGAAACCACCCGGGAAACGGCCGAATGCCGCAAATTTTTCTTTGTACTCTACCTGTAAAGGCATGAAATCTGTTCCGGGAACTGCATCTTTAGCGGCACAAACAGTAGCTAATAACATGGTGTTGCCCATGCGTAGCATTACAGAACCGTCTGCCTGTTTTGCCAACTTTCCCGTTTCGAGTGTAATGGTTCTTCCATCCGCCAACTCGATCGTCTTAACAATTGGGTTAATCATAAAAATTGTTTTATCTATACTTTTTCTTTCAAAATTCCTGCAAAGATATACATTTATCGTGGTAATCAGGTGGAAATGAGGTAAAAAGTTAGTTGCAAACCGATTTTTTTTCAAAATTAGGAGAAGAACACAACAAAATGCTTTGACTAATCTCGAAAAGAAGTATATTTGCAACTCGTAAATAACACACGCTATATGAAAAAGATAACTTTTGCAGCACTTGCCACACTTACTATTACAGCTTGTAGTACCGGTCCTAAATTCCAGGTAAACGGGGATGTATCAGGAGCCGACGGCAAAATGCTTTATCTGGAAGCTTCCGGCCTGGAAGGTATTGTTCCGCTCGATTCAGTGAAACTGAAAGGTGAAGGTACATTCAGCTTTAAACAAGCTCGTCCCGAGTCTCCCGAATTTTACCGTCTGCGGATAGACGACAAAGTAATCAATTTTTCTGTAGACTCTATCGAAACGGTTCAGATCAAAGCTCCGTATATGGACTTCTCCACCGATTATACCGTAGAAGGTTCGGAAAACAGCAACAAGATAAAAGAACTGACGCTGAAACAAATCCGTCTCCAGAAAAATGCGGATGACCTGTTGGCTGCACTGCGCGGCAACAAGATAGGACACGATGTCTTTGAGGACAGTCTGGCAACATTGCTCGGTAAATATAAAGAGGACGTGAAAGTGAACTATATCTTCGCAGCTCCCAACACGGCAGCCGCCTATTTCGCACTGTTCCAGAAGCTGAACAATTATCTGATATTCGATCCGTTGAATAATAAAGATGACGTGAAATGTTTTGCAGCCGTAGCGACGAGCCTCAACAACACATTCCCCAATGCCGTACGCTCCAAGAATCTTTATAACATTGTTATTAAAGGTATGAAGAATACACGCCAGCCGCAAGCGAAAGCTTTGGAGATTCCGCAAGACAAAATTGTAGAAACAGGAATTATAGATATCGCGTTGCGTGACGTAAAAGGAAATGTACGTAAGCTGACCGACTTGAAAGGTAAAGTCGTATTACTTGACTTCTCCGTGTTCCAGTCGCCAGCAGGTGCTCCCCATAACCTGATGCTTCGCGAACTATATAATACATACGCATCGCAAGGTCTGGAAATTTACCAGGTATCTCTCGACGCGGACGAGCACTATTGGAAAACATCGGCCGCCAACCTTCCGTGGGTATGCGTACGCGATGGCAACGGAGTATATTCTACGAATGTAGCTGTATATAATGTACGCCAAGTACCGTCCATCTTCCTGATTAATCGCAACAACGAACTGAAACTTCGCGGCGAAGATATCAAAGATTTGGAAGCTGCCGTCAAGTCATTACTCTAAAGTTGTTATAAATTAGCATATTTCATTTAAATATGTTACATAGCAGCTTTTTTAACTTGACACGTATCACTTAAAAGGCTATCTTTGCAAAGAAATAATGAAAAAGAGGGTTCCAACATGACTCATGTTGGAATTCTTTTTTGTTTATATGACCATAAAAAACAATTAAAGGAGGAAAACATCATGGCTTATATGTCAGAAGAAGGTTACAAAAAACTAATGGCGGAACTTAAAGAGCTGGAAACAGTGGAACGCCCGAAGATCTCTGCGGCAATAGCCGAAGCCAGAGATAAAGGAGACTTATCGGAAAATGCAGAATACGATGCCGCCAAAGAAGCGCAAGGTATGTTGGAAATGCGCATCAACAAATTGAAAACGGTGATCGCAGATGCAAAAATCATTGATGAGTCCAAACTCAAAACAGATTCCGTACAGATTTTAAATAAGGTGGAACTGAAGAACGTGAAAAACGGTATGAAAATGACTTATACCATTGTTTCTGAAAGCGAAGCTAACTTGAAGGAAGGCAAGATTTCCGTTAACACTCCGATTGCACAAGGACTGCTTGGCAAGAAGGTAGGTGAAGTTGCAGAAATTACAGTTCCGCAGGGCAAAATTGCATTGGAAGTAGTAAACATATCATTTTAACAAAAAGGCAAGTCTCCGTGTGAGGCTTGCCTTATTTTATCAATAAAAAGTTATGGCAACAATATTCAGCAGAATCATCGCAGGCGAAATCCCCTGCTACAAGGTGGCGGAAAACGAAAAGTTTTTTGCTTTCCTCGATATCAATCCGTTGGTAAAGGGACATACATTGGTAGTGCCCAAACAGGAAGTAGACTATATTTTCGATTTGAGCGATGAAGACCTGGCCGCAATGCACGTATTTGCAAAAAAGGTAGCCCGTGCCATCGAAAAAGCTTTCCCATGCCAAAAAGTGGGCGAAGCAGTTATCGGACTCGAAGTTCCTCACGCTCATATTCATTTAATTCCTATCCAAAAGGAATCGGATATGTTGTTCTCAAATCCGAAATTGAAATTGTCGGATGAAGAATTCAAGTCGATAGCACAAGCAATCAACTCCTCTCTATAAAACATGATGATGACATAAGCAAGAGCGTTCTGTGAAGGACGCTCTTTTTTTGTTCCATGCCTTGAAACAAAGTGTTCCACACCGAGAAACTTTTATCGCTCCTTGCTTTCGGCAACTTCTACCAAATAAACTCCGATACAGATGAAAATAATGGCAAACGTCTGCGTCCAGCTAAAACGGTCTTGTCCCAAAGCAAGGGAGGCAATAGTTGCCACAATCAGAATCAGATAACCATAAATGGCAACCACCGTTGTCTTCAGATATTTCAAACCGACAGGCAACAACATATAACTGATAGTGGTCGGGAAAATCAATACGAACATCAGGATAAGAAAAGGTGTCCAATGGAACGGCATGGAGAATACCGGAGCATCAAATCCCGTAAGGAACGTTACTATTATAGCAGATACAGCAGCACCGGAAAAAGTATAACGCAACATCGTTATTGCTCCGATAGCAGTCAGAATACGCTGACTAAGAATCAGATAAACAGCATATACAACCGAACTTATAAGACAAAGCATATTTCCCGTGAAAGCATCGGACGCCAAATCATCACTTTGCTGGGTTAAAATACAAACCAATGCTCCTATCAGACCGATAGAAATTCCTATTATTTTTTTAGTGGTCGCTTTTTCTTTATAAAAGAATATCATCATGAGAAAAACCCAAATAGGTTGGAGGCTGGTAAAAATGGAACTGGAAACAGGAGTTGTTTTACTCAATCCGGCCAGGTAGAGAAACATAAAGCCATAAAGTCCCAAGGCCCCCAACAGGAAAAGGAGCCATTTATCTTTGGCGGATGATTTCTCCGGAGGCATAAACCACCCGATTACCCAAAAGGCTGCTGCCGCAAACGTGCAACGAAGGGTTGCTCCCGTCAGCGGACTCATCCACAAAGGCAGAAGATACTTCAGAGCATTCATATTTAACCCGCTAAAAACTTTCGAGACGGCCATGCTAAGATTGGCTTCTAGTTTCTTATTCTTCATTTTTTATTTTAATTGGTCGTTAAACAAAAAGGTATGACGGCGCCGGTATGCCCAGAAAAGAGTGACAACAGTAATCAGCAGATTAAAGATAAACGGAAACTCTTGTGATTGGGTATGAAATATCCATTGGAAGAAATCAACGATGAAAGGATAAAATAAGATGGCAAGATAGTTCATCATCATTACAAATGCCAGTGCCAATGTGGCCTTTTCCGGCAATGCGGTATGCGTAGTCTTATCATAAAGCATGGGTTGGATGACACCATAGCCCAACCCCACAAACAGACATCCGGGAATAATCAGCCATTCAAGCGGAGCTATCCAGATGAGCAACAATCCCAATGCCATGAACAGCAAGCTGTATGCTTTGGTACGTTCTTTCAATGTAGCCGCAATCTTATCCAGACAAAATCCCGGAGCCATAATCGCCAGAAAGAAAAGAGAAATCATCAAGCCCGAATTTCCACTTGAGAAATGATGCTTCTCCATCAGGAAAGGCAGATTGAATATCACCGCCAATACGATATAAGTCGTCACTCCGTAGAAGAACATCAATTCTATCAAATGCTTCACATGGATACCATATTTACTACCGCCGGTATCTATCACCGCCCGTTCTTCTTTCGAACTTGCACTATCAGCAGCGGCAACTTCCGGCCGGTCTTTCTTCAGACGACCGATCAACAGAATAGAAATCAGCGGAAGCAAATAGACCAGAAAAGGTAAATGCCAACTGACTTCCGCCAGATAACCGGTGACGGCAGTCGCTATCACCAACGTAAAATTAGTGATTGCTGAACTAAAGCCGAATTGTTTTACCCGGTAAGTTCCGGTAAAATACCTCGACACCAAACCGGTAGACAACGGAATAATCAGCCCAGCCCCGATACCCAGTAAGGCACTTACTACAATCAATTGCCACATCTTATTGGAAACCAGATACAACATACCGCTCACCGCAAAGAGCCAAAGTCCGATTTTCAGGATATGGACAAAGTCGACTTTCTCCGTCAACTTACCACCCAGCAGAATGAAAGGAATAATGAGCAAGGAAGGAAGCGAAGTCAACATCTGGATATCCAAATCCGTAGCTTCCGGAAATATCTTCGTAAGATCGCCCAATATAGGCGAAACGGCCAGTCCCGGCAGAGAAGTCAGTGCCGAAACAGACCAGATGGCAATTAAAGTGATAAGAGGAATCGTTCCTCTTCCCGTCTGTATTTTCATACGCAAATTCGTTAAAAGTTTAGGTTTGATGAGAACAATGCTCATCGCATAAAGTTCAAAACGAATCCCCCCCCTTAATAAACGCCAAATAATGTAAAAGCCGAAAACTTTCAAAACTGCCTGCTGTTGTTGTGGGAAATTCGACGGGGAAAATCCCCATCGCCCTAAACCTTTAAAAAAACAAATTAAGTATGAAAGATTTAAATTTCAGAAAAGGCGATGCTAAAACAGAAGCATTTGGTTCAGACAGAATGTTGCAACCCTCTCCGGTAGAGAGGATACCTGATGGACCTACTACTCCTGAAGTCGCCTATCAGATGGTAAAAGACGAAACATTCGCTCAGACTCAACCGCGCCTGAACCTGGCTACTTTCGTGACTACCTACATGGATGAATATGCTACCAAGCTGATGAACGAAGCCATCAACATTAACTACATTGACGAAACTGAGTATCCGCGTATCGCAGTGATGAACGGTAAATGTATCAACATCGTTGCCAACCTATGGAATTCTCCGGAAAAAGATACTTGGAAAACCGGTGCTCTGGCTATCGGTTCTTCAGAAGCTTGTATGCTGGGTGGTGTGGCTGCTTGGTTGCGCTGGCGTAAGAAAAGACAGGCTCAAGGTAAACCGTTTGATAAACCGAACTTTGTTATTTCTACAGGTTTCCAGGTTGTATGGGAGAAATTTGCACAGTTGTGGCAGATTGAAATGCGTGAAGTGCCTTTGACACTTGACAAAACCACACTCGATCCCGAAGAAGCCTTGAAGATGTGTGATGAGAATACAATTTGTATCGTACCTATCCAGGGTGTTACATGGACTGGACTGAACGATGACGTAGAAGCATTGGACAAAGCACTGGATGCTTACAACGCCAAGACTGGTTATGACATTCCTATCCACGTAGACGCTGCCAGCGGTGGTTTTATCCTTCCGTTCCTTTACCCGGAAACAAAATGGGACTTCCGCCTGAAATGGGTGCTTTCCATCAGTGTATCCGGTCATAAGTTCGGTCTGGTATATCCGGGACTCGGTTGGGTGGTTTGGAAAGGCAAAGAATATCTGCCAGAAGAGATGTCGTTCAGTGTAAATTATCTGGGTGCTAACATCACTCAAGTAGGTTTGAACTTCTCTCGCCCGGCTGCTCAGATTCTGGGACAGTACTACCAGTTCATCCGTTTAGGATTCCAAGGTTACAAAGAAGTACAGTACAACTCTTTACAGATCGCTAAATACATCCATGACGAAATAGCCAAGATGGCTCCGTTCGTCAACTACTCTAACGAAGTGGTAAACCCGTTGTTCATCTGGTATCTGAAACCGGAATATGCAAAGAACGCTAAATGGACTTTGTATGATTTGCAGGATAAACTGTCTCAACACGGTTGGATGGTTCCGGCTTATACATTGCCTTCCAAACTGGAAGATTATGTAGTGATGCGCGTCGTTGTCCGTCAAGGATTCAGCCGCGATATGGCAGATATGTTGCTGGGCGACATCAAGAACGCCATCACAGAACTGGAAAAATTGGATTATCCTACTCCTACCCGCATAGCACAGGAGAAGAATCTTCCGGTAGAAGCTAAAATATTCAACCACGGCGGCCGTCGTAAAACAACTAAAAAATAAAAGATCTATGAATAAAAAAGTAACACTCGCTCAATTGCAAGAAGTGGTACAGGAGGCATACGATCAGGTAAAGACGAACACGGGAGGCAAGAATGCCGACTATATCCCTTACTTGGCCAATGTCAACAAAGATCTCTTTGGAATCAGTGTCTGCCTGCTCAACGGGCAGACCATCCATGTGGGAGATACCGACTACCGCTTCGGAATAGAATCCGTATCCAAAGTACATACGGCTATCCTGGCTCTGCGTCAATATGGCGCTAAGGAAATATTGGACAAGATCGGAGCTGACGCGACAGGCTTGCCTTTCAACTCTATCATCGCCATCTTGCTAGAAAACGACCACCCGTCTACTCCATTGGTAAACGCCGGCGCCATCTCCGCTTGCAGTATGGTGAAACCAATAGGCGACTCTGCCAAGAAATGGGACGCCATCGTAGGAAACATAACCGACTTGTGCGGCAGTGCTCCTCAACTGATAGACGAATTGTATAAGTCCGAATCGGATACTAACTTCAACAACCGTTCCATTGCTTGGCTACTGAAGAACTACAACCGTATCTATGATGATCCGGATATGTCTCTAGACCTTTATACGCGTCAATGTTCATTGGGAGTGACCGCATTGCAGCTTTCCATCGCTGCCGGAACAATCGCCAACGGCGGTGTGAATCCGGTGACCAAGAAAGAAGTGTTCGACGCCAGCTTGTCTCCTAAAATCACAGCCATGATTGCCGCGGTAGGTTTCTACGAACATACCGGCGACTGGATGTATACTTCCGGTATTCCTGCCAAGACAGGTGTAGGAGGTGGTGTGATGGGTGTGTTGCCCGGACAGTTCGGTATCGCAGCATTCGCTCCTCCTTTGGATGGATCGGGTAACTCTGTAAAAGCACAGTTGGCTATCCAGTACATCATGAACAAACTAGGACTGAATGTATTCGGTCAGAATCATATCACGATCGTCGATTAAAAGACTTTCCCGATAAAAAGTGAAGGGTTACTATTGCGCGATAGTAACCTTTTTCTATTACAATCTATTTATCTTACGATGTTAATTAACGAACTTTGAAAGAGATTGCGGGAACATCTCGTACAAAATGTTGTTATAACACTGACTTTAAAATATTTTTCACTTAAAACCTTAACTTATGGCAAATATTAAAAATGCAGTGAAGCTGGGGGTGTTTACCCTCGCTATCATGAACGTTACGGCAGTAGTATCATTACGTGGACTACCGGCCGAGGCCGTATACGGAATGAGTTCGGCCTTTTACTATCTTTTTGCAGCTATTGTCTTTCTTATTCCTACATCGCTCGTCGCAGCAGAATTGGCGGCCATGTTCCAGGATAAACAAGGCGGTGTGTTCCGGTGGGTAGGCGAAGCCTACGGCAAGAAACTGGGATTCCTCGCCATTTGGGTACAATGGATTGAAAGTACAATCTGGTATCCCACAGTACTAACATTCGGTGCCGTATCCATCGCCTTCATCGGAATGAATGACGTACATGATATGTCACTGGCAAACAACAAGTATTACACGCTTGTCGTCGTACTTATCATCTATTGGCTGGCAACATTCATTTCCCTGAAAGGTATGAGCTGGGTTGGTAAAGTGGCTAAAATCGGCGGTTTGGTCGGTACGATTATTCCGGCCGGATTGTTGATTATCCTAGGTATCATTTATCTCGCAACAGGCGGACACTCTAACATGAATTTCGACAGCAGCTTCTTTCCCGACTTTACCAATTTCGACAATGTCGTTCTAGCCGCCAGTATCTTCTTGTTCTATGCCGGTATGGAAATGGGCGGTATCCACGTGAAAGATGTAGATAATCCATCCAAGAACTACCCGAAAGCAGTATTTATCGGTGCGCTTATCACCGTTCTTATCTTTGTGCTAGGTACTTTCGCACTTGGTGTTATCATCCCCGCAAATGATATTAACCTGACTCAGAGCTTACTTGTCGGTTTTGACAACTACTTCAAGTATATCCATGCTTCCTGGTTATCACCGATCATTGCCATCGCCCTTGCCTTCGGTGTATTGGCAGGTGTATTGACATGGGTTGCCGGTCCGTCAAAAGGTATCTTTGCCGTAGGTAAAGCCGGTTATATGCCTCCGTTCTTCCAGAAAACAAACAAACTGGGTGTACAGAAAAACATTCTGTTCGTGCAGGGTATAGCAGTAACTGTATTAAGTCTGTTGTTTGTGGTAATGCCTTCTGTACAGAGTTTCTACCAGATCCTGTCTCAGCTGACAGTGATTCTTTATCTTATCATGTACCTGTTGATGTTCTCCGGAGCAATCGCACTTCGTTATAAGATGAAAAAACTGAACCGCCCGTTCCGTATCGGTAAGAGTGGCAACGGTTTGATGTGGTTCGTCGGCGGACTCGGTTTCTGCGGATCATTGCTTGCCTTTATCCTTAGCTTTATCCCGCCCAGCCAGATTTCTACAGGTAGCAACACTGTATGGTTCTCCGTACTGATTATCGGTGCTATCATTGTCGTTGTTGCTCCATTCATCATCTATGCAGCAAAGAAACCGTCTTGGGTAGACCCGAATTCCAATTTCGAACCGTTCCATTGGGAAATACAGCCTCAAACTGCGAATGTAGCTGCCGGTAGTGCCAGTACGACAACTTCCAATGCGACAACTTCTGATGCAACAGCTTCCGGTGCTACTCCGTCAGGAAGTTCTAAGGTTTCAAGCGGAAGTGCAACCCCTAATAATACATCTCCGGAAACCGGAAATACCAAAAAGGAGATACCTAAGTAAAAGGTAAAGGTATATCTCTGTATATAAAAAGTAATCCCGTATCGGCTATTCAGGTAGTTGATACGGGATATATATTTGCAAAAAATACAACTATTATTCTCCATATCAGAAATTGGCGAAAATTTCTTCCAAAGTTATTGCGGTATTAAAAAATATACTTATCTTTGCACCCGCAAACAAGAAAGGTGTCATAGCTCAGTTGGTAGAGCAAAGGACTGAAAATCCTTGTGTCCCCGGTTCGATTCCTGGTGACACCACTTCTTAAGCAATCGGAATGTAGCGCAGTTGGTAGCGCACTACGTTCGGGACGTAGGGGTCGGGCGTTCGAGTCGCCTCATTCCGACAATCAAAGGGGTAGCTTTCTGTTTTTCAGTAAGTTGCCCCTTTGTTTTTTTAAACACCAACCTATTATATCATGAAAAACAGATCTTTTATCTTTACAGCAGTAGTAGCTTCTCTTTTGTGCGTCAGTTGTGCAAAGCCCCAAACCACTCTTTCAGAGAACGAACGACCGTTCAATCCACCTATTATGGGATGGAGTTCGTGGAACGCCTTTCTGGTAGACATCAGCGAAGACATTATTAAACATCAGGCCGACCTCATGGTGGAGAAAGGATTGAAAGATGCAGGCTATCAGTACATCAATGTAGATGACGGATACTTCGGCAAAAGGGATGAAAACGGAGTCATGCAAGCAAACGAGAAACGTTTCCCTAATGGCATGAAACCTGTGGCAGACCATATACACAGTTTGGGAATGAAGGCGGGACTCTATACGGATGCAGGGACTAGAACGTGCGGCTCTCTCTGGAACAAGGACTCTATAGGAATAGGAGCTGGTATCTACGGCCACGAACCGCAAGACGCCCAATTATACTTCGGCGACTGGGGCTTCGATTTCATCAAAATAGATTATTGCGGTGGAGAAGTGCTAGGACTGGATGAGAAAGAACGATATACCTCTATCCGCAACAGCATAGATAAAGTGAATAAAAATGTTTCCATAAACATCTGCCGATGGGCTTACCCCGGCACTTGGGCCAAAGACGCAGCAACTTCCTGGCGTATCAGCGGTGATATCAATGCACATTGGAATTCATTAAAATATGTAGTCGGGAAGAACCTCTACCTGTCTGCCTATGCCGGAAACGGACATTATAACGACATGGATATGATGGTGGTCGGATTCCGCAACAATAGCAGAGTAGGCGGCAACGGTCTTACTCCGACCGAAGAGGAAGCCCATTTCGGCCTATGGTGTATCATGAGCTCTCCGTTACTCATCGGATGCGACTTGGAAAAAATGCCGGATTCTTCGCTCGAATTACTGAAAAATAAGGAATTAATCGCACTCAACCAAGATCCTTTGGGATTACAGGCATACGTAGCACAACATGAGAACGAAGGATACGTATTGGTGAAAGATATCGAGCAGAAACGTGGCAATGTGCGTGCCATAGCATTGTACAACCCATCCGACACCGTATGTAGGTTCTCCGTTCCATTCTCTTCTTTGGAATTCGGTGGAAATGTGAAAGTGCGTGATTTAGTAAGACACAGTGATTTAGGCAGTTTTTCCGGTATTTTTGAGCAAACGCTCCCTGCCCACAGTGCCATGTTCCTCCGCATGGAAGGTGAGGCACGCCTGGAACCGACCTTGTATGAAGCGGAATGGGCTTACCTGCCTCTTTTCAATGACTTAGGCAAAAACGCCAAAGGTATCCAGTATGCTTATGACAAAGAAGCCTCCGGCAAAATGAAAGTTGGATTTCTTGGTGGAAAACCGGAGAACTATGCCGAATGGCGCGAAGTATATAGTGAAGACGGCGGACGTTATAATATGACCATCCACTATTCACACGGAAAAGGACGGCAGATAGAGGTAGATGTCAACGGTATCATCACAAAAATCAGCTCTTTGGGAGAGGACGATAATCACAGCCAAATCTCAATCCCGGTAGAACTGAAAGCTGGTTACAATACCATTCGGATCGGCAACAGCTACGATTGGGCACCAGACATAGACTGCTTTACATTGACAAAGACATTATAAATTGCAATAGCAATAAATAGAAAAAGTGCAAAAAAGGAGGAGCTAAGATCACTCTCCACTCCTCCCGTCACGACAAACAACTAAAATTATTCACTATTTGATGCCATCCAATGCTCTTTTAGCAGTAGCATTAGCGGGGTCTATAGCCAGAATTTTACTCCAGTAGTCCCTAGACGTCTCCTTGTTCGCTTTCGCTTCGGCCTTCAATGCCGGATTCTCGATAGCCAACAAATAATAATAGCCCAGATAGCTGTAGCACTCAACCAAGGCAGCATTGTAACGAGGATCATTTTTACTTTCCAATAAAGTAGCCACTTCCTCATAGAAAGGTTTAGCCAATCCTAAAGTAGTCTCGGGGTCAAGTGCGGAATTGGCACGTGCTCTCCAGAAATTACCCAGATAGCTATCCGGTGCTGCCACTGCGATAGCTTGGAAAACAGAATCGGCAGACGCCAAAGCCTGTTTACGCTCTTCGACAGTGATTGTCAATGAATCAGATTGCGTACCCGCTCCATAATAAAGTCTGCCAAACTGGAACTGTAAGTCCGGAGTCTGTTTTTCCTTATCAAGAGATGCATAATATTTCCGGTAAGCACTGATCGCCTTTTTATAATCATTCTTCCGCTCGTAAGCAGCAGAGATGTTTTTGTATAAGTTCGTATTGGAGGGATCCAATTGAACCGCCTTTTCATATTGTATCACAGCTTCATCATACTTTTTCAAATCTTCCAGCAGATGTCCGTAATACATATAATCCAAATAAGAATAATCGGCTTTATCGGTTTCATTAAAGAAAATATCCGCAGCTTTCATCGCTTCGTCAAAACGCTTCAAGTCGGTATAATTATACATTGCCAGGCGGTTGAACGCAGCATGGCGGGGATTCTTTTGCAGTCCCATGTTGGCTACTTCAAGCGACTTCTCGAAATCATGGTTCAAGAATAAAGCAAACGCATACTTCACTAAATCCTCCTCAGTAGCTACCGGTCCCATAGCAAAACGCGAATAAGCATCCGCAGCTTTGCTGAAATCATTCTTCAAATAATAAATCTCGGCCAGCTTCTTGTCTACACCGGTGTTAGACGGTTGCAAAGCTTTCAGTTGATTCAGCTTTTCGATAGCAAGACTCGAATTTGCCATCTTATAGATATCTGCAAATTTCAGATAAGCCTCCGCACAGCGCGGATTAAAGTAAATGGCTTCCTCATATTTTTGAGAAGCAAGACCGGCATTCTTCTGTTTGAGGGCAATATCTCCCTCCAATACGGCCGCATCAGCCGATTTGCCGTTTGCTTTTTTGGCAAGAGCCACATATTGCTGAGCTTCCGGTATTTTGCCAGCTTCCAGATAAGCCTCGCCGATAGCCAGCAACAGCTCTATATTCTTTTTATTCTTGCCTTTTATCATTTGTTCAGCCTCTTCGGCCGCTTGTGCCGGATTCGCCTGAATAGTTTCTTTCAATTTTGCAACACCCGCTTTCCATTCGGAGGCAGGAGTTTGTGCATAGAGCGACCCAACTGCTATAAACGCTCCAGCTAAAAACATTTGTACTCGTTTCATGATAGTCTCTAATTTTAGTTATTATTCGCCATTCACATGGACTACACGTATCGGCTGAGTAGCCGGGACAAGTCCGGATTTTAATATGATGCGCTGCCCCTTGTCGGAGGTCATAAAAGAAGTGAATCCCCAAGGCAGCCCGTTGCGAGGATCATTCAGAATTGCATAAATCGGCCGTGCCAATGGATAATTGCCATAATACAAATAAGCCTGATAAGGTTTATAGCTGTTTCCGGGAGTCGCCACATCTTCGGCACTCACCGCCATCACCCTGATTTCCTCCCTGAAAGAGAGATTGGTAGTATCACTGCGGTTTCCCAGCCAGTTCACACCTATCACACCTATCGCATCAGGATTCTGCACTACATAATTTATCACCTGCTGATTTGTCCTCAAAGCACTCACATTTCCTTCCGCCAACGGTTTTCCGTTGCAGATCGAATCCATCGCAAAGCGCACTGTACTGGAGTTCTTATTGTCGAACACCACCCGAATACCTTTCAGACGGGAACCCGGATTTACCTGTTTCCAATCTTTCATTTCTCCCGTCAAGATACGGCGGAAATCGCGCACACTCAACAATGAATCCGGATTCTCCCGGTTCACAATCAGTGCCAGTCCATCCGTAGCCAGCTTAATCTCACGAGGATAAAACTTACGGCTGTGAAACGAATTCATTTCTTCCTCAGTCAGTGTCCGGGTTGCGATTGCCAACCGGACACTGTCTTTCAGAAGTAAATTAATCGCCTCTACTTCAGTAGTGTAGCGAGGAACAATTCCGGTCAAAGGATACAAACTCTCAAACACATCGATTTCTTCCTGCACAATGGGTTCGAAACTTTCATCCGCTGCAATAGCTATCACCCCGGACGAATACGTATCCGTCGGTCCGTCTTTCGATTTAGAACGGCAAGCACTTAATGCCGCCAGCAAAACGATTCCTATCAGCCAAAATTGTCTTTTCATCATCTTTTTATTGTAATCTGAACATTACCGGAACTGTAAACTTCACACGCACCGCCTTACCGTTCTGCTTGCCCGGAATCCACTTCGGCATACTCTTTACCACACGTACGGCTTCCTTATCCAGATAAGGATCTACACCACGTGCCACACGCACATCCGAAATAGTACCGTCGCGCTCTACGACAAACTGAATGATAACACGTCCTTGTGTTCCGTTCTCCTGTGCAATGGTAGGATATTTGATGTTTTTTCCCAGATAAACCATCAATTCCTGCATTCCGCCCGGGAAGGCAGGCATCTGTTCTACCATATCGAACACTTTTTCCGGTTCCGGCTCAGCCTGTGTTACTACCTGCTTCAAGTCAGCGATATCCGCACCATTCTCTTCATCATTACCTTTCACATCGGCAATGGAGATCGCTACTTTAGTAGAAGTCAACTCTTCCTGACTCTTGATCTCATTATCCTCGTGCACCTCTTCATCCTTCTTGATGACGGGAGCCGTAAACTTAATAGAACTCTTCAATGCAGGGGGTGGAGGAGCTACGGGTTCTACCCGCTTCATCTCTTCCTGCTTGATTTCCGGTTCTTCCAATTTCGACAGAGTAGTAACCTCCGTCATCACTTCCTTTTGTTTCGGAGTTGCCAACTTGAGCAACGTAGGAATCGTAAACCCGGTCAATGCGATGACCAATACGGCAAACATTGCCAGATTATGCCGTTTTGTCGAATTAGCACGCATCTTATAGGCACCATACGCCTGATTCTTGCCTTCAAAAATCAGTTGACACCATTCCGAAGAAGTCAAATCTATTTTTGCCATTTTACTTTTCTGTTTTAGGTGTTACATCATTTATCGGCCAGATTCTGTGACAAGGCACCCTTCTCATCGAAATTCTTCATCAAGAATTCGTCTGCTTCGGCAATGTCCGTAATCACATACTTACCTATATTACATATCTGCATCTCGTCCAGCGCGTCAATCAGATTCTTATAAGAAGCGTCATCCGTCGCCTTGATAATCACGGTCGGCGTATCTTTTCCGCTCTTAATTTCGGAAACCTGTTTCCGGTATTCCTCTTCTGAAATCTTAAGGTCCAGCTTCTGCTGCTTCAAAGCCCTCACCTTGTTCACGGCAGCCGCATTCTTCTGAAGAAGTATGGAACGTATTCCATCCGGTGTGTAACTTGTCTCTTTCAGCGAAGTGTAATCCTTATAGTTCGGTTCACCCTCGTAGTAATAGAGCTTATTGTCCGCTCCCAGCAGCAATGTGATTGCCTGCGAAGCCTTCACCATACTCTTCTGTTGTTCTGTTATACTCTTATCATTACTCGGCATGCTTATCTCCATCGTCTGAGGCTTGCTCAGGGTGGTACAAAGCATAAAGAAAGTAATCAGCAACATATTCATATCCACCATCGGAGTGAAATCCACCCGCACGGCAAACTTTTTCTGTTTGCTCTTTCCATTTTTTCCGCCGCTCTCTTGTACTTCAGCACTCATACTGTTTTCCTCCTTTCTATTCTTCAGATTCCCCTTTGAGAGAAGTAATCAGGTTGTACCGGTTCTCTCTCAAATCCTGAAGTGAGTTCATAACGTTCTTTATCACCGAGTATGGAGTAGATGCATCCGCCTTGATAGCGATTCGCAAATCAGCGTTGGCTGCACGCGCATTGCGTACCCATGCCTTAAACTGGTTGTCGGTACTATCACATGGAATTCCTTCGTTTTTAAGAATCTTATCCCGTTGTTCTTCAGGAAGATCGAGGAATTTCTGCATACTTCTGATAGGCACTCCGAAAGTGGAAGCTAACGTAAACCGCTTCTGCTGTTCCGGAGTAAACTTAATACCATACTCTTCACCCATGCTCTCCAAAACAGCCTGCATATCCTGCTGTTTGTCGAGGCTCATAAATATCTTTCCGCTAGGATCTACCAGAATCTGGAGCACGTTTGTCTCCGGAATCTTGATTTCCGATACGGAAGCCGGAGTGTTTACTTGCACCGGTTCTTTCTTCACGAATGTTGAAGTCAACATAAAGAAGGTAAGAAGCAATACAGTAACGTCACTCATAGCGGTCATATCTATGAACGTACTTTTCTTTTTAATTTGCGCTCTACCCATGATTTATAGATTTTAAAGGGTCCGCAGAATTAGTGAGTAGCGGCAAAAGTTTGCACGATAGAGAATCCGACTTCGTCGAGACCGTAAGTCAGTTTATCAATTTTGTTAGTGTAATAGTTGTAGGAAATAACAGCCAATGCACCGGTCAAGATACCGAAAGCAGTGTTAATCAAGGCTTCGGAAATACCTTGTGACAGAGCCATAGAGTCAGCACCACCACCTGCGGACAAAGCGGCAAACGAACGGATCATACCGATTACAGTACCGAGCAGTCCCATCAATGTACCCAATGTAGTGATTGTGGCAATAATCGGAAGATTCTGTTGCATCATAGGCATTTCCAATGCAGTAGCTTCTTCCAGCTCTTTCTGGATTGCCAACAACTTCTGCTCCTTAGACAAAGCAGTATTCTTCTCCATTTCGTCATATTTACGAAGAGTAGAAGTAACCACATTAGCTACCGAACCTCTCTGATTATCACAGATTTCCTGCGCTTTCTTAATATCCCCCTCAGCCAATGCAGCTTTGATATTAGCAACGAATTTAGCTAAAGAACCTTTTCCGAAAGCAGAGCGGAGAGCAAAATAGCGTTCGATACTCAATGCAAGTACAGTCAACAGCAGTGTCTGAATGACAGGCACGATAATACCACCTTTGTAAATGGTACCCAAAAAGTTTCCTGGCAACGGGTGATTGTTCGGATCATTGTTCATAAAGTTTGACGGATTTCCCAACAGGAAATGATAAATACATACTGCCAGAATAAAACAGCAGATAATAACGATACCGGCATTCTTTATACCTACGACATGAGTTTTTTTAGTAGTTTCCATAATAAGTTTTTTGTTAAGATATTAATTTTAGTTATTTAGAAAAAAAATGTCAATAGAATTAGACACACTGCGCTATAGACCCGGTAACTTTTTTAGATACAAAAAGCCACACAGTTCATACAGGGTATGAAAAGTAAATTACTAATTGAAGTGAGGGGAATAAATACTAAATAAGGATACGTCTCAGAGCGAACACATAATAGTCGCTGCAGATAATGGAATAATGAGGATCCTTATCCGAATAATAGGATTTACTTTGATCTAATACCAGTGAGTTTTCTCTCAACAAGAAAAACTTATTAATAATGTCTTTCAAAGAGTCATTAATTTCAATGATTCTACGCAGACGATAATTAGAATTCGTTTCGGAAACAGGCTTAAAGCCCAATTCTACATCAGAAATGGATAAAGACTGTGTGTTATCATAATCCACATGATGACCACCTACAGAAGGACGATGATTCGTATTGTCTGAAGATGATTCAGAGAACTGACAAGTCGATTCACAACTAGATATGCAAGTAGAGAAATCCGTAGCATTTCCACTTATGCTAAAAGATAGCATCAGCAGAACACAAGCCAATATGAATCTCGGAGAACTTTTCATTATATCTTAGTTGTTATTTATTAGTCTCACCTAATTCGGTCGCAAATATAGTCATTAAATTGATTAAGTTTATCATCATTCACATCATTTAAACTATAAATCTTAATCATACTATTAGAACAAGTCAGAAAAGATTTTGTTTCCAAAGAAAGCCATTTATTATCTTAAAAAAAGATTTATAGCAATCATTTTCAGAAGTGGCGGAAAACAGAAAGCCCCTTGATTCGTTGCTGAATCAAGGGGCTTCTTAAAAAACGGCGGCTACCTACTCTCCCACTGTTACGCAGTACCATCGGCGTGACGAGGCTTAACTTCTCTGTTCGGAATGGGAAGAGGTGGAACCCTCGTGCTATAACCACCTGAATAAAT